>CAZAOK010000003.1:63350-82525 GCA_964486725.1 uncultured Leptospiraceae bacterium
CCCATTTATCGGGAAATTCTATCTGTGGAAAGATTGCTGCTGAAATGCTGCTTCCGCTAAGTCCGGATCTTACCTTCTTCAAAAATGCCCCGTATTCATCAACCATTGACGGTTGCAGGTACTCAAAATCGAACTGCACATGAGTTGTGTTCATCTGCTTCTGAATTCTCTGTATGGAACGAATAATATCTTTCTGTGTTGTTACTGAATTGAGTATGTGTTTACCATCCTTCACTGACTTCAAACCGATTACCGGTATCAATATCTTATCCATCTTTTGCAGACTGTTAATAACCCTGTTCAATGTGTCAGATGGTATGGGTGTACAAATGTTCCCATTTTTATCGGCGGGAAACCCGGTAATGCCCAGGTGTGTATAGTTCTCTGCGCGCTTCAGTATATCATCAATTTTTGCACCTGCTGAAAGTGAATAATGGGCAATATATCCCCAACGAATATTTTTTGATTTTTGTCCCTTCATCGAATACCCGAAGGCAAAAACCACAAGGATGATAACTAATAGTATTAAAAATGTAATAATTCTTCGCATCATTCTTCCATTTCTTTTGATTTATATCGTATGACGATTCCTTCTACATGTATTATATCCACGGTGCCCACCAGCCAGTACTGCCGCTCATGCCAGTACTTCACCTCTATGAGATTATCACCACCTTTACTGTAAATGGCATCATTAACAGCTTTATCGGCGCATGCACACGGGGTAACCGGGATGAACCACAACAACCTGAATCCGCTGTTCATACCCTTAGCAGGCCCCAACTCTTCATACATGTCACTCTGCATGGGCCGTGCACCTGGTTGAATACCCCGTGCATTGGTCTGTACATGAAGGCAACCCGTCATCATTAAGCAGTATGCTGATAGTATACATGTAATTATGATTGATGTAAAGAATGGTCTCCTGGTTTTAACGGGTACGCTTTTTAACATTACCTTCCTCTTTAGAAACAAACTTCACCGCTTCTCCCTCAACAACTACCGTGGTCAATGAGAATAAAATAAAATATGATGTCTTCTGGTAACACTGCACGTTGATCAGGGCATCGGCTTTCTTGTTTTCAATAGCTTCATCAATGGCAGCACCGGTATCAGGCCTTCCCACCATCCACAATCCAAGAATAGATACAGCAGAATCACTACCACGTGTTGTCCCCATATTTTCCTCTATAGTCTTGCCATTCACAGGTGTATTTGAAGACGTAATACACACCGGCGTAGTAACACACCCTGCAATGAACATCATTGAAGATATGATGACTGTTGCTAATATCCTAACACTATACATTTTACTCTCCATAATTATACCTCTCCGCGAGCTTTGCGCTCTTTGCGCCTTTGCGGTAATCCGTTACGGCAATCTTTAATAGATCTTCTAAAACTTAACCTCAACCCCGAAGTTAGGTATTATACTCAACGCATCCTCATCCCGTTTGATTTCAGGATTATCGTCTCCTTCCTCATACCTGTAATCCCAGTCAACGTTATTCTCTGGCCTGTAATTGTAAATATTTATCACTTCAACATACCACGAAACATAACCCCAGCTGTGATTAATCTTATAGCTGTAGCGCACATCAAGCCTGTGCTCGGGATCAAAATGACTTGAATTAGGCCTTCCGTAAAGTGGTATATAGCGGCCAGACCCTGACGGACTCTCATCTGAATAAACTATTGGAGTATACGGGAATGATGTGTAATACTGGAACTTGCAACTAATTGTACTACGACCCAGTCGGTATCCAGCGATAAGCTTGAAGGCATGTTTCTGCTCGTAATCAAAATCTATCCACTCATCACCATACTCATCGGCTACCAGGTTTGCAGGATTTCCGTATACACCGGCAGTGACCGGCAATCCAGACTTGAAGCGTGAACGGGTGAAGGTATAGTTAACCCAGCCGAAGAGGCCGTCACTATTCTCCCGTATATCCCTTTTCATCATTATTTCGAAACCCTTCGCTTCGATCTTGCCCGTATTCATTCCAAAACGTTCTTCTCCATCAGGTCCAATGTGATAATATTCCATGAACATGTCATAAAAACTGTTATAAAATCCTTCAATTTTTATACTGAACAGATCAATGTTCTGTTCAATTCCCGCAACACGATGTATGGCCTTTTCAGATTTCAGGTAATCACCCGCACTGGAAAACTGCGGAGAGCTGTCGAAGATAAAAGGATTAGTTTGAAAGAAGTAGCTGTATTTCCCGCCGGCAACCGAGATAGTTGTATCGGTAGGGAATTCGTGGCTCATTCTAAACCGCGGATCCCACGTGATCTCGCCGGTACGATACAGGTAATCCGACCGTATTCCCGGAACAATGGTGAATCCGCCAAGTGTTATTTTACTGTCCGTATACCATCCAAGCGTATGGTTATTAATATTCTCATCCAATGGATACTTCACAAAAAGAGTTTCATCTGCCGGATCGAATGAACCTGCTCCACCGGCATATACTATGGTATCTCCCCGTGCGGTAAAATGATAAAGCGTGTATTCGCCGCCAAGGTTCCACCGTAGAACTTTTTCTAAAATATCAAATCTGAATTGTTCTTTAACCCCCACGATTTGCGGACGTGTCGTTGTATTATAATTTTTGGCCCATGATGCGGCCAAATCATCCGGAAGGTTAAAATACTGGTACGATTTTTTAATTGAATTATAAAGAATAACCCTGTTGTTGATCTTCTCGCCTGGTGAATAGGTATAGTATAATCCCTGGCTGTGTGACTGCATGTCAATTTTAGCCTCAAGATCCTGCAAAAGCGGGTCGTCCCCCTCGTCAGGATCAATTTCGTCCTCTTCGAGAAATTTCAAGTAGTCGCTTGTCCCCATCAATAGCAATGTAACTGAATGATTGCTGCCGAGGTGATATTTCGCTTTTGCCTGGTAATCCCAGTATTCGGGTACAAAGTTTAGGGAGTCTCCGGTAATGAGTTCGTAAAATATGGGAACAAGCAGTGAGAGGTAGCCAATACGTCCTGAAACAATGGTGTAGCCCGTAATGTTTTCTTTTTGTTCTTTGGATAAGGTTGATGCCGGTCCTGCCATGTACAATCGTTCATCTTTTAGAATAGGAGCATGTATCAGCGCTGTAGCTGATATTGCCCCGATGTCAGCATACCCGCCGAATTCCTGTATATCGTCAACCGTGTTTATGCTAATTACTGCCGAATTGGCTGCGCCATACTTTACCGGGAAAGCCGAGGCATACAGGTCGATCTCGCTCATTAGATTATTATTGATGACAGAATGCAGTCCGCCATAATGCAGGGGATCGAATATGGGTATATCATCTATGTAATACTTGTTATTGTAATAATCGCTTCCCCTTATTACAAGGGGGCCGAAAAAGCCGCTGAACGCCCTGTTTACACCGGGCAGGGAGGTGAGGGCGTTTATGGCATCTCCAAATGATGCCGGAACCTCCTTGAGCTCTTTTACGGTCATGGTATATCGGGATACTTTTTGAATATCCCGTTCAGCTGTTATGGTGACGCCAGCCCCGCGAAGACTAAAACTCTTAAGTCTGAAATCCCTTGTGGTAACTCCCGATATCTGTATCTTCGTCTGCAGGTTTTTCAAACCCTCCGATCGAATAACCAGGGTGTATATACCCGGTTCGGTTACGTTGAGACTGAATGCGCCATTATCATCGGTATATGTTTTTACCCGCGTCTCTACGATAGCAACGGTAGCAAATTCTACGGGTTGCCGGGTTTCACTGTTATATACCGTACCTTTTAAACTGTGCTCCTGCGCGTACAAGGACACAATGGTGCAGGTGCAGTATACCGATACCAGCAGAAATATAATATTTTTTTTATTCAACAGGTATTGTCTCCCGGTTTATCTCAATCTTCAAGCCTGAAACGCAATGGCATCTCGTATTTTACCGATACTTTCTTTCCGTTAATTACAGGCGGGGTAAAGGCAGCCCCGTTCAGTATCAATAACGTCTCCCTTGCAAACTTGCTGGTCAGCTCCTTCTGCTTCTCCGCTGGCAGCGGTTTGCTGAGACGGATTCCAAGTACGTTTACTTGTTTTACAGTGCCGTTTTCTGATATGAGAAGCTGTACATTTACCGTTGCCTCTACATCCATTTGCCGTGCTTCTTCGGGGTAGCGTTTATTTAATTTACCTACTGGATGGGGCGGGGCAATATTCGGCATAAATGCCAGGTCAACAGCAGTGTTCTCATCAGCTGTGCCGACAGCCCTTTCAACGTTAGAATAATCAGTTGACTGATCTCTGTTTTCAGTAATTTCTTTTTTGGTAACCCTTTGGGGCACGTATTCTTCTTCGATATTGATAAAATGTATCCTGTCAGATTGCTCAATGCTTTCTTCATCGAAAGTGATTGAAGGGGTATAAAAAAGTACGAAAATGGTAAATATAGAAGAAAGTAAAAATGAAAAAAGATAAGGATGTTCCATCTCCCAGTTTTTAATCATATCTTTCATGTGTGATAGTTCTACCATTCTATTTTACTTCTGTTCTTTTACCTGTTCTGACATGAAAACAACGTTTAAAAAGTTCTGTTGCTGCAATATCTCCAACACTTCTCTTACCACGTTGTAATCAAGGTTTCTGTCAGCGGTAAGTGCAACCACCCGGTCTTTTTCAGACTTTCGCATTGCCAGGTAATCGTTAAGTGCGTCATAACTTACTTCACTGCCTTCATAATAAATATTACCATCAGCCGCTATTGTTATATATATGCTGTCCTGTTCTGCTCCCTGTGTAACCGCAACAGGTAAATTTACTTCAACACCTTTTGGAGGTTCAGTTGTTGTTGATGCCATGAAGAATACCAGTAGCAATAACGCCATATCAGCCATTGCTGATCCAATAGCAACAGGTTTTAATTTCTTCAATATTGAATATTTACGCATTGTCACGTATCCTTCTGCTGGTTTTTCAGTGAAACATCTGTGATCCCGGTTTCCCTGGCGATACTCAATGCGTCCACGAGCATTTCATATTTAACACCTGGCCTCATTTTTATAACCATTATCAACTTGCCATTTTTCTTTTTCCGCTCAACAAGAACTTTTTTTACCTGGTTTCTTGTTACCGTCTCACCACTATAGATATATCCATTGTTCAATGGGATGATCTCTGCAATTCTTGCCTGATCAACTTTTATCGACCCCGCGTCAGGGGAGGGTAGTGAAAAGAATATACCCTGCCGAAGTATGAATGATGAAGTGACAATAAAATATATTAATAAAAGAAAAGCAATGTCTCCCACTGAGGAGGACTCAAAAGGCTTGTGCTCGTAGAGCAGTTTCTTTTGCTCACGTCTTTTTAATATCTTTATAATTAATTCTTTATTCATCTATTCTATATCTTCTTTTTCAATAGTGGTTGAAAGCCTTGGCAGCTCAGATGAGCGCTCTGATATTATATTTTCTGCCATGGTGTACCTGTTTTGTATTACATGGGTAAATATGTAGAAAAAGAAAAGTGATGGGGCGGCAACCAGAAGTCCTCCGGCGGTAGTTACCAGTGCAATCTGAATGCCAACTGCCACCACTTTGGCATTCACGGTAGTAGCTGCAGCTATTGCAGCGAAGGCGCTGATCATTCCAATAACTGTACCAAGAAAACCAACGATTGGTGAAAGATTACCAATCCCCGATAGGAGAGGAAGTCCTTTCTCCAGGTCATTCTGATATACGAAGAACACACTTCTAAGCTCATCTTCAAGGTCTTCACGGTATCTTGCCGAAGAAGCATCAGCAGAATCATTCAATATCTTCTCAAGTTCATCATTCTTCCAAACACCTTTTCTTGTATAATGTATAATTCGCTCAATGGTTATTGTAAGTGAAACCAGCCCAAGCATTACTATGAATATCATCAGTGGGCCACCCTGTTTTACCGTTTCAAACAGGTTTTCAGTTTCTATCGGAATTTCTTCATTATCCATAGAGTTGTTCCTTGTTTCTGTAATGCTATTGTTTTCTTCTGATTCGATTTCTATTTTTTCAGTATCTATGTTTTTCTCATCAGGTTGTTCAGCATGCAAAATGGATAGTGATAATAACAGCATAATAAGTATTACATAAATTACTTTAAAAGTTCCGGTAATTGAATTACTATTGATCATATTGTTGCTCCCTGTGTTCTTTTGTCAGTATAAGTATATAACACTATTTAGTTAATAAAATGTTACTTTACCAATTAATTTTTAATAATATGGTATATCCATTTTCAATATCAATAACATTTTCACAATGAAGGTTTTGGTGCGCCACGAACACATATCATGTTATGTGACATAATATATGTTATCGGTAGCTATAATGTGATGTTATTAAACTTTATGATATACTCGCAGGGACACGATTACTGAGATATTTTGTAAATAAACCTGGCTCTTTCACTGGAGGGATCTATCTTAAGTGCTTTTTCCGCGTACATGGCAGCTTTCTCGTTATTCTTATGCCTGTAATACAACTCAGCAAGCGCTGTATACGCGTCTGCGTGTTTTGAATCCAGCTTTACAACTTTCATCAGGTATTCTTTTGCTTTTACATCAGATGGATCAGGATTCTTATAATTAAAAACTGAAAGCATGTACAGTACTTCAACAGAATCCGGTTTGTATTCCAGTGCCATTGATGAATATGTTATTCCTTCTTCAATATATTTCTTTCTTAAATCCGAAGGGAGTTCATAGTTATAAACCTGTTTATATCTCAGCCTGGCAAAAGATGACAGGAGGATATACTTTTCATGATTGTCAACCATGAACTTGATATTTTCATACGCTTTTCCAAATTCATTAGCCGCGTATTGAAGAAGATTGTCTTCCATGTAAAGCTGTGCAAGGGATAAGTGTGCTTCGGGATTATCGTGATCCAGCTCAATAGCTGTCTTGTACTCTCGTATGGCTTTCCCCGGTTCTCCTGTCCTGTAATAATAATCTCCCCGTGCCTTATGAATATACGCATACCTGGCGTTTTCATCCTCGATTTTTTGAACCACGCGATTGCCTTCTGTTGCAAGTCGAAAGAAACCATAACCGGTACATAGACTGCCAAATGAGTTACTCTGGTAAACACTTTGAACGGTCAGCCTGGACACTACCAGGTTTTTATTATCAACTACATAGAGATTACTGCCTTTTACAATCCCCTCATCGTTATATAGACGTACCGTTACTTTCGTCTTATCGTGCGCAACATGTGAAAGCTCCTGCTGATGTGCGTCCTCTCGTGCCCCAATACTTAATATGCGACCCTTTATCAACACATCCCAACCGATGTTATCATTTTTAGTGTAAAAGACTTTTACCTTTTTATTACCCTCTGCACTACGCATCGTGGCAGCATCAATACTCACTGTATACACAAATAGAAGAAGTATCCCAACAACTGTTATTACCCGTTGTAATCGATTATATTCATACATATTTAATGATCCATGATTCATTTTAATAACTTCATTGGATTTAGTGGTGCAAGATATTTTCTTATTTCATAATGCAGATGGGCTCCGGTTACCGCTCCTGTCATTCCAGAATACGCGATAACCGTTCCCTTTTTTACTTTATCACCAACATTTACTATGTTTTCACTGTTGTGGGCGTATACGGTGATATACCCCTTATCGTGTTTTATTATGACAACCTTGCCGTATCCGTCTTTCCAGTCACTATATATAACCTTTCCATCGTAGGATGCTTTTACAGGTGTGCCTTCATTGCAGCTGATATCGATACCACAATGAAATTTCTTTTGTTTAGTGAAGGGATCGGTACGTTTACCGAAAGATGATGTAATTCGGCCCTTGACAGGCCAAGCGAAGGCCATAATCCCGTTATTAACTGTTTCCTTATTCTGGTTTTTTTTGACATCGGGACTATCATTCTCTGGTTTCCCAACAGGCTTTTTCGCATCAGGAATAAACAACTCATTCCCGTAGTAGATATTACCATTTTTAATATTGTTATGAGACAATAATTTTTCCTGCTCAATATTAAAACGTGATGCTATGCCGTATACGGTATCACCTTTCTTTATGTTGTATTCTATTCCCTGCCTGTTTGGCACCTGTATGACTTTACCCGGTAAAAGCTTTTCAGGATCATCAATATTATTTATTATTATAATGTACCGATGATTAGTATCATACTGTTTAGCTATTTTCCACAGGTTTTCTCCTTTCTTTATTACGTGTTTGGAAAGGTGCCATTTCTTATCTTTTTTCTTTAATGAATCGATGGTAATGACTTTAGAAACCTTTTTCTTTTCATCGGGTTTTTCAATATTTGTTTTTTTTACACTCGTTGTATGAGAGGATTTTTTTTTCACGACAGGTTTTTTTTCAATAGGTTCCAAATGACGATCGTCAACACTTTTCATGCCTGCATCATCAAATGAATCATCAAATAGTATTTCACCGGAGAAATCGTCAGAAGGTTTCTCACTGGATGTCATATCCAACCCGTCAATAATAATACTATTCTCCAGGTTTTCTACATCCGCCAGTGTAATATTTTTTTTATTATGTGTTTCCCCGATTACAGATGAAATATTCAAATTCTTAAAAGACAGTGCCAGCCCGGATGCTATTATAATTGCTAATACTATATATTTTTTCATACCATTGCCGATGACTAATTTTAATCATTTACTTATTCTATATTATCGGCATGAGTATATTTTTACATCAGCATTTTGCTCTTCTCGTTATCAGTAATAATATCACGTATATGTGAAATTGATTTCATAAGTTCATCAATGCCAAGACCAGTATACACGGAGCCTGTAATTGCTTCATCGTATTTCTGCGAAACACCCTGAAGCAATTCCTCTGATTTTAACAGGTCAGCCTTGTTGAAAAAGTATATTACCGGTTTCCCGTTACATTCAAGTTTTACCAGTTCTTTTTTAACCGTTGCGATGGTTTCATCAATATCAGGTGAATTTACATCTATGACATGAATGATAAAATCAGCATTTTTAATCTCTTCAAGTGTAGACTTGAAGGATTCAATGAGATCAATCGGCAGGTTTCGGATAAATCCAACCGTGTCCGTAAGTAACACTTTATTGCCTGGCGCTATATACACTTCCCGGGTAAATGCGTCAAGTGTGGCGAAAAGCCTGTTCTCAACGAAAAGGTCATCTTTTGCTAATCGATTTATCAATGTAGATTTACCGGCGTTTGTATAACCTACCACAGCACCGAGAACTTCTGATGACCTGTTTTTACGTATCAGCTGCCTGTGTGATGCTATCGAGGAAAGCTTATTATTCAGTTTCGAAATTCTTCTTTGTATATGACGACGATCTGTTTCAAGCATCTTTTCACCAGGCCCCCTGGTACCGATACCACCACCAAGACGGGACAATACACCCCCGAGACCTTTCAACCGTGGTAATATATACTTGAGCTGGGCAAGTTCTACCTGTATCTTTGATTCAGAACTTCTTGCCCTTCGAGCAAAGATGTCAAGTATTACCTCTGTCCTTCCAATAACCCTGCATTTTAAAATCTCTTCCAGGTTTCGCACCTGGGCAGGTTTCAGGTTATTCAGATCAAATACCAGCAGCTTAATATCGTTTTCTTGAATTATTTCTTTGAGTTTTTCCAGGTAACCCTTCCCAACTATATAGGCAGGATCAAGACTGTCTCGTCTTACTATCCTGGAACCAGCGATTACTCCACCGGCTGTTTTAATAAGCATTTTCAACTCGCTAAGTGAATACTCAACATCTGAGACATGTTGATGATGATTTCGAAGTGATATGCAATATGCTCTTTCATCTTTTGATGATGGAATTCTATTTACTGATGCATCCATTAAATATTACTTTACTGCCTCTGGATATATTATGCTTTTTAAACCAGCCTTTATTCACCTCTATAGCGTACATGGCTGGTTTTTTTGAAGAGTATGACGGGTACACTTGAAGGGGTTCCATTTCTTTCGTTTCATGGATTATTCCATCTTTTCCCACGAACGCGATGCTTAGAGGGATGTATGTATGTTTCATCCAAAAGTTAAGGTGTTTTTCACGTTGGAATACAAACAACATACCATCGTTTTCACCCAGGTGTTTTCGAAACATCAAGCCTCGTTGCCTTTCCCTGTGATACCTTGCCACCTCTACCCGCAATGATACTTTTTCATTCTGATCATTAATTATTATTATATCACAAAATATTTCACCGGCAAGTATTGCCGGTGAAAATATCAGAAAAGAAATTATTTGAATTGTTACAATTATATACTTAAAATTCATTGCTGTATTCTATTCGAATGATCCGGTTTGCCCTTTCATTATTTTGCATAAGCACATCAAATTCTATTCCCAGTTGATACATATACGAGTATCTCATTCCTACATTATACAGCCAGTCACCGGTTCTTCCAAAATTATAATATATTCTTTCTGATTCAGCTTTGAATACAAAATATTCTCCCAATGGAATATCAAGTGATATAAAGTATGATGTATCCTCTGGAACATAATCCGGTTGCGTGGGTACCCGTATCCCGATATGAAAATGCTGTTCATCGTTAAAAAGATATATTGGCTTGGTAATTACCGCGTATGGACCGTAGATCATTCTGTTTAATTCATTTGAACTATTATAGGTTTTTCCCTCCTGGCCTATATAGAAGGAATCATATCCTACCGCCAGCGAAATGGGAAACCTTTCCCATCCGTCAGTGAACTTCAGTTTTGCGATTACACCGGGTACATTCGGCTGCACCTCGTCTTTACCGATAGCATTCTGCATATCCACGGATACACCAAGAAATAGATTATCATGTAGTCCGATTAAACTTTTCAGTTCCACTCCGCCATTATCATACCCCAGAAATGATACAAGATATGTCCCCCGGGCTATGGTATAGGCACTTGGTGTATCGATTACCGTCGTATTACGAATGTAATACTGTGAATAAGCCGGTATAGATATAAGTATTACAAAAATAAAAAGTATAATTTGCTGAATTGTTTTTTTTGTCATTACAGGCACATTCCGATAAATATATTTACCTTTACAAGAATTATCGGAAGATGACGCAAATGTGATTACTCATATTCTTTCTGAATATCAAAAAGCATGGTTATTGCCTTACTGGATAACGTCAGCATCTGGTTGAGTTCTTCCGTGGAATATGACCGCTTTTCACCGGTACCCTGAATTTCAACCAGGTTATTACTACCATCCATGATGATATTCATATCAATATCAGCCATGGAATCCTCCCGGTAGTCAAGATCAAGCAGCAGGTCTTCTCCAATAAAACCAGTTGATATAGCCCCTACCCTGTTCAGCAATGGAGTTTCAGTAATGACTCCTGATTCAATAATCGTGCGTATTGCCCTGGAAAGAGCGATATAACTTCCGGTTATTGCAGCTGTTCGGGTACCACCATCCGCCTGCAGTACATCGCAGTCTACGGTAATAGACACTCCCCGCATTTTGGAAAGATCTACAATATTTCGCAGACACCTTGCGATCAATCTCCTGATTTCAACAGATCTTCCATCAGGCCGTATACCTGGTCTTGGTTTACGTGGAGAGGTGGAATATGGAAGAAGTGTATACTCCGCCGTTATCCAACCGTTCCCCTTCCCTTCCGCATGTGCCGGTACATCAGTGGATACGGTGGCGGCACATATTACCCTTGTATTCCCCATGGAAAAAAGCACTGAACCCTCAGCAGCAGGACAGAAATCCGGAATAACCTGCACTTCTCTCATCTCATCTAAAGCCCTGTACTTCCTGTTCCATCTGCTCATTTCTTTCTTTTAACTCCTTTAGTTCAACCAGGTCATTTATTTTCTTGTCTACATTTTTATGATAGGGATTATAATCCCTGGATTTCTTGAATTCAGCTATAGCGGCATCGATATCGTCCCCGATAAAAAACCTGATACCCCGCTGGTAATGCTTTTCAGCGTTTATCTTATCTTCTATGGTAATAACTTTTGGTATCAATTTGAATGTAATAGAGAATGAGTATACGGGCCCGAAAATGCCTGTATCAGTATAGGAGCTGTCAATCACGAATGATACATTCTTTATAACATAATTAAATCCAAGGCCAAGGCTGTAACTTCCCGCGTCATTGAAACGATATCCACCCCTGAAAGAAAGAATATCGAGGTAATTAAATTCAACACCGGTATTCAGCCTGAAGCTTTCATCAAAGCCTGAAGTAAAATCGTATAGATCAGACGAATCAATCATATTTTCAATTGCATCCACATTGAACATAAGCCAGTGAGTCAGCTTGTATGAAGCTCCAAGCCTGATGAGCCTGGGAAGCGGGTCCTCCTTTGCCCTGCTTCCCAGGTTTTGCATAGACATGCCTAAAGAAAAATTTCGAACAGGGGTATCAAACGGGGAAAACATATACAAACGTTTCATTATCCCTGTATCAAAAGCAAATGAATGAAGCTGCAATGTATCTATACGCTGATATATATATTTGAATGATCCACCAACCTCCATAAAACCAAGTGAATAACCATATGCCAAAACATTACTCATATTATAGAAATACACGCTACCGGTTTTGTTCCCATCAATATCAATTTTATCAAATGGTGGTACCCAGAATACAGAATTAGAATAACCCAGGTTACCACCAAGCAGTGGGTAGGTCAAAGAGATATTTTCAAAGCGGGAATCAAGTATTAACTCCTGGTGCATCAATTGCAGCATCGGAAACTTGAGAGTGCCAAGTCCAGCAGGGTTGTAATACAAAGAATTCAGGTCGTCAGTGGCAGCAGTAAATGCTTCACCCATGCCCAGGGGACGACTTCCAACGCCAATTTCCAGAAAATCAGCCCCAGAAGTTCCCGCAGTGCCGGCAGAATAAGATGGAATTTCAGATATGAAAACACAACACACCATCAGCAAGAACGGTATGAAACATACTATTCCCTTCCGGGTGATAATTGTGAATATTTTTTTCATAAATTTAGTAACTGTCCGGAATAGTTATTACAAATTACCACTATATCATACCTTTACAGATGTTTGCGTGTGCAAGAATAAAAATGGATTATAATTTTTCAATTTTTTTAAGAAGACTCATGCTATGCGAAAATTCATTATTCTCATACGATTTGACTGAAATCATATCGGGCAATATTTCTCTGATCTTTTTCAAGAAATTCTCTACGATATCAATATCACTGCTGTCTGCAAATAGCAGTATGACATCCTTTTCGTGACGCAATATCATCGAAGCTGGTGAAAGCAGGCATTGAAGCTTAAAAGTTATATAATGCCACAGGTAAACCATTTCTTCATTAAAGGTTACCAGGGATTGCATTATATATATTCTTCCTGAATCCTGGTATTTTGAGAGCAGAAAGAAATATTCGTAAATTCGGTACAGGTTTTCAAGTGGTTGTTCAAGCATGAACATTCTGGCAGGCTTATTTCTCTCGTATACGATTTCCGCCAGTACCAGTTCGTATGTAATTGTATCACACAACTGGTTGTAAAGCTGCTCGGCAGTATAAGAATGACCGGGAGGGAGAATCAGCATCAAAACGGAGAAAAACCTGTTATTAAATATCTTGTGATTATATAAATGTTTGGCTCCCCTGAAAAATGGTTCAATAATATTCCCCGATGAAACAAAATAAACGCTATGCCCCGGTTCTGTGTCTTCTCTTAAAAACCTTTTTTTCAAAAACCTGTCTTCTGCTATTTCATTAAAGTCCAGTAATATACCGTATACATTTTTACGTATATCCGCATATAGCTTTTCTGATACGTCAATTAATAAGTTTTCAATATTAAATGACCCGGGGATATTTGAAACCGGTTTGAAACACTGGTTAGAAATGTTATATGACAGGAGGGTACACTTCCCAAGATTTATATTTTCTAACGACTTTTTCAGCAAGTCAACAGGATTACTGTCATTATCAATTGATTGAAGCAACGAATGATCAGGAAGGGCAAGCGGGGACTTCAAATCTATTTCATTGACTGCCCTGTAATACAATGCATGCAGCCGCTTTAACATCTTTTTTGGAGTATCAATAGCAGAAATATCATCTGGAGTATGACCTGTAACCTTATGTACCAGATTTTTTAAATCACTATTAAAGGTTTTCTCCCGGATTTTTTGTAGTTCTTCGTCAAAACCGGATTCCACATTATTCAACAACTGCCTCCTGCAACGTTCCTCAGGATAATTCGAGCATCCTTTTCAGGCTTCCAAGTGCTTTTATCCTGATTTCCTCTGGTACTATTATTTCAGGTTTCTCATTTTCAAGAGACTTCAGCACTTTTTCAAGTGTTATTTTTTTCATATTAGGACATACAAAAGCTTCAGACGCAAGTATATATTCTTTATCGGGTGCAACAGACTGTAACTTGTGTATCATTCCTTTTTCTGTACCAACAATTATTTTACGCTTATCTGTTTCCTTTACGAAGGTAACCATTTGACCTGTTGATAATACTTCATCAGCCAGGTCAACCACTTCCCGGTTACATTCCGGATGGACCATCACAACCGCATCAGGATGTTTTTCCCTCATTTTTTTCAGTTCTTCGGCAGAATATTGTTCATGCGCGGGACAAAAGCCTTTCCACGGTATTATTTTTTTATCCGTGAAACGCTGAACATAATCTGCAAGATTTTTATCGGGCAGGAAAAGTATAGTATCCCCTTCTACTCTCTGTACAATTTTTACAGCGTTTGACGAGGTACAGCACACGTCTGATTCAGCCTTTATTGCGGCAGTTGAGTTTATGTAGGTAACGACAGTAGCTTCTGGATATTCCTTTTTCAACTCTAAAAGGGCATCTACATCTGCCATGTCAGCCATAGGACAACCTGCCGATTTATCAGGTAAGAGAACTTTCTTTTGTGGAGATAAAATATATGCAGATTCAGCCATGAAATGTACGCCACAGAACACGATAATATCTGCATCATTTTCAGCCGCAATCCTTGCCAGCTCAAGCGAATCTCCGGTGTCATGGGCCATATCCTGAATTTCTGGATTCTGATAATTATGAGCAAGAATGATAGCATTCTTTCTTTTCGCCAGTTCATGTATATTTTTAACAATTTGTAAATTTTCGCTCATTGAGTTTTCCTTGTAAGGGGTATTCTAATGAAATAACAGCCCTATTGCAAACAGGCAAGAATTTTTTATTAATTCATGAACTATTATCAAACAATTTAATATTGACTGTATCATTTAGAGACATGATGCGGCCGCAAACCCTGCCCTGCCAAATAAAAAAGCGGCCTTATCAGCCGCTTTTATGAAATGCTCCCCCGGTTGGACTCGAACCAACGACCTACTGGTTAACAGCCAGTTGCTCTACCGATTGAGCTACAGGGGAATATTACAGTATGTTTTCATATGTCAAAGAACTTCGTATACGTCTTATTGTTCAAATTATTCTAGATAGTTAACAGAATTTAGTTAAACTTTTTTCATTTAAGTGTCCAACTTAATACCAACTTACGGCAATTCATGTCAATCATTTTATCACATTTTTTAATGAATCATTAAATTTTTTAGGGTCTTTCCGGATTATTGGGAATTGAAAATAAATTATGATGTTTTCCCCAAAATTCCGGAATGAGCCATTTTTTAATAATAATACAGCATCTCCCACCGCCTTCGGCGGTGGGAGATGATCCAATTCCTTTCTATTATGAAGCAAATGATCGATATTTTTAGTTATATCTGAGTAGTTACAATTTATTCAATAATTTTAAACTCTGTTCTTCGGTTGAGTTCATCAATACCTGATCCTTTCCCCTTTTTTATGGGCCGACTTTTTCCGGCTCCTGATACCTTGAAACGATCAGTATCAAGACCGCGTTGTACCAGGTATTTTTTAACCGCCCGGGCCCTTTTCAGGCTTAAACTCTTATTATAATTATCTTCTCCATGAAGATCTGTATGACCAATTATTTCCAGTTTTATTTTGGGACTTTCTTTCAGGTACCTGGCCAGGGCATCAAGATATGAGTATGATTCTTTCTTAATTATCGCCTTGTCAAAATCAAAATATATGGCCCTTGTATCAAAACTCTTTCCGTCAACGAAAATAACAGAAGAGTAAATATCAAAATTATTTTTTTCGCGGCTGGAGGTTATATAATACCGTTGATCAGACCTGGCCAGGTAAAGATCGGCTTTCTTACTGTTTACCATTTCTCCCAGGTTTTCAGGAGTACCAAACTTACCCTTTTTATACGAAACAAAATACAGGTCAACGGTGCCAATGTTTTCAGGCCTGTTTGATGAAAAAAAGAAACCACCCAGGTCTTCCGCGGGTATCAGTCCGAAATCCCGATATCCCTGGTTAAATGGTTCTGGAAGTTTTTCTGGATTTCTAAATTTCCCGTCTTGAAATTCTGCCTTAACAAGAATCACCCGGGAAATATCACCAAAGGCCCACATGTTATAATACAGGATCTTCCCGTCCCCGCTTAAACTTGGTGATTTTTCATGATGTTGTGTGTTCACTTCACCTGGTATGGGTTCAGGTTTACTCCATTTACCGTTGATTTTTTTTGACCAGTATAAATCAAAAGAAACCCGAACCTGGTTATTTTCATTTTTGGGCATCTCAATGCTTCCATCCCGATCTGAAGAGAAAATCAACGTATTCCCATCCCTGGATAAATAAGGGGATTCGTCATTATAAGGTGAATTGACCGCGTTTAGCTTTTTCGGTTCAGTCCATTTGCCATCCTTTAAATGGGATATGTAGAGATTCTGATACCGTCCTCCCCTGTTGGAATTAAAAATCATCCAGCTTCCATCAGGTGAGAGGGTTGGTGAAAAATCATTGTATTCGGTGTTTACCGGAGACCCGATATTCCGTGGAGAATCAGATACCTTGAATCCTGTTGCGGCAATCTGTAGCATACTCAATATTACTACTGCGGCTGCTGGTATTGTTTTCATTATCTCCTCCAGTTCATTTTATCAATTCAGGTTTTATTTGTATTTACCAATAAGTTTGTCAAAAAGCTTGAATTGCTGAAAGCGGTGATATATAAGAATAAGAATTAATGATACTTGCCCAAACCGGTCACCAATTGAGATAGTGTCATCTTTATCCTGAACCGCCTGGAATTATGCTATACCCGTGCGTTAAGAACCAATTATCTTCAATACTTCCCTGGCTGCCATTTCAGGACCGTCCTGTTCATAACCTGCCATGCCCAGGCGTGTTCTCATTTGCCCTACAAAAAGACCTTTTTGAAAGAAAGCCCTGAAATAACGTTCAGCTATTGCATCATGCAGCTTTTTGTATGATGGGGGGCCGAATATATTAGCAAAGTATGAATGAACGATACCGGTTGTGGTAGTTGTTCCCTTGCTCATAACTGTCCCTTCTTTGAAAACTGTCAGTGCTTTTTCGGCATTGTCAAAACGTTCCAGGATGGGATGATCTTCATCAATTTCCTCGTAATTATTCGCGTAAAGTATGTAATCGATATTAAATCCTTTTATTACATTTTCATAGCTGGTTACCGGAAGCACGATTCGGGCATTTGTCTGTCCGGCGCTCATAATAATTGAACGGTCCATCTGTCCAAAAGCGTATCCCGGTTTAAGATCATCAATTCTCAAAAATGCGCCAATTTCAGTGCCATATCCAATGATATTCCCCTTATCGTCAATCTCCAGGGAACCCATGTCGTCCGCGATTATTATGATATCACTGATCAATTCAGCACCGATATTGCGCATGGCCTCAAGTGTTTCTGATTTACCAGCACCAGAATCACCGATAAGAAGCATGGTGGCCTCTTTCCCGTTCCTGAGAATAATTTCCATAAGAGCTCCATGAAAAGGCATAATCCCCTGCTTCATTTTGACTGAATTGTGAAGGGTGAGCACCATCTTTTTCAGATAACCGAAATATCCGAACTCGTCCCTGTTTGGACAGGCAGCAATCATTATGTTGTTCTTTTCATCATCATAGAAAACTGTAGGATATTCGGCCAGGCTGTCCAGCTCATCACCGGGCACCCCAAAGAGATACACACCATCCGGCTGTCGTTCAACCTCGTCATCATCCGCGATGTCAAACAGGTTGCAAAGGGTGAAACCAAGTTCATAAAACTTCTCGTGAATGTACACATGTATTATAAGATGACCCACTCTTGCAGGATAACAAATCCACTCATCACTGTTCAGCTGTATCGTAGATAATGGATTAACATCGATTTTCTCAAATGAACCGGTTCTCTTGTTCATTTTCGGTTCCAGTATCAAAGGCGGGTTCATCATTACCTGGCGGATAACCTGGATTGATTTTAATTTTCCATATGCTCCATCAGGATAATTGGTATTTACAGGAATCGAAATTGAACCAAAGGCCGCACCCGCTTCCACCTGCCTGTAGACGCGTGGATGTGTTCCCGTAATGTTTTCCTCTATGTCCCTGTATGTTTTACGCATAAGCTGCGCAAGTGTCCCCACCGTGTCATTAAAGGCCCTGTAGGGACGCTGATCAATGGAGTCACCCTCAAAAGAGTCACACAGCACATAGCGTTCAAATCCTCTCCAGAAATTATATATAAATTCCACGAAATCACTAAAATGGGACAGATTCTTAAAAAACTGTGCTGATTCAGGATACAGTTTTTCAACCTCTTCGGCGGTATTTTTTGTCAGTCGCTTCAGTGTATTTACCAGGACAGCTATGTCTTCTTCTGTAGGTGTATCATTTTCAAATATTCTGATAAGAATAGATCTTTTCTCAACAAGCTGCCAGATGGCCCGGTGAAGAATCTCTTTAAAAACACCCCCATCAATGAGTTCTTCAGAGGTATCATAGATCTTCCCCCGCATTCTCAGAATGACCTTATTATCAATTATCTTATAACTTTCCAGCATGATTTCATTCCCTTCACTTTCTAATAGTATAATAATACTTGCTATATGCTCAAAACAACAAAAAAATACTTACCGTATACAAGTCAATCCAAATGTAATCTTTTTCGTAATTACTCAGCTGTCATACTGAATTATTAAAATTATTGTTACTACTCAAATATTATCAGAATATAGATCATTTTCAATATAATGAACAGATCTAGAGATGGTTCCCCCGCCGAAGGCGGGGGGAACTATCATATTTTTATTCATTTCACGGT
>CAZAOK010000004.1:0-80113 GCA_964486725.1 uncultured Leptospiraceae bacterium
GCAGTGGGGACACGTCTATGGAGGCAGCATATGAAAGAATTCCCGAACCGGGATTAACAAGTGATTTGTTTTTGCTTGTTTCCGGATATTCTTTAAATGATCGTTTCGAGGTATCAGCTGAGATGCCATATGTAAGAGCCAACCCTGAATATCATTCAACAACGCATGGAATTGGTGATGTGCTGTTCTCCGGTAAATATCTCTTACTTGGTGACATACCGAAAGACGGAAGTACACCTCAGGGATTCCTGTTATCGTTGAAAGGCGCGGTGAAAACAAGAAGCGGTGATGCAGATAGATTTACAGGTAGCGGAGAGAACGAGCAGGAATTATCCATGGCCATGTCACGCTGTTTTGGTTTTGTGACGGCCCATGTTATGGCCGGGTATACATGGATAACTCACCGGTCTGATGAAACACGTTCCAATTATTATCTTTACGGGTATGCAATGGAGTTTGGCCTGTCAGATAGAATCAGTTTAGCCTGTGAAATAACCGGGCAGAAAGATACCGGGTATGTCGATCACCGCCAGGAGGTCAATGTTCTGGCAGGCGCGCTCCTGTACCTGGATCAGGCTGTAATACTGGATCTATTCGCAAGTCGTAGTATAGTGCAGGGTGAGGATTTTAACTCATTTGGACTGGGCGGAACTATGGGATTTTAAAAAATAGTACCATTTTTTTATTGACTATTTCAGGATGGTGCTAAAATTTCAATACTACTGCAATTGAGTAGTAAAAGATAATTGTTTTTTTTACTTACAGCGGAGGCAAGAATGCCAACTTATGATTATAAGTGTACCAACTGTGATCACCGTTTTGAAGTATTCCAATCCATGAAGGATGATCCCATCCAGGAATGTGAGAAATGCGGTGGCCAGGTGAAAAGATTGATTGGCGCCGGGGCCGGCATCATATTCAAGGGTTCTGGTTTTTATGTAAATGATTATAAAAATAACGGGAATGGTTCAAAAGAAGTTTCGAAGGAATCATCCACACCTGCACCGGCATGCGCATCATGCCCTTCTTCTGATAGTTGCAGTGTAGATTCCAAATAGATCAGCCCTGGTCTTTTTTCCTCATCATGGATTTTCTCTGGCGAAATATGGTATACAGGTATTTCTCTATTGCCAGTATCCCTGATGAGGGAATAATCTCGTTTCTCAATTTTTTTCCTACCAGCGAATTTGTGAATTCGGTGATAGAATCTGTGGATTTTACCACTGCTGGTGATACAAGCAGGTACTCTACATCTGCCATCAGCAGTTTCCTGCTTCTTTTGGGATAGAGAATATTTCGCGCGTTATAAACGGGTATCACTAATTTCAGGTTAGAATGTCGTAATTCTTCAATAATTCGTGTTATGGTCTGTTCATTTTCAGGTGTTATCTCTATATATTCAGACAATGGTATTACCGGTTTTGGATTTTCACTAATTGTATGATACAGGTCTCGCGTTTCCCTGCTTAGTGTCCTGGTTGCGGCTGATACAGGAACAGACTTCGACTTGATTTTTGATGGTCTTTCGTTTCTCGTGAAGAGTGCGGCGATAGCCGCAAACAGTCGCGCAAAAATCGACTTCTTTCTTTTTCGTGCGGTCATTTGTTGAGATTTCAGGTGAGTTTTGATTTCCTGGTGCTTTTCCCTTTCGCTGCTGAACTTTTTATAATCTTCAAGTATTTTTATCAATGTGTCTTTTTGAGTACCTGACAGGTTGATTATATCTTCGAAGTCCTTTTCTGAAGAGAGTATTCTGCCGCCAACTTCAGCAAGAAATTCAAGTTTTTTACGCGCATTATCCTTTTCAGAGTAGCTGAGCTCGTTAAACTTGTCGGGCTGGTAGAGTACAAGCTGGCTTGTTTCGGAAAGGTTGTTTATAAAACTATTTCCATCAAGATAATGATGAACCCCGTTTTCATCCACGTGCACGATTACACCGGCTTTTTTCCTGTTTGGAGAATTCTCCCACTTAATGAGCAACTCCCTGTTTACCTCGGGCAATGTACTGGTTATATCGTTTTCACTGCAAGCTGCCGACTCCTTTACGAATTGAACGATATCATTATTCAATGTTTCGATGGGATCAAGGATCTTGTCAACCTTCAACAGGCATGATCGCAGGGAGTGCATATTTTTCACTTCAACAAGTTCTCTCGGTGGCAGGGTGGTGCTTAAATCATCCATGAGTATATTAAAGATATAATCCAGTTTTGAATCCCTGTAATCACTGAAATCGGTTGATACAATACCGAATTTTTTTAGCCGCCGTATTACAAGCTCGGAGTACTGTGAAATAATGGTCTTCAATGTGTCAAGATTCAGGGAGTTTTTCACCGCCTGGTAATTCTGGGCGTGAAAGCAGAAATCCTCGGCCCATTCAACCTGGTTTCTGTCTACGTTGTAGTTTTTAAAGGTAAATATTGATTTTCCCAGCTCAGATTTTATTATCCTGCTGAGGTCATTCTTGAAGCTTGCTTTTTTTATAAGTTTGGAAAGGTTAAAAAGCCTGTATCGTCTTAAAAGAGTATGCAGATTTTCCAATGATTTCGCGTCGCGAATAGCCTGTATTCTTTTATACTCATCCTGTGGAAGAAGAACTGTTAATTCCTCTATTTCGTCAATATTGAGTTTTTTTGTGGAATCATCAACACGAAAGTCAAAGGTAATTATTTTCTTTACCTGTTCCGGGTAATTCTTAATTAGTGTATCTACGATATACTCAACCTGGCTGTCCCGTGATGTAGTAAATGGTATGGGTATATTTCGTGAACGCTTCAGGTATCCCATCGTGGCAAGTTCGGTCTTTGCCTCGGGGAGCGCCATGTTCTGCATACGCAGTATCTCGGCCAGCACATCATATATATGGGGCTCTTTTGCGATGCTTCCATGCACAAAGCTGAATGTTTTAATCTTCTCGTCATTCGTCATGGGGCTCATGGTTATTAAACCATCCCTGGTGAAAATATATACTGACAGGTGATACTATATCCTTTAAAAAAGAAGTGTAAAGTCATTTTTAAATACCCTGTCGCCTTTCAAAGGTTCGCTGGAATATCATTGGCGTTGACGTTTTTTTGTTCACCTGAATCCATGTTCTTTATTGTGCAGGTTCCTGATGATAATTCATCTTCACCAACTATCACGGTAAAACGTGCCTTTTCCCTGTCAGCCTTTTTGAACTGGTTTTTAAAACCCCTGCCATTTGGATCAATATCACAAGAATAACCCCTGTCTCTCAATGATTGTAGTAATTCAAGGGCTTTTTCAAGGGTTTCACCACCTGAGTGAACAAAATAAACATCAAGTTGTTCTCCCGAAAATTCTGAATCTTCCAGCAAAAGGGATAACCGTTCAATTCCGGCAGCAAACCCCACCGCGGGTGTTGGTTTACCTTCGAAGGTTTCTACCAGGTTGTTATACCTGCCACCGGCGGCGAAGGCATTTTGTCCCCCCAAACGATGGGTAACAAACTCGAAGGTGGTTTTCGTGTAATAATCAAGTCCCCTTACCAGGTAGGGGTCTTCGGTATATTCAATATTGTTATGGTCAAGATAAGTTTTCACCAGCGTGAAATGATTTGCGCATTCATCGCAAATAAAATCACTGATCATTGGTGCCGACTGGCGAAGAGTGACGCATGATTCCACCTTGCAGTCAAGTAAACGCAGGGGATTTGATTGAAGTCTTCTTCTGCAATCATCGCAAAGCTCATCTTTATGAGACTGGTAGTAAGACTCAAGTTCTTTAATATAGGGAGTTCTGCATTCAGGACATCCAATTGAATTAAGAAGCAACTTGTATTCTTTTATACCAAGGTTCCTGGATATGGAATCCATTATTGCGATGATCTCGAAGTCATAAAAAGGATGATCACTGCCGAACAGCTCGGCACCGAACTGGTTGAACTGGCGAAGCCGGCCTCTCTGGGGTCTTTCGGCACGAAACATGGGTCCGCAGTAAAAAAACTTGCAGGTTGAGAGACGGTTATACTCGCCGTTTTCCACGTATGCCCGCACCATTGAGGCGGTACCCTCCGGCCGAAGGGTAAGGCTTCGTTCGCCCCTGTCCTGAAAAGTAAACATTTCCTTGGTGACAATATCAGTCTCATCACCAAGTCCGCGGCTGAATACCTCGGTATATTCCATTACGGGAAGAATAACTTCCCGGTAATTATATATTTTAAAGATATGGCGGGCTGTGCCGGTAATCCTGTTCCACAGTTCTATCCTGTCTGGAAAGATATCTTCTATTCCCGGTGGTTTGCGTATCATGTAGTGCTCCCGTTATCTTGTAATCTTCTTCTCAGAATAGCGTGTGGATCAACCGGCCTGTCAAAGCCAATCAGGTATTCCCTTCCGGGCTGTGCCATGTCCACACTGTTCTCATCGTCCCATATGTTTTCAACAATTAATTTACCGTCTATGATTTCATGTCCGTTTATTGGAAATATGGCATCAATGGTTTCACCCTTGTAAATGGGGTTGAATACCTTGATGATAACCTCCTGTGACGATTCTTCACCGGTGACCCGGTGGCCCAGAAATAATACTTTCTTCACATAAGGAAGACTGGTAAAGGCGTTATCCCCGAATTCGTTGAAAAGATCATCGGTATACGGCCGATGACTTATCAGGTCAAGTTCATTTTTCCAGAAACCAAGCCACCTGTTGTAATCCATCCCATCGTGTACAGTTTGAACCGCGTGGCTGTATATTCGCGTGGTATTTGCCGTGTAATAAAGGGATTTCATTCTCCCCTCAATCTTGAAGGCATTTACACCTGCCTGCATAAAGGCGGGCACCTTTTCTATAAGGCACAGATCCTTTGATGACAGGATCTCTGTTCCACTGGCGTGTTCAATTATATCCATGTGGTTTCCCGGGCGCTTTTCTTCTACCAGGGAATATCGCCACCTGCAGGGATGTGAGCAGCTCCCCGTGTTTGCGTCCCTGCCGGACAGGTAACGGCTGAGAAGACATCGTCCCGAATATGAAACACAAAGGGCCCCGTGAATGAATGTTTCAATCTCCGCGTCGGTATGTTCACGAATTTTCCGGATCTCGTCGAGGGTCACCTCCCTGGCAAGCACTATCCGTTGAATACCCATCTGCTGCCAGAATGAAATCGACAGGTGATTGAGGGTGGACATCTGGGTCGAAAGATGCAGCGGGATATCCATGCCGCTTTCCCGCAACAGCATAATCATGCCGGGGTCGGAAACCATGATACCGTCAAAGTTGTATTCTGACAAATCGTTGATGTATTCCCTGGCGTTGTCAACCTGGTCTTCATGCAGGTAGGAGTTCAGCAGAAAGATTACCCTGGCATTGTGACTGTGCGCGTAGCGGATACCCTGTAGAATGTCCTCGTGGCCGAAGTTCCTGGTTTTCATGCGAAGGTTAAGCTGCTCGCCGCCGAAATATACCAGGTCAGCACCGTAATCAACCGCCACCTTCAACTTTTCAAGATTGCCCGCGGGAGATACTATTTCTGTTTTATTATTTCTGCCTGTCAACGAAGCCATTGTTAATGCCTTTTTGATAGAATTCTACCGCCTTATTATGATGGGACAATGTTTTTGAAAAATAATGAGACCCGTCATTACGTGATACAAAATACAGGTACGACACGTCCGCTGGATTCAGGGCCGCCTGTATAGCCCCCCTGCCGGGGGAGCTGATTGGTGTGGGAGGGTATCCTCCATGGCGGTAGGTATTGAATGGTGAATCACTTTCAAGATCTTTATATGTGAGCCTGCCGGAAAATTTTTTGACGGCATATCGAACGGTAGGGTCGCAATAAAGCCGCATACCCAGTTTCATCCGATTGTGAAATACCGCTGATATGAGGCCTCTTTCACTCTTGACGGTTGCTTCTTCTTCTATCAGTGAAGCCATGGTAAGAAGTTTATGCTCATTCATGTTCAGGTCGGACATGGATGAGAGATCCATGCTCTCCAGTTCTTTTCTCATCTGGTTGTACATCCACTGTATAATGTCTCTGGGGTCAGAATCTTCGGGAAAATTATAAGTTTCCGGAAAAAGGTACCCTTCCGCCGAGGGGGCATGTATACCAATGGATCTAAGGTAATTTTTATCAAAAGCGTAATATAGAAATGAATCCTCACTGGTTATTCCATTAGATTCCAGCCGATCAGCAATCTGGTACAGGTTAAATCCTTCGGGGATGGTAACCCGTTGCACCATCACATGTCCCCGTGTGATACGGCGTAGTATATCAAGTGATGACATTCCCCTGTATACCCGGTATTTCCCGGTTTTCACGCTGGTATTTCCTGTTACCCTGGCAAGAACCAGGAAGAAGCTTTCACTGGTAATAAGGTTTCGAGATTTCAGCATTTCGGCTGTTTCACGAAGCGTGGTTCCCCTGTCAATTTTGATTATTTCATCAGGCATAAAGCCGGGGGAACTGTTAAAGTACCATGTGATGCCTAAAAGTATTACTCCGCACATAATGACCAGTAAGCCCAATGTCAGGATGTGCCTGAATTTAAATCTTGATTTGTTGTTCATACATGTCCTTTTTTATCAAATTAATTGTCGAGTATGAATAATCTACTGAACAGCAAACGGGATTATTTGTCAATTCCATATGATATATTTATTTGTTGACTTCCTGTAAAAGAAGACGTATGAAGTGAGTTAATGTGACAGAATACGCATAATATTATCTGCAATGATAATGGTGATATGAAGAGAAAGAGAACAATTTATACTGTTGGAATATTCCTGGTTGTGATCCTGGTTTTGCTGCTTTCTGTTCCGGTTTTTTCAAAGAACGCCATATACCATAACAAGAAGGGATGGGAGCATCTTGAAAAAGGAGAAATGTATTCTGCAATTATTTCCTTTCAAAGCGCCCTGCAGCAGAATCCCCGTTATAAAGAATCACTGACTGGACTTGCCGAGTCGTACCTGGAAACCGGTGGTTATGAAGAGGCAATCTCGTTATACGAGCGGGTGTTGCGTCTCTACGAAAACGATGAAAAAGCCATGCTTGGTATGGGCAGGGCGCTTACGGGGATCGGCAGGTATAGAGAGGCAATCAGGATTTATGAGAAACTTAACAAAATGTCATTTGAGAACAACGAATCACGTTACGGAATGGCATATCTCTACTTCAGAATGAATAAAATGCTCTGGTCAAATCGTCTTCTCGAGAGGGTACTGACGGCAAACCCCTTTCATTATGATTCACTTCTTCTCATGGCAGAGATGAAGAAGAGGGAAGGCCGTTTTGATGAGGCCATAAACTATATTGAGAAGGCAATCGACTCGCGAAGCGAGTATCCCCGGGGTTATGTGGAGTACGGAAACCTTCTTTTTGCCAAATATGCACATACGGGTAACAGTGATTATGTAGCTCAGGCTATTGATGAATTCAAGAAAGCCCTCAGCATAAGTCCGAATAACATCGAGGCGAACAGGTTTCTTGGATATATTTCGTATCATTCAGACGACTTTGAGGGAGCTGTGTCTTATTACGACAGGGTTGTTGAATTATATCCGAAGATGAGTATCCCGCATTACAATCTTGCCCTTGCTCATGAAAAGATGAACAACAGGGAAGAGGCTCTTTCAGAGTACTCAAAGGCGGTAGAGCAACAGTCTTTAAACAGCCTGGTTTATGAGAAGCGTTCGCAATTTCTGGTTCTGGAAAATTTCAAGACGGGGCACCCACTGCGTGTAAAGCTTGCCGGGGAGGAGCATGACACTGCCCATAATTTTCGAAAGAAAAACTTTCCCGAGCATTCACTCTTGCATTTAAGAAAATCACTTTTCCTCAACCCCATGGCAACAGAACCCCGCCAGGAGCTTGCCGACTCCTACCTGGTACGGGATTATTATCGTTTTTACGTTGATCAGCTGAAAAAACTGCACACCATGAATAATTCAACTGAATCCCGTGACAGGCTGAATGTAGCCATTATAAAGCGCCGTGACCGCCTGTATAACAGGATGGGTTACGCGCAGGAAGCACCGGAAAGAGACGTTCCCCGTGTAATGCTGCTTGATCTGGAAAGTGTTAAAGGAATCCCTCCCTATCCAGATGGTGGCAGTGTTATTTCAAATAGCATAAATTATGCCTTCTCCCAGTTTGGAAGGTACAAAAATATTTCAACAAGAAAGAGAATACGTATAAATGAACAACTGCAAGGCGGTAAACAGCCAATTGATGCTATACTCAGGGATATCCAGGGGTTGATGAAAGGAGATAAGGTACCTGAATTTGATTATCTCCTTTATGGTAATTACGAGGTATCCGGTAATTTTATACGTGCCGGTATATCCGTAATGAACCTGAAAACCGGTGTGGTTATTGCGAACCTGCAGGCCGAAGACCAGGGTAAACAGGCCCTGTCTGGTATATCATTGCGACTTGCCCGAAAACTGTATGAAACAATCCCATACCAGGGAAGAATCCTTGCCTACGAGGAAGACTCGGTACTGGTCAACCTGGGAAGTTATGATGGGGTATCACCTGGCGATCTTCTTGTCAGCTATATACCGGTAACAGATTCCGCAAAACCGGAAAAGACTTCACAGAAGCTGGTGTTTAAGGTAAACGAAGTAGATACGCTGCTTTCACTGGCCAACCCGGTAAGAAATGATGACCTTGATCGGGTATCAAAAAACGAGGCCGTATATCCCGTGGAAAAAAGGCGTGCGAAATTAATTGAATAGATAATGCCGGGATTACTTCTTCATCTTACCAGTGATATAATCTATGATAATAGCAAGGGCCCCGTCACCACTTACATTTGACGCGGTACCAAACGAATCCTGGGCCATATGAAGACTCAAGATAAGACCTTTCTGGAAATTATTAAACATCAGCATCTCTTCAAGTAGCCCCAGGGCTGTCATTGCCCCACCTCCGGGTATTCCGGGCGCGGCTATCATTGTAACCGATAATAAAAAGATAAATGGTATATACTGTACAAGCTCAGGGGTGCCTCCCTGCATGGTAAGAATAACCATTGATGAGAGGGTGATCATTATCATGTCACCCACAAGGTGAATGGTGGCACACAGGGGGATCACAAAATCAATGATATCCTCTGATACATCATTTGATCGTACACTTTCAATGGTAACCGGGATAGTGGCGGCTGAAGACTGTGTACCAAAAGCGGTAAGATATGCTGGTATCATGTTTTTTATGAGATTTAATGGATTTCGACGGGTCAGCACCCCGGCGATAACATATTCAATGAGTACGATTGAAATTTGAAGACCGATGATAACCACGTATAGTTTGCCAAAGGATGTCAAAATTGGGATTATCTCACCTGTCGCGCTGAGTGAGCAGAAAAGTGATGCGATATAAAAGGGAAGCAGCGGAATTATTGCCTTTCGAATTAAAATTTCCACAATATCTTTCAGTTCGTAAAAAACATTCCTGAAAGTGACAAGAGGTTTTGAGGCAAGAACCAGGCCGAAAACAAAGGCAAGTGCCAGTGCTGTAAAGACGGGCAAAGGTGGTTCAACTTTCAGTGAAAACAATGGCTCAATGGTCAGGGTTTCAGCCGGGGCAGCAAGATTTCCCACAAGTGATTCAAGGAAAACCGTACCGGTTGAATACGCAACAAGGCCTCCTATCAGGGTTGATGAAACAGCAAGTAATATTGTAATGATCAGGGTCTTGCCTGCTTTTCCGCCTATATCGATAATGCCGGGAGGAACAAAGCCGATTATTATCAGGGGAATTATGAACTTGAGAAATGCTCCAAATAATATCTCCGCGGTTTTAATGGTTCTGAGAAGAAAATCCATATTATAATGACTGAGGGTTATGCCAAGCAGGATGCCTGTAATAATTCCCAGAAACAGCTTGAAGATCAGAGAGTTTTTCAGATTCATGAATAATACCTGGTATAGAATAATTTTTGCAGTCTATATTGGATGTAAAATAGTATATGTCAAACGAATTAAAGGCATAAAAAGACCTGCCGGTAAATGGCAGGTCTTTTGAATTTACAGCATTTTTGTTGTTCAGTATGCTAAATATCCTGAAAACATTTTTTTATGTGATCATCAGAAGGCTTCTGAGTAAAGAATGAAACAACGATAGTGAGAAAAAAGGATACCGGTAACGCGATAAACATGGGATCAACAATTATCCATGGTTTCCCAAACAGAAAGGGCTTGCCGAATATCAACTGGCTTAAGCCAATTACTGATGATTCTGTAGCATGAACAAATAAGAGCCAGAACGCACTGGTGACAAAACCTCCCACCATGCCTGTTATAGCAGCAGCCTTCGTTATTTTTTTGAAATACAGTCCCCCAATATAGGCGGGAAGAAAGCTTCCAGCACACAGGCCGAAAAATATTGCGGTTCCCCTGGCGATTATTGCCTCACCTTTTACGTATACTTTTGGAAGCAGGTAGGCCAGCAGTACGCTGATAAGAATTGTC
Organism: uncultured Leptospiraceae bacterium; assembly: GCA_964486725.1. Lineage (GTDB taxonomy): Bacteria > Spirochaetota > UBA4802 > UBA4802 > UB4802 > M55B154. Next base: position 10,443 of record CAZAOK010000004.1, read on the forward strand.
AATCCAATGCCAAGTTTACTGATGAAGACACTTCGCTCTTCAGAGTAATCCTTTCCTTTTTCAATTTGTTCATAAAAGTCACGGCCAACGGCAGTTCCCATCGCGTGAAATTGAGAACTGAGGGTAGACATCGCCGCGGCAAGCAGGGTCAGCATGAATAAAACCGCGAACCATTTGGGCATAGACTGCTTGATATACTGTGGTATTATGTTTGCCACCTTGCCCCCCGCAGCCACAATGGCAATTGAACCATCAGTGGTTATCTTGTGGGGTACATCTTTGTGTATGTCAATTGAGTCGCCCACAGATATACCAGAATGATTTTTTCTGAGATTTCTGATATTATCTTTTGTAACCTCAACTACCTTTGAGCCCGGACAGGTTTCCGCGATGGAGCCCGTTATCTGGCAGAATTCAATTTTGTTCACGTTATTACTGAAGAACACATTTGAAAGTGAACCCGATACAAACGCCACGCCGGTCATCAGGAGTATGAATATTCCACCGATCAATACCGCACGGTTCAGTTCCCTGTTGCTTTTAACAGTCATGAACCGTACTACCAGCTGTGGCTGGGCCAGCACGCCAATACCTACACCCATTACTATGGTTGAGACAAGAACCCACCAGTAATCCGATCCCAGTGTAGGCATCGATGTCCACCCGTTGTGTCCGCTTGCTACAAAGGAAGCAGGGGGAGACATTGCGGTAAGGGAAGAATGGGCCTCTGTAATACCTCCAAGTGTATAGTAGGTATATACTATCAATATGGCCATACCCAGAAACATAACTGAACCCTGAAAGGCATCAGTATACATGACCCCCTTCAACCCCCCCATGATCACATAAGTTGCTACGATAAGGGCGAAGAAGAAAAGTGCTGTGGTGTAATCGATCATGAACTGCTGTTCGATATACTTGGCAGCACCGATTAACACAACACCCGCGTAGAGGGGCATAAAAAGAAATATAATAATACCCGCGAATTTTTGTATAAAAGGAGACTGAAACCGTCGTGAAAGAAATTCCGGAAAGGTGTGCGAATCAAGATGATACCCCATAATCCTGGTTCTCTTGCCGAAAAAGATGAATGCAATAAATATACCAACAAAGATATTTAAGAATGTAAGCCAGAGAATGCCCATGCCGAAAATGCCGGCCGCGCCACCAAATCCTATGATTGCCGATGTACTTATAAATGTTGCTCCATACGAAAGCGCCATAACATATGGATGAATATCCCTTCCCGCTAACAGGTAATCAGACGCACCATGTGTTTTTCTGTATCCAAGATAGCCAAGTGTTGCGATTACCAGCAGGTATAGTACAACAAGAAATATGGTCATTGCCGTTCCTCCTCCTTATTAAAGTGATTTTTCTATTTTTATTTCTTCTTCAACCCATTGACGCTGCTCGGAGGTATCCTCCTGCCCGTCACTGTTCCATTTCAAAATCCCGTAGATGACACAGGTTGCTGCGCTCAATATACAGAGCACGTATACCGCGAATACCCAGAAGTCCCCAAGTCCCAGCATTTTCGTCCCCCTTGTAAAAAAAATTTTTTTAAACCTGAACATAATTGTTTAAATATTCACATGTCAAGAACAAATAAAATATTTAAATGCTAAATCGCAATTGCTTACAATTGAGGCCTGTTGAATTATTTATCTCGGGATGGTATTCATGGTAGCTGTTGTGCCTTCTTCATGTATTCTGATGCCTCAACATCGTTACCCATGAAGGAATGTATATCATGCATCAACAGCAGCGATGTTTCACTGTCAGGGTTTATGGAGATGGCTCTTTCAAGGTATCGTAATGCAAGCTCAAGTTTTCTTTTCCTGTTTGTGGTGGGCAGTGTAGTAAAGTACAGGTGGGCAAGGGTGACAAGAGATTTTTCGTCGTTGGGCTTTACGTCGATGAGTTTCTCAAGAACTTCTATCGCGTCTACCGGTTTTCCCTGTTGCCTGTAAAGATTTGATAGTTCATAATACCCCTGCAGGGCGGCCGGGTTCTTTTCAATCGCCTCCCAGTATTTTTCACCGGCCTGGAGGGTGTCCCCTTTTTGCAGTTTTCGCCTGGCATTACGTATCAGCGGATCACTTAATGGTTTGCCGATATTGTAACTGATGGTAAAGTGCTCTTCGGCCTTTTGAAAATTTTTCTTGAAAATGTAGTATCGCACAAGGTTGATATGCGCGGGGATGTACTTCTTATCAATGGCAACCGACTTTTCAAAATGTTGATATGCCTTGTCTATTTCCAGGAAGAACCAGTACAGTGAACCAGCCTTATTATGAATGACATGTTGTGTATCATTAATAACCAGTGATTTTCTATAATACTTCAGGGCTTTCTTCTTAATATTATTTTTCATGTATATCTCGGCAATAAGATTTGCTGCCTGGTAGAGAGAATCGTTTAGCCTTAATGCCCTGGTGAGATTTTCAATAGCAAATTCATACATCTCGTGATTGTATTCAATTTTTCCCTTCTTGTAATAATATTGCCATGTGTTTGCTGCAAATGCACTATTTGCGCATAAAATAAAAAATATAACGATTGCCAGGGGTTTTATTATTGACTTTTTCATGTCAGATTTTATATGTGTTTTTGTTTTGCTGGTCAGGTAGCTCAGTCGGTAGAGCAGGGGACTGAAAATCCCCGTGTCGGCGGTTCGATTCCGTCCCTGACCATTTCCCTTCAGATTTTTTCTACTCACTATACAGTATATAAATAGTATCGGTATAATCATTTTTTTTATCAGTTTACTTCTTATTTTTATAACACAATATCTCGAATTCTTGATAGTGTTGTTACTAATCAGCTATTATCAGGTTAAAGATCATTTTCAATATAATGAACAGCTATAGAGATGGTTCCCCCGCCTTCGGCGGGGGGAACCATCATAATTTTATTCATTTCGCGATAATTGAATCATTTAATAACGACAGTTGAGCAGTTACAAAGTTTTAAAAATTCCGTGGTGTTCAAATTTTTGCTTCTTTCTTGACAAAAAACCGCCGGGTACATATTTCTTAAAGCTGTAGATGTGTAACGTGACAAGATCCTGTAAACGAGGTTCCTTATGATCGATCCAAGGCTGATTCGTGAAAACATTGATACCGTAAAAGACATGGTAAAGAAGAGGAATATGGAAGGGGTGGTGGATTTTTCCCGGCTTGAAACCATTGATGAGGAACGTCGATCACTAATTACCAGTGCAGATGAACTTCGAGAACAACGAAATAAATATTCAAAAGAAATTGGAAATAAAAAGCAAAAAGGCGAAGACGCAACTGAGATGATGGAAGCGGTAAAGGGGGTTTCTGACAGCATAAAGGAGCTTGAAGCCCGCCTTGCCGTGTTGAATGATGAATATAACGACATGGTATTGTCCATTCCCAATATGATTGGTGAAGATGTTCCGGCAGGAGTGGATGAATCTGACAACGTGGAAGTGCGAAGCTGGGGAAGTAAACCCTCATTCGATTTTGAGCCCCTGCCGCATTATGAAATCGGAACAGCCCTTGATATACTGGATTTTGAACGGGGTGTCAAGATTGCCGGTGCCAGGTTCTATGTGTACAGGGGGCTGGCTGCCCGCCTGGAAAGGGCAATAATAAACTTCATGCTTGACCTGCATACCCGCGAGAACGGGTACGAAGAGGTGTTTGGGCCTTTCATCGTTAATGATGAAAGTATGACAGGTACCGGTCAGTATCCAAAGTTCATGGATGAGTATTACCGAATTGAGCGGGACGGGCTCTCGCTGATCCCCACCGCCGAGGTGACATTGACCAACCTTTACCGGGATGAAATATTACCGGGTGATTCACTACCCGTTAATGTTACCATGCAGTCGTCCTGTTTCAGAAGAGAAGCGGGAGCAGCAGGCCGTGACACCAGGGGGCTTGTTCGTGTTCACCAGTTTCAGAAGGTTGAACTGGTAAAATTTGTAGAACCTGAAACATCATTTGATGAGCTCGAAAAACTGGTGGCCCATGCCGAAGAAGTGTTGAAACGTTTAAACCTGCATTACAGGGTGATGCTCCTTTGCAGTGGAGATACTTCGGCATCTTCGGCCAGGACATATGACATAGAAGTCTGGATGCCCGGCCTTAACCGTTACCTGGAGATTTCTTCGTGTTCCAATTTTCTTGATTACCAGGCCCGCCGGGCGAAGATCCGTTACCGTCCCGCCGCAGGCGGCAAGCCGGTGCTTGTGCACACGTTGAATGGATCAGGTCTGGCCGCGGGTAGAACCATGGCCGCTGTTATGGAAAACTTTCAAAATAAAGACAAAACCTTCGATATCCCCGATGTACTCAAACCTTACATGGGGATGTAAAACTATATGCGATTACGTTGTTAATGATAGTTGTTGACCTTGAAAATATAGATTGGACAGCATTTCGGCAGGTCGTGGCATTGTCCCTGGCAACCGGCCGGGATTGCAGCATCAGGGGACTTGGGCAGCTCTTTGACCACATACATAACAGGCGCATGTGGAAAGTACTGAAAAATATTATGGAATTGATCCCGGGTGTTGACGTAATCGAGCGGGATAATCAGGTACGTATTATATCCTCCGGTCTGAAGTACGGAATTTATCACGTTGAAACACACAGGTATGCACCTGTGACGGATATTATTCTTACCCTTGCACCTGCGTTATCAAATTGTGAATTTGTATCAGAACTACACCTGAAAGGTGTTACCCATTCACCGTACTCACATCCGGCCTCATTTTTGAAAACATCACTGAATGCGCTGATCACGGACGCGGGATACACGGTGGCCAGTTCGCTGAAAAAATTTGGATTTTATGGTTCAGGTGATGGTGAAATTGTCACGAAAATATATCCCATGGTGAAGCATGCAAATTTCATTCTCCCCGTATCGTACAACTGGGAGATGGTGAGTGCCCGTGTGTACGTGGCAAAGATAGATACCGCCTTTGCCAGCTATCAAAAAGAATACCTGGCAAAAGAACTGCACATTGATGCTAATTCCATATCAATAATGGAAATTGTGAACAGCAGTGGATATGGGAATCACATTGATGTCAATATCCGCGGTGGTGATATGGAGATGGTAGAGTCAATGACCATGATGTTATATAACGCTGATGGTGATTTCGTGTTTACTGATGACAGTATGCGTGACAGCATGAAAGAATTCTGTGCAAGGATTAAGAATATAATCGATGATAAAAAAATACCATATCCTTTGCTTCGTGAAGCTATTCCGTTTATAAAGCTTGCCGGTTTGGATTGTGATGAGTATAATGATGCAGAAGATACGGGTATGGAGTTAACACGTAGACTGTGCCAACTGTTTTCATTGTAATGTTTAGTAATAATCATGTGTACATGAATCAAAGACTGAAGTTGAGCGGCCGAAAAACCGCGGTTATTTATTTATACGTGATATGGGGAATTACACAAGGGTAATAATATTTTCAATTTTTGCGCAGTCTATACAGTATCGTGTACCCCTGGTTTTTCCCTTGCCTGGTACATAATAGTGGTTGAGACTGTTTAGTTGTTTGCCGCATTTTACGCATTTCATAATTAATACCCTGATGGATTAGTATGATATAATACACTGTTACTATTTTCGGTTTTCATGATTATTTTGTTAATAAAAAAACTGGGTCATTCCGGATTATTGGGAATTGAAAATAATTTTTTATAACAATAACCTTTGAAATTGCAATTCACATAATTTTTTAACTGCAGATAAATGGAATTAAGTGAAAAGTGAAAGGTGAAAAGTTAGTAGTGACGAGTGATCAGTTCACTTCCCACGGTTCACTATTCACTAATCATCCGCGTTAATCTGCGTTTATCGAGCGAAGCGGGCGGTTTCATGTATTTAAAGCCGTATGATATCATAAGCTTTTCTTTGGGGGACTAATAATTCATATTCATAAAAATAAATTATGATGGTTTTCCCCAAAATTCCGGAATGAGCCAAAAAATTAGTTTACAATAAGTAACCGGTGATCTATTATCGCCGACTATTTTGAACCTGGAGGAGCATGTATTTATGGCCGCAAAGACCAGTCAATCGTCAATAACTAAAAGATCAAAGAAAAAGACCAATCTTCAGAAGCTGTCAACGACAATGAATAAACTTGCGCATGACGCGGTTGATAAGGAAGTGGTAAAGAGGTTTAAAACATACATCGATACTTCATCAGAAGATATCAGCAAGGTAAATCTTGACCAGATCCTTAAAAACTCAGAAGACCTGGTGTTAAGCAGCTATAATGAGAGCCTGCAACCATACATTAAGCATTACCTGTTTATGAAGAAAAGAGAAGAAAAAAAGAAGACAAAAAAAAGTAAGAATATTTTCTAATATTTATGAAAATTACTGTCAAAACATTCGCAACCGTAACGGATATCACCGGCTTTTCTACCTCCAGTATCGAGATAACAGGTGGGAAAACTGTAGGATATGTGTTGAAGTATTTACAGGGTGAATATCCCAGGCTGAAGAAAATACTTGATTCATTACTGGTTGCGGTTAACGAGGAATATGCAGATCATACCCATGAGTTGAAAGAGGGTGATGTTCTTGCCATTTTTCCTCCCGTGAGCGGCGGGTAGGAGGTAAAATGGTATACTGCAGGTTTCAGGAAGCCCCCCTTGATATCAATGAAATCACCGGGATGGTTGGAAAAGAATCAGACGGTGCTGTTGTTATATTCACCGGTCAGGCCAGAAATAAAACCGGTGAAAAAGAGGTTACCCACCTTGAATACCAGTTGTACCAGGATATGGCAGAAAAAGAACTGAAAAAGATTTTACATGATGCTTCCGCTAAATGGGGTCTAACCGATTGCGTGGTAATTCACAGGTTTGGTAAAGTATTACCAGGCCAGGTAAGTATAATTATTGGGGTATCCTCACCTCACCGAGATGAAGCATACTCCGCTTCACGGTATATCATTGATACCATAAAAAAAACTGTTCCGGTGTGGAAAAAAGAGTTTTACAGGGATGGTTCAAGCTGGATTACAAAAGGTAGCTAGCCTTGCTTTTCAGTACTTCGTTAAGAATCGTTTCAGCATTCCTGTTAAAGTGTTCAGCCTGTGTCCGTGAGACGCGAATGCCGTCGTCGTTTTCAAGCATTTCTTTGAATGTCCTGGCGTTGTGCAATATATCAACGATATCCAGTTCAGTCCATCCGTTAGGAGAATAATATTCTTCTACCAGTTCAAGTATCTTGTTGTGATCGTCTGAATCCTGACCATCGTCGATAAGAAGAATCCGCACCGCGTAAAACATGGATAGATATGAATAAACTATGGAATCGTTGTATAGTTCTTTCTCAAGCATAAGGGAAGATATCTTTAGTTTTTCCCTGCTTTGCTCAACCCTGAAATTCTTTTTCTTTTCAGTATCTACATTCATCATATCTCAATTATTCCCTGCGTTAATTCTATATTATAAAGTATGACCATCGAACAGGAAAATCCATATTATGTTCCATTAATTATTAAAAAAATTAAATATTTAAGAGAACATTATCTATTGAATATCAACTTATGTAAGTCAGCAAGAACTTTTTTATAATTTCTGCGACTATGACTACGATGCGGTTTTTTACTTGCGCGCAATACCAGCTGTATATTACCATTCATCGCGAATGTGAAAAGAAGGAGCGACCAATGAACAAAGACTGGCTATGGTGGAAGCACGGTGTAATATACCAGATATATCCCAGGAGTTTTTATGATACCAACAATGACGGCATAGGTGATATCCCCGGCATTCATGCCAGGCTGGATTATCTTCAGGATCTGGGTATCGATGGTATATGGTTATCACCCATTAACAGGTCGCCCATGTATGATTTCGGGTATGATATAAGTGATTACAGGGCAATTGATCCCATCTTCGGCAGCAACGAGGATTTCGAGAAATTTATCAGGGAAGCCCGGAAGCGCAACATACATGTTCTCATGGACCTGGTGATGAACCATTCATCCCACCTGCACCAGTGGTTCCTGGATTCCAGGTCGTCACGGGACAATCCCAAACGTGACTGGTATATATGGCATGATGGCAAAAAGGGGAAGTATCCAAATAACTGGTATGCTTCTTTCGGAGGACGTGCCTGGGAATGGGACGACCTCACCGGACAGTATTACCTGCACACATTTCTGAAAGAGCAGCCAGACCTGAACTGGCGAAGTCCACAACTGAAGAAAGCCATGTTCGACGAAATCCGTTACTGGCTTGACCGGGGTGTGGACGGGTTTCGCCTGGACGTGGTGAACTGGTTTATCAAGGATGACAAGTTCAGAAATAATCCCTTTGGCATCGGCCCCTATCCGCGGCCATATGATCTGCAGAAACATATATATGACCGTAACCGGCCCGAGGTACACCACCTGCTTAATGATTTCAGACGCCTGCTGGATTCATATTCAGAAAGGATGTCGGTTGGCGAGGTGTACGTAGAAAAACCCGGCAACGTGAGGCAGGCAGCCCGCTACCTTGGTAACGGTGATGACGAGCTTCATCTTTCATTTGATTTCACCATGTTATATGCCAAATGGGGGGCGAAGCACTATAAAAAAAGTGTGGACACCTGGATGTCCCTCATCCCCGAAAAAGGTTGGCCATGCCATGTGCTTGGAAACCACGACCAGCCAAGAACAATGTCACGGCTGGGGGGGGACGCAGAAGCTGAGAGAAGAAGCAGGGTACTGGCCGCGCTGCTGCTGACCCTGAAGGGTACTCCCTTCATTTACTACGGTGATGAGATCGGAATGAAAGACGGTAAAATTAAGCGCGACCAGCTCATGGACCCGGTTGGGAAAAAATACTGGCCCTTCCATCCAGGCAGGGATCCCGAACGAACCCCCATGCAATGGGACAGCACCCCCTTCGCAGGGTTCTCTGATAAAAAGCCGTGGCTTCCGGTCAATCCCGATTATAAAATGGTAAACGTGAAAAACCAGCAGAATGACCGGGGATCATTGCTGTCATGGTATAAAAAACTGTTGCACCTGAGAAAAAAAAGCATGGTTCTTTCAATGGGTTCATGGGAGCCGGTACCAGATCCCGGCAGGGATATATACGCCTATTACCGCTCTTACAAGGGGAAAACCAACCTTGTGCTGTTGAACTTTAAAAATAAACCCAGAAGGGCAATGGTGCGGTATGACGAACCAACACCGTGGAAAGTGCTTCTTTCAACCCACAGGGGGGAAGGGACGGTAATAGCTGAAATGCCACTTCTCGGTGCGTATGAAGCAACCATAATGGAAAAGATATAAAATAACAATCAGGCCCGCAGCATGGTGATGGTAACCCCGTCACCACCTTCACCCTGCTGTCCTGGACGAAAATCCCTCACGTATGATGAATGCCCCAGGTATTCGCGAATGGCCTTTTTCAGGGCCCCCGTGCCATGGCCATGAATAACCACCGCGGAATAGATACCGTTGCGTGTCATTTTGTCAAACATGGATTCAGCCTTGTTAATGGCTTCGTCTACCCGAAGTCCCCTCAGATCAACGGTGTTATAGCTTGTCTGCACGGTAACTGGAATTTCTGAAACAGCCCCTTCATATACGATAGAAGGTTTTTTCTTTTCTTTATCGGTGTCTTTTTTCCCCTGCCTGTGAGGTGGAATCAGCAGTTCTTCAAAACGGTGCTGAGAGGTGATGGCGTTACCAAGAATCAATTTCGCGGTATTATTCCTGTTGTCAATCTCATCAATGGTACCATAGGTTTCAAGGGGCTGAATGTATAAGCGGTCACCCTTTTTCGCGTTAGTACCATCAAAGGGTCGAAATGAATCGGAAAGGCCTCTTTTCCTTGATTCAGCCACGTTGCCTTCAATTTTATGCTGCATATCAATCAGGTCCTGCTGCAGCTGTCCGGCATTTTGAAGGTCGCCATGCTGAAGCTGGGAAATGCGGTCGGCTACACGTTTCCTGTATTCTTTCAATTCTTCAATGAACGCTATGCCTGTCTCCGCTTTAACCTCTTCAATTTTTCTATTGAGGTCATTTATCTTCCTGGAGTATTTGTCCTTTTCTGAAGAGAGTTCTTTCTGCAGCATGAGAAGATGTTTCCTGGTTTCATTGATTTCCTGGTCTTTCTGCTGCAGTTGTTCCAAAAGTGATTCTACCGAAAGGGTTCTGCTGTCAAGAAGCTCTTTTGAACGATCCAGCACGTTATTCTGCAGTTTATACAGCCTGGCAATCTCAAGGGCGTAGCTTACCCCCGGCAGGCCGATATTCACCTGGTAGGTGGGGCGCAGAGAATTCACGTCAAAAGCCACCGACGCGTTTTGAAATCTTGAATCGCGGGACGCGAGCTCTTTCAATTCGGTGTAATGAGTGGTGGTTACCACCCGTGCGCCAGTGTCGGCCATGGCCTCAAGTACTGCCTGGGCCAGTGCAGCCCCCTGCCTGGGGTCGGTGCCCACAATTATTTCATCAATTAGCACCAGGGAGTCTTCGGTGGCATTTTGAAGCATGTCACGGATAATCACTATCTGGCCTGAAAAGGTGGATAATGACTGTGAAAGGTTCTGATCATCACCGATATCCGCGTAGATACGGCTGAATATGCCAATCCTTGAATCGGGGCTGGCGGGGATAAGAAGACCGTATGCGGTCATCAGTGTCAACAGGCCAATGGTTTTCAAAAGAACCGTTTTACCCCCGGTATTTACCCCTGAAATAATGAGACAATTGTAATCATCCCCCAGGGAAATATCACCCGGCACCACATCATCAGGCTGGGTGAGGGCCAGCATGGGATGCCTTGCCCTGATGAGATGAACATGTGGGGTATCCGTAATAACCGGCATGGAGGCCTTCATGCGGGCTCCCAGCCGGGCAGCGGCACTGAGAAAGTCAATATATGACAGTACCCCCTGGTTCTGACGAAGCTCTTCAGCGTGGTCTGCCACCTGCGCGGTCAGCACCTGCAAAATTCTCTCCAGTTCTCTCTGGTATTCTACACGCCTGAGAACCAGCTGGTTGTTGATATCGGCAATAGATTCGGGTTCAAGGTAGAGGGTGGCACCGGTAGACGAGGTGTCATGAACCGTACCCCTGATGCGGTTTCTCATTGAAGCCTTAACCAGCACAACGTAGCGATCGTTTCTGAGAGAATGAACTTTTTCCTGAAGCACCTGGGCAAGATCAGGTGAATTTAGCATGCCCCCCAGCTTTTTCTCGATATCCTTACGTAGTGAAAAGATACTTTGCTGTATCTTTTTCAATGCTGGAAAATAATTTTCATTTAACTCTTCCTGATCATTGATGGCTTTTGTAAGGGTATCCCGTAGATCAGGCAGGGGATAAAGATTATTTTTTTCATCTTTTAAAGATGGGATTTCTTCTTCATGTTCTTTTATGAATTCAATTGAACGGTGCGCTGCCAGCACTGATTTTTTTACCGTGGCAAGCTCTTCAACAGTTAACCTGCCCGAGCGTTCTGATCTTGAGAGAAACACAAGAATATCCCCAAGACCTCCAAGGTCAAAAGCCATTCCCTTGAGAAACAGTTCCATCAACTGGTGCAGCTTGGTCATCTGCGTGCGAACCCCGTCGATTGACAGGGGATGCAGGTTGTCAACGTATTCTTTTCCCGGATCGGTTGCGCAATGGGCGCGCAGCCTTGAGATAATAGAATCCCATTCCAGTACCTTGAATAACTTTTCAGAATAAGTATATGATGGTTCGGTTTCCATGGTGTTGAGAACTCTACATGTATAAAATTTAACTACAGGGATGGTTTATCCTGACAATGAATATTGTAAAGCGTTTTCCAGGTGGGGAAACCTGAACTGGAATCCTTCCTCTGTCAATCGTGATGGCACAACCCTTGCACTGGACAGAAGCAGTTCGTCCGCCATCTCTCCCGGGAGCGTTCGAAATAAAAATCCAGGAAGATGAAACCATGAAGGCCGACCCATCACCTTCCCCAGTGTTTTGAAGAATTCCCGTGATCGAAGCTGCTCCGGGGCTGCCAGGTTGTAGGCACCTGAAGATTTTTTACTTTCCATCAGCCAGCATATGGCTTTAATCTCGTCCTCGAGGTGAATCCACGGCATCCACTGTGTACCGCTGCCAACATGACCACCCACGAAAAAATTGAAGGGGAGGGTGACAAGTGAAAGGAACCCGCCGCTGGAAGCCAGGACAAGGGAGGTACGGATGATAACATGGCGAACTCCCATGTCTTTTACAGGGGCTGTTGTTGATTCCCATTCAATAGCCAGATCTGAAAGAAAACCGTTGCCAGGGTCACAATCCTCGGTAAGTTCAGTATCACCACGTGAGCCGTAATATCCTGATGCGGAGCCCTGTATCAAAACTTCAGGTTTGTTCTTGGAATTTCTGACTGCCTCAAAAACCGCGTTACCCGCGTTAATCCTGCTATCGCGTATCTTCTCTTTTTTTGACGCAGTCCATCCCGGGCCTGCTATGGATTCACCTGCCAGGTTGATAATGGCAAAAGCTCCATCCACGTATTGCCCCCAGCCTGTGGATGTTTTCCCATCCCAGGTTACGTAAGAGATGGATGAAGTTCCGTTATTCTTTTTGCCTGGATTCCTGGTGAGTATTACAATCTCATATCCTTTTTTCGCCAGCAGGCCTGTGAGATGTGACCCAATGAATCCTGTTCCCCCTGTTATAATAACTTTTTTGCTCATAATCAGGTTTCTCCTTTATCTATCTTGAGTTCAATTTCGGTTGCTCCCCAGTTGCTGCCCGCGTCTTTAAATGATTTTACCATTGGTAATGCGGCAAGCTTCTGGTGAACTGTTTGTTTCAACACCGATTTTCCTTTTCCATGTATTATTATCACCGGCGTAATGCCCTTTTTCACAGCATTGTGGATGAATTCCTCCACAATTGCTTTCGCGTCACGGGGATGAAACATGTGAAGATCTATTATGTCACCCAGTTCAATTTCTACCGGGTCGCTGATGTCATCATTCATAGTGCACCAGGTTTCCTTTTTTAAATTGATTAAAAGTACAGGGCATTCATCACCATGATGATACACTGATTAAGGGGATGCTTCAACAATTATATATAACTTGTTTTGATGTTACCAGACGAAAAGAAGGGGATTGATCACCTTGCCGTGATGATACAGTGTAAAATGAAGGTGAGGGCCTGTAGATCTTCCGGTTGAGCCGATCCTGCCGATGATGGTAGAGGTTTCCACCTTGTCTCCTTTCTCAACCAGTATTTTGCTGCAATGACCATAAAGGCTTTCATATCCATCGTTATGCTGAATCATGATTGTATACCCGTAGCCATCTCGCCATCCGCAGAAGTTCACAATACCTTTTCGTACCGGACGAATTGGTGTGCCATACCGGGCGTTAATATCAATCCCATTATGGAAACGAATACCATGATATATTGGATCAACCCTGTCCCCGTAAAGGGAGGTATAAAATCCACGAACAGGCTTCCTGAACGTGCGTCGCACGGAGTACAGTTTTTCAAGAGAATCGTTTACGATAACCGGAACAGCTTTTTTAAAAAACACAAACCGGATATCATCAAGGCTGAATAGTTCAAAAAAATGTGGAAGGTACTCTCCTGATACTTTTCGGTGTGCTTCAAGCTTTTTTGACATTCGCCACGGGTCGATTATTGAGTCGCAGGCCAGAAGAACCCCGTCTTCATGGGGCACCACGATGGTTATCCCCTGGCTGGCGGTTAACGTGGTTAAAAAGGGATTTGCCGCAATCAGGGTTTCCAAGCTTATTCTGCTCCTGCGGGCAACATCCCAGAATGATTCGCCCTGCCGCATGGTATGAAAGGTGATCTTTACGCCGGGATCATGTGGATAGGATTTAAGAATTTCGATATACCTGTCAGAATCAGTAAATAATGGAAATCCTTCTTTAAGTTCATACCATTCATCGTTGGCAACAACCCTGTTTTTGCAAAAAGCATAGATGATGTTGCCAATAATGAAAACTGTAATGGTAAGTATTGATAATGCCTTCATGATCTTTTGAAGCTGCCATATATGGTAATTTGTTATAGGAATCCAGCGAAACATTACCTGGCCCCCAGTTGCCTGGATTTAATTGTGGCAGACTCAATGGCCCTCATCACGGTACCGGAAAAACCGGCGTCTTCAAGTTCGAAAACACCTTCAATAGTGGTACCTCCCGGTGAAGTGACTTTACCCCGTAGCACAATGGGGTCATCGCCGGTTTCAAGTACCATCTTCGCCGCCCCGTATACCGTCTGGGCTGCCAGGGTCAGGGCATTGCTTCTGGGAATACCCATGCGAACAGCACCATCTGCCATGGCATTGATCATGGTAAACACGTAGGCAGGACCGCTGCCGGATACACCGGTAACCGCGTCCATCATCTTTTCAGGAAGTATGAGCACTTTTCCCAGAACGCTGAATATTGCGTGGGCCACGTTGATAGATTTTTCATCCATCTCGGCGTTAGGCGAAAGAACAAGCATTCCTTCGCCGACCAGTGATGGGGTATTGGGCATGCATCTGAGTATCTTGTGTTTTTTATTAAGGGAAGACTCGATAACAGCATTTGAAATACCTGCAGCGACAGAAATGAGCACGGTATGGGGTTTGAGTACATCTTTGAGTTCGGTGGTGACCCCGGTTATCATGTCAGGTTTGACCGCAAGTATAATATAGTCACATTTACCGGTCATTTCTGCAAGGGTGGTAACAGGCTGTATCCCTGATGCCGCTAACCGGGTGGTCTTCTCTTCGTCGATATCAAAGCCAAAGATATTATCACCGGGCATGTTTTTTAAAAGTCCTTTCACAATGGCAAATCCCATATTGCCAAGCCCTATACAACCAACAGTAATTGATTTCAGGGATTGTGTCATGTATAACTCCTTGTTCCGAAAATGGAGCTGCCAATACGAACCATGGTTGCCCCTTCTTCCACGGCAATCAGGTAATCGTTAGACATGCCCATGGAAAGGTCTTTTAATTGCATTTCAGTTTTTTTATTTATTTCGTCCCGCAACTCTCTCAGTTGTCTGAATGCCCGCCTGATACTGTCATGATTGTCGGTATTTGGACCGATGGTCATTAATCCCTTCAGCGAAAGATTCTCAAGGGGAAATATCTGTCTGCACAGGGCTTCAGTCTCTACAGGTGACACGCCAAACTTTGACGATTCACCCGAAGTATTTACCTGGACAAGTATATCCATAGTTCTTCCCGCTTTTTTTGCCTCTTCATTTAACTTTTGAGCAGTACTGAACTTGTCTATTGAATGAACACAGTCAAATAACCGAACGGCGTATTTAGCCTTGTTTGATTGCAGGTGACCAACAAGGTGTACACTGAAATTACCCCTGAGTGCCGGTATCTTGTTTCGGGCTTCCTGTATTTTGTTCTCTCCCAGGAGGGTAATTCCGTTGTCTATGGCATCTTGCACAATATCTGCCGAAAATGTTTTGCAGACAGCGATTATCGATATGTCACCAGGATTCCTGTTGGAAGAAACGGCAGTATCTTCGATCTTCTGCTTTACATATGCATAATTATCGCTGATGCCCATTATATCGCAGTACCCCTGAAATACGTGTCGTAAGATTAGAAAAGGAATCCGCCAGTGTTGTGTAAGACATGTTCTATATACTTCAAATAAGTCAATTCAGATTTTACCAGGTTGTCCCTGTCAGTCAAGGATTTCTATATCACCTGTGCAAGTACTAATGAGCGGGTGACCGGGGTCGAACCGGCGACGTTCAGCTTGGGAAGCTGACATTCTACCACTGAATTACACCCGCCCGAATAAAGCACTATGATGGGATGGTGTTATATATTTTTCAAGTTTTTTTTATGGATCGGAATAGTCATGAACAAATAAAAAAATATTTGCAATACTATCGGCTATAATATACTATACCTGATGTCATGCGGCAAATGGGTTGCATGTATGCCGGGTTTTCTGAACGAATAAAGAATTACAGGTAGGAATTATGATGAAAAAAATATTATCTTCACGGTACTTGTCATCGATGTTTCTTGTAATTATACTGATGATTGCAACAGGGACCTTGAACCTTTCAGGACAGTATCAGACCTCATCTTTTATACAGCAAAAGATTACATCCCAACGGCTTCGTTTTATGCCTGTTCCTGATGATTTTCGGAACTATTTCATACTACAGTCCCTGGGAGAAAACACAACAATAATCATTGGTGATTTTACCGGCATAGAAAAAGTTGTTTCTATGATCAGCGACGATGACAATGATGATGAACCAGATGAAATTCTTGAATATTATCCTGAACAAAAGAAAACAACAAAACCGCTCAAACCAGCTACGTCTTTCTATAAGTCATTCAAAGAGATGAAACAGGAAATCATCAACGGAAATATATTCAAAATGAGCTATTCATATAAAATGAATTCAATTGGCCTGCTTGTAAAAAAGCTGAAAGCAGGGCGGGATATATTTCGTCATGGGCATGGATACAACGTGAAGGTGTATGACCCGGATGCTGGTACAACCATAATGGCTGAGTATTTCTTCGGGAAAAAAGATGGCCGGTACGATCTTATATTTTCAACCAAGCACTACAAGCTGTATAAAACAAAAATATCACCCCCGGTTCATTTCTCAGTATACTGTCGAAACAGCAATGATCCCCTCGTTGCTGAAACTGTTGAACGATTATTAAAGTTGGTAAGATAGATTTAGTATGCCAGTAATAAAAAAATCCCGGAACTGTTACCGGGATTTTTTTATAATGTTTAAACATTGCTGCCTTCAATATATTACAAATAGTGATAAAACATGCAGAACTTACTTTTGCTCTCTTCTTTTCAGTTCATCAACCATTTCTGTAAAATGTGTATAAAAATCTTTCAATTCATCATTTTTACGAAGTGGCCGTGGGTCAGGAAGTGTTCCATTGATAATATCCTGCATATAATTTCTCATTACATATATTGGCCCGGCAATTTTGTGGGTTTTCCTTATTAAAACAATATATAGTACTAATCCCTGTAACAGGATAAACGCGATCAGGATGATGAGTAATGTGTTGTTTGTTTTAATAATACCCCTGATGGTGTTTAAGTTGGCGAAATGATCATTTGAAATATTCTTAATCGCAATTTTCTGGCTGGTACCTTCATATGATTGCGAGTAAGCGGTGAGGGCTTGTACTATATTATCCTGAATTTCCACTACATGAGATAATCTCGTATTATTCATGGTAATGTTTACCCCGATGGCACCAATGACAATGGCGATAACGATAAATACGATACCGATAACAGAAAAGGTTGTTTTAAGCTGAAATTTTTTGTCTACTATATACTGTTTTCTTTGTCTCATTTCGCTGCTCCTTGCTGATTTATACTTAACAGTTCGGCATATAGTCTATATAATAAAATTATAATGTCAATCTATTTTGCAGGAAATCCTGTAATAAGAATAACTATATCCAATCGATTATTCCTGTCTCCAGTGTCATCTTCCAGAACAGCCGAAGGGGAAACCCGATAACGTTGGAATATGATCCATTGATTTCCCTGATAATTATATCTCCATGATCCTGTATAGCGTATGATCCTGCTTTATCCCTGTAGTGGATAAGGGAGAGGTACTTTTCAATTCTACTGTGATCAAGAGGGTTGAAAATAACATCGGTTGATTCTGAACCGGTGATTCTGCGGATGTCCCCCATATGCCTGAAGGCGAGGGTAACGCCGGAAATAACTTTATGGGTTTTCCCTGAAAGTTGTGTCAACATTTGTATGGCATCATCATGTCCTGAGGGTTTTCCAAGTATTTCATTTTCGATAGATACAATAGTATCAGAGGTTATAAGTAAGGCCTTCTCTTTGTTGCAGGCGAGAACTTTATCAATAGACATGCTTTTTTGTAGTGCCAGACGTGTGACATGCTCCCTTGGAGATTCACCGGGCAGAATTGATTCGTCAATATGTGGACTAATTACGGTAATATCCTGAAAGAACATGGATAGTATTTCTAACCTGCGGGGAGATGATGAGCCAAGGAGTATTTTCATGGATATTTTATTTCAGCACAACCTTTTCGTTTAACTTGTATACTTCCGTAATGTTTTTTAAGTTTTTCAGCCTGGAAATGATATCATTCAGATGTTCAACACTCTTGACTTCGAGAACAAATTTAAACAACGCGTTGTCTTTTGCCATCACCTGTGCTTCTGCCTTTAGTATATTGGTTTTTGACATACCAATTTCGTCTGCAACGTCTTTAAGCAGGTTGGGCCTGTCGAAACCATGTACTGCCAGTTTAACAGGATATGTGCTTTCTGAGCCTTCCCACAATACGTTTATAAATCGTTCACTTTGAGTTTTGAGTTTTTGAATTGAAGGGCAAGTTTTTTTGTGTATGGTTATTCCCCGTCCCCTGGTAATGAAGCCGATAACATCATCTCCGGGGATAGGCTGACAACACTGCGAGAGACGTATCATAACATTGGAGGTACCTTCTATACTTACACCTGCATCTTTTTTGCTGGTAAAATTCTTTATCTTGATCATCTCCTGTTCGGGTATGGTTACCTCGGCTGTTTTCTGGATCTGATCTTTCTTTTCCTTCTGTTCGCCTTCATGTTCGTCATCCCTGTGTGTCTCGGTGTTTTTTCTAAGCCAGTTTCGTATCTTGTACCTTGCATTAGATGATTTAACAAATTTCAACCATGCCTGTGAGGGGTGCCCTTTCTTGCTTGTCATGATCTCCACGATATCGCCGCTATTGAGCTCGGTTTTCAGGGGAACCATGTTATTGTTAACCTTGGCGCCTATGCAGTGATTTCCCACCTCTGTATGTATCATATAGGCGAAATCAACAGGGGTTGCACCTTTGGCAAGTTTTACTATTTTACCCCGGGGAGTAAATACAAAGATCTCATCTTCATATAAATCCATCTTGAGCTCTTTCATGAACTCGCGGGTGTCCTTGACTTCTTTTTGCCATTTGTTGATATCCTGAAGAATTGTAAGATTCTTGTATTCGTTCGTTATCCTGGCAGGCCCCTCCTTGTAAAGCCAGTGGGCGGCGATTCCCATCTCGGCGGTAGCATGCATTTCCCAGGTCCGAATCTGTATTTCCAGTGGATGTCCCCCCGGACCTACGACGCTGGTATGCAGCGACTGGTACATGTTTGACTTGGGTACCGCGATGTAATCCTTGAAGCGGCCGGTAATTGGTGTCCAGAGGGTGTGAATGATACCAAGTATTCCGTAACAGTCCCTGATCTCATCGGTAATTATGCGTATTGCCCGCAGGTCGAAGATATCATCGAAGGTTTTACCCTGGTAATGTATTTTCCGGTATATTGAATAATAGTGCTTAACCCTGCCGTTTATCTGGGCGTTTATATTCATCTCCGCAAGATGCTTTTGAATGGTATCCCGAATATCATCGATGTAGGTCTCGATTTCATTGTGTCGCTGTTTTACGTTTTGAGCAATTTTTTCAAATTCATCGGCGTGCAGCACCATGAAGGCAAGGTCTTCAAGTTCTGAACGTACCTGGGACATCCCAAGCCGGCCTGCCATGGGGGCGTAGATATCACGCACCTCTTCTGCGATCCTTCGCTGCTTATGGGGTGGGTGAAACATTATAGTGCGCATATTGTGAAGCTTGTCAGCAAGCTTAACGATAATTACTCTTACGTCTTTTATAGTAGCAAGAAGCATCTTTCTCAGGCTGTGCGCCTGCTCCTGGTGCCTTGTTCTTTTTTTCAATGACGATATTTTCGTGACACCGTCAACAAGTTGTGTTACTTCATCTCCGAACAGGCTGGACAATTCTTTCAGTGAGATTTCAGTATCCTCAACTACGTCGTGCAGCAAGGCAGCGGCAATAGTAATAGTATCCATTTTGAGGTTTGCAAGAATTATCGCCACTTCAAGTGGATGGATAATGAATGGTTCTCCTGAAAGACGTTCCTGGTTACGGTGGGCATTGTAGGCATAATCATAGGCTTTCCGCACAAGATCAACATCCGCGTCCGCATCATTGGCGTGTATAATCTGGATAAGAGTGTCCAGGTCCCTGCTTTTTATTTTAAAATCAATCTGTGGCATATCACCTGCATTTCATATACAAAGTTTTTGTTCTAATATAATAAAATATTATTAGTTTTTCCATATAAAATTACCATATACAGTGTAGAAATCAAGCTTCATGTTGTCATTTCTTTTTTCTCACCACAGGGGCACTGAGAAACAGAGAGTCGCGTTTATAGCCCTGTAAGGATTACCACAGAGACGCCAAGTACGCTAAGTTCGCAAAGAAGAAGATGTTTATAAATATTTTGTAATTACTCAGCTGTCATGATTAAAAGTTTCAATTATCGTAAAATGAATAATAATATTATGGCTCCCCCGCCGAAGGCGGGGGGAGATGATCAATATTTTAGTCATAGCTGAGTAGTAACGGTTATTGTTATAAAAATTATTTTCAATTCCCAATAATCCGGAAAGAGTGAATAAAAAAATTACCTCTGTTTATCTGTGCCCCTGCAGTGAAATTTTTTTACTTAAGCATAAATGACATAATCCGATGTATTAATTAATCGATAGTTAGTAACACTCCTATTATTACATTTACCGGGTTTAAGGCTTTTGCAGACGGCACTCCTGCAAAAGCCTTACATTTTTTCTTGAATTTTTATGTCTCTTCATTGCTGCTGTATTTTATTTTTATTGAAGATGGATTGATAATATGTGTAACAATTTAACTGTCGTGATATCATAATGGGTGCGTGTAATGATATTTGTTGTTAATGAACAAAATCCGCAAAAGCGCTTTATACAGAAAGCCAGTGATATTCTGAAAGAGGGTGGGGTAATAATCTATCCTACGGATACCGTGTACGCGTATGGTTGTGATATTCAGGACAAACGCGCTATTGAAAAAATTTACCGTTTAAAAAAGATACACAGAAATAAACCACTGAGTTTTATATTTTCGGATATATCAGAAATGCACCAGTATGTTCGTAATGTTTCTGATAAAGCTTTTAAAATAATGAGGAAGACTCTGCCGGGTCCGTATACATACATTTTTAAGGCTTCAAAGCTGGTTCCAAGAATTGCCATCACCAACCAGAAGACCATTGGCGTGAGGATTCCTGCGAGCAATATCGCGCTTGAACTTGAGAGAACGCTTGGACGACCAATAATGTCAGCAAGTGTGAATACGTCATCCGGTGATTACATGGTAGATCCGGATGAACTTGAAAAGCAGTTTCGAAACGAAGTTGACCTGGTATTGAGTGTTGGTCCGCAAAAATCAGAAGTATCCACCATGGTTGACTTTTCACAGGGAGATGTTACAATACTGAGGAAAGGAAAAGGCGAACTCTTTTTTCTGGAGTAGGAGGATAAAAGATGTCAGACGCAGTGATCCAGTTTTTGAAAAATCTTTTGGCAATTGCAATCTATATAGGCCTTGGTGCGATAGTATCATGGATTTTCTATACATTGAAGCGACGAGATCTTTTTGGTGGATACATCGGTGGTATGGTGGTAGGGGTCGTGGGTGCTCTCATTGGTGGATTTGTCCTTGATAAGCTTCTACTGGATATCGTTATTAGAATATTACAGTTTCTTGTATATGAAACAGGAGTTAATATAATCGCCGGGTTTATTGGTGGATATATAGCGGTATATATAATGAATAAGCTTAACCATGACAAGGAAAGAAAGCGTTACTGAAATCCTGCCTTTATGGATTCACGGATGTCAATCTCCACGTTGGATAAATGTTTTTCTACTTGACCGTATGAAGCAAAGGGCCGCTTAAGAACGATATCCGAGGCTGTTGTTTTGCTGATGCCCGGTATTATCTCCAGTGCTTTTTTAGGTAGAAGGTTAATAACAATTGGATGAGGAAGCCCGGTAAGGGAGCGCTCGCGCTGGCCGGTGATTATTACGCTTAGAAACTCTTTTAGTTTTACCGGAAGGGGAATGCGTATAGCTATGGCATAACTTTTCAGCTGTCGTCCCAGGGAATGATCATGATGGCGTTCTTCTATTCTTACATCACGCAGAATTGTTCCTGTGGGATATATCCGTTGCAGCATGGTGTGGTCAATATCCTCGCGTATTTTCTGACGGTAATAATCATACCTGTTGCGTATCTTAGTGGATATATGATGACCGTCGGCTGCTGCAGGCGTTCCGGGAAAAGGTAATATGCTGCGTATGTTAATACGTTTCAAAAGCAGTCCTTCATCCAAAATTTCTTTCAGGTAATTATAGTTTATTTTAAAAGTTTCAGCTGTTTCGCCGGGAAGTCCATGTATGAGATTAATTCCAGGAAGTAAGGTATATTGTCCCCCCGTTTTAAATCCGCCACTCTCGTTAATAAGACGTACCACCTCCTTTACCTGCTCACCCGGTAATTTTAAATTGTTCTTTTTTATTACGGTCGTGTCAAAAGATTCAACACCCAGGGGCAGCGTATCATCAGGGGTAACCGCATGTGCTATGGCTTCGATAATTTGCGAGGATTCACGGGGATAATGAAAAATGGTGCCTGGATTGGCATTATCCACGTTTAGTATTTTTATCTGGCCAGCCTCTTTTCGGGATTGTAGTTCTTTAAAAAGGCTGGCAACCAGGCTAACCTCCGGTTTGGGAAAACCGAAGGTAAATTCATTCATGGTTGACTTATAGGCAATTATGTCGGCCTGCCTTCCGATTCTGAAGCGGGATATGCCCATTTTAATAAGGGTATCAACCTCTGTCAGTATTGACAACTGGTTGCGGTATTGCACGTCGCAGCTGTGTATGCTTTCTGAGCAGAATGAGCAATGGGATCTTCTGGGACATCCTCGATAGGTTTCGATCTCACATACGAGATGTGGAAAATCCGGGTGTTGGGTCACCATGTGAGCCCCGTACGCTGCCCATCGGTTTAGTTCTTCGTACGTTCTATTGCCGTATCCTTTTGAACCACGGGCATACTCATAGGCGAATTTTTCAATGTCGTTTGTACATAAATGAACCTTTTTTAAAATTACATCATCCAGTGTATACGCTACCAGGCCGCCAATAGCAAATTCCAGGTGCGAATTGTTTTGCAGTATGGTATTGATTTCTGATACGGTGCCAATCCTGTAACCAAGGTATTTT
This sequence comes from uncultured Leptospiraceae bacterium, assembly GCA_964486725.1. GTDB lineage: Bacteria > Spirochaetota > UBA4802 > UBA4802 > UB4802 > M55B154. The sequence goes on from CAZAOK010000004.1 coordinate 33,612, forward strand.
CCCGGTACCGCGGCACCGCCGATCAGTAAAACCATCCTGTATTCATTTTTAATAATGTAGTGACTGCCACGGATCATGTCTATGGTTACATAATCTATGTGGACCGGATCAATCCCCGCGTCAACCAACGCGCCATAAATATACCTGGGATAAGGAGAAAGAAAGGGGGGGACACCAAAGCAGGCCGGCTCATCAACGTAACAATCCAGTATAAGATATCCCCCACTCATATTACAGTGTTCTCAGCCGGGAGATTAGTTGTTCAAGATTGCCATTTACATTGCGCTGAAGTTTTTCTTCTATAAAATATATCATCCTGCTGTTTAAGAGTATTCGTTCCCGTCGTTCCGGGCTGGTTCCGTATCGATTAAGCAGGTCATTAACGCGCTGATCAACGGTGACAATTGTATGATGCATCACCCGTTTATCAGCGTAATATACAATTTCACGTTCTTCAACCGGCCCTTCCGGGTTGAAATTAGTAAAAAAAACGTGTTCGCCTACAATGTAGGCAATTTCCGGCATGTCAAGATTTCGAAGGAGTTCTGCCCCGGTTTTGTCATGGGGTTCACCAGTAGAAAGTCCCCGTGTTTTGGTGATATCATGCAGAAGGGATGCGGCAAGAAGCAGGTCACGGTTTACGGGATTCTCGTCATTCAGGTTATCAGCTATTGCCAGTGCAACGTTCATAACCTGGCGTGAGTGTTCAACGATGTTGGGAAGCATCCTGAACTCATTCATCAGGTGATAGCATTCTTTTTCGTCTGGTATTTTTGGATAATTTTTATTCATGAAATAAACCGGTAACGGCATTATTTTTTATCAGTTAAAATAATCGAAAACCATGCCAAAATCAAGGTTGCCGATCTTCCGGCTCTTGTATTTCTCGTAAATACTTCGCCTGCCGTTTTCAAGGGCCTCGGGTTTTATACCGTATTTAATTGAGAGGGATGCCTCTATGAAGGCGGCAAGATCATCACAACCTTTCAGCATTATGCCATCGAGGGGATTCCATTTATCATGATTATACGTTGTGTTCATTTTTTCAACGGGTATATCATATTCTATGATTCCGTCACGCATTATCTTGTTGGTAAATTCATTTTCAGTAAAATAACGGATCTCTGAATGCCAGCTTTCGGGTATAAGTGGGTAAATTTTTTCTTCCGCCTGGATCTTTTCGTATTCTTTTATGATATCATCAAGTCCTTCAACTGATCTTTTAAGTGGTGAGACAATATCACGGGTGAGAACCTCGGGGAGGTCGTGAAAAAGCGAGGCGAAGAAATTATTGTATATCCTCTGCCTGGTGAATCCTGCTTCCATTGAACAGAAATAACTCAGTATTGCAACTATCAGCATATGACCAAGCACGGAGGTATGGGGTATCCTCGGGGTCTGCGCCCAGCGTTGTTGCAGGCGTAACTGGCCGCAAAGATTTATGAAACCTGAGATGTCCCTGTGCAGTAAAATTTTCTGAACTCCAACAAGGTCGTTGTGTTTTTCAATCTGGGCTTCTATCTCACCTTTTGTTTTGTCAATATCCTGCATGAACGAATTGCCGGGGTATATTAACCTGAATTCCCAGTTGGTGGCAAGATAATGGGCTGCCCGAAGAATTCTTTTTTCAACAACCGAGTAATTCTCGTTAAAAAAATATTCCTCGAACTTGTCACTGAATTCACCTGCAATGGTATTGATATCCCCCTGGAGTTCCTGCAGCACCCAGCGGTTCAGTTCATTTCCCTTTTCTTTCATGATTTTATGAAAAACCGGCGGCTTGATGTCGGTTACCACTACCCGGTGAAGAAATTCAATTATTCCGCCTTCAATGAGTTTTATCCAGTTAAATACATGGCTGCCTGATTCTGATTCATACCTGGCGATCACGTAGGCGATGATCATTTTATGAGCCTGCTTGTCAAGTTCTGTAAGCTCTGCTGGCCGAAGATGATCATTCCATCGCTGAATGCTGGCCGCCTGATGTATCCACTCTATTGCACCCTTGCTGAACATCCATGCCTCCATTATGATCATGTACACTGGTAAACAGTCTACATACCACCCTCCAGATGTCAGTAACATTTTTTCATTTGCCAGTGAACATAGCGACTTCGCGGTGATCCTGAAGAGTAATCGGTGCTGATAAAATAATACTTGCAACAGGGCAATATATATATGCATCATAATGAAAAATTAATTACAAGGAGTGGGCATGAGTTTGAAAAGAATTGATGCTGCTGACATTACTGATAATCCATTCTCCCTTATCGGTGAGGACTGGATGCTGATAACCTCCGGTACGTTAGATTCTCATAACATGATGACAGCGTCATGGGGAGGACTGGGGATACTCTGGCATAAACCGGTAAGCTTTATATTTATCCGGCCCCAGCGGCATACTTTTAACTTCGTGGAAAGTAACGACGTGTATACCCTGAATTTTTTTAACGAGAAGCACCGGGAGGTGCTGAAATATTGCGGAAGCCGTTCAGGACGGGATGTAAATAAAACCAGGGAAACCGGCCTGACCCCCATGGAGTCAGAAAACGGCTGTGTGTATTTCGAAGAATCCCGGCTGGTGATAGAATGCCGAACCATATACTACCAGGACATAGATCCCGCGCATTTCCTGTCACCGGATATTGAGAAATTATATAATAATGACTATCACAGGATGTACGTTGGTGAAGTGATACAGTGCCTTTCAACGGGGTAATACTATGAGTCAACTTCTTCACCGGGGTGGTGTGCCGGCAACAGCCAGAATGCATGGAGATGGAAATGGCCACTGAACCCCGCAAGTACATGCTCCTGGGGATAGGAAGCCGTTTAAACAGGGACGACAGCGCCGGAAGCATTATTGCCGAAGAGTTCAGAAGCCCTCAATGGGTGGTGGTGGACGGGGGGCAGATGCCCGAGAACTATACCGGTGTGGTAAAGAGAGAGGCTCCCGATGTGCTTGTAATCATCGATGCCGCGGGAATGAAACTGGAACCCGGGGAATTCAGGAGAATTTCACTGGATACCCTTGCAAGATCCCATCTTTTTAACACCCATGCCGCGCCGCCCGCCCTGTTTATCTCTTACCTGCAGTCATTCGTAAACGAAATATACTTTATCGGAATACAGCCACAGGATACCAGTCCAGGTGAAAGCCTCAGTGAGGCAGTCAGGGAGGGAATAGAAAATATCAAGAAAATTCTGCAGGCTGGAAAAATCCGCTCAATACCCGAACTTAAATCCCTTCCGTGATCCAATTGTTCCTGTGGCGGGTTATTTCTCATCCCGCATTTGAGGGAAGAACACCTCAACCATATCGGCATGGGATGAGGCGGTAAAAAGCTTTTCCCGGTTTTCTTCGTTCATTATGAATTTAGAAATCTCAGAGAGCGTGTTTATGTGCTCGTTGGGCTTGTTACGAGGACTTAACACCATAAAAACCAGGTGAACCTCATCGTTGTTTATCTTCGAAATAACCCTGCGGGTTGTTTTCGCTACCATGACGATGGATTCGTCCAGCTTCTCTGAGTAGCCATGGGGCAGGGCGATGTTAAAACCGATAAGACTGGAATACTCGTTCTCAATATCCATCATGTGCTTGTGAATGCTGGCAGTCTCCAGGTCGGGATAATCATTTCTCAATATATTCAGAAGTTCTTCAATTACATCGGACATTGAGCGGGCCGATGTAATTGTAATCCATTCAGGTTTAATGTGCAGGTCAACGCTGACGGTAAAAGGCTGATAAATAAGAAATATGCATGGACCTTTGGCATCTTCCGGGAGAAATGGATGTATACTGTCATCTATTCTGCTCATCAAGACCCTCTCTGGATGATTGATAGACTCGGCATTACCTTGTCCCTGCATAAAAGAGATATCCCTGTTTTCCACACTCATCTTTATTACTCTACCAAGTGGCAGGCTTGTCCAGACAGGGGTTCCCGATAATACTGTTTCAGAGGTTTGTTCATCCTCTGGAAGAGACAACTGTCGCCACTGGTAAAGGTTGGGGTTTCTTAACTTTTTACTCCAACGCTGACATATGAGTTCGTTCAGTTCTTCGTTTTCAGTTATTGCAAGCACATTCCCAATTCCAAAAAGTTCGGGTGTATTGTCGGGGTTAACTGTTATGGCATTATCCGAAATGGCAACAAATCCGTTTCTGCGGGCAACAGCTGCCAATCTTATGTTTGTGTCTATCAAGGTGACTGGCCGTCCCTGGTCCTGTATAAAGTTTGCCACGATGCGTCCCAGCTTATGCGCTCCAACGATTAGCCAGCCTGTTGGCTCAGGCTCGTGAACCTTTAAAAGCCTGGCTACCCATTTTGCTGAGAATCCCTGTAGAATAACTGTACCGCTAATTACGGCGTAGGTAAATGCTTCTAAAAACTCAGCCTGTTGTGAGTAATTACCGTTTGAAGATGCTTTCAGATTTAATGCGAACAGTGAAGCCATAGAGGCCGCAACGATACCCCGTGGCGCAATCCAGCTCAGGAAGAGTTTATCCCTGAAGGTAAAGTTTTTGCTGCCCAGTGTGCTGATAAAAATATTCAGGGGACGAACAACAATCATGACCAGGATAACGGCAACCAGGATTTTTATCAGGTATTCTCCCCTGTATGTTTCGATGGCCAGGTTGGCGGCAAGCAATACGAAAAGCAGCCCGATGAGCAGTTCAATGAGCTGGGCCTTGTAAACCTTTATCCTGTCAATTTGCGGAGTATCAGAGGTCCCGATAACAAAACCTGCAATAACCACACTCAGAAGACCACTTTCTAGTACCAGCATATCAGAAAGGGTGTATATGCCAAGGGCGGCGGCCAACACGAAAATATTCAGATTTTCTTCGGGTATCCAGTTTTTTCTTATAATACGGGCAATAATTAATCCACAGACAACCCCGATGGCAATCCCTGAAGAGAACCGTGACAAAAATAGCAGAATAGCATCATGACCGATAATCCACTCATAACACAGCAGAGCAATAAAGACGCCGATAGGATCGATAAGAACCCCTTCCCAGTGAAGAAAATTGTTTAATTTCTGATGCACCCCAACTCTCTTCAGAAGTGGACCGATAACAGTGGGCCCAGTTACAATAACCAGGCTGCCAGCTAAAATGGATAGGGCCCAGGGGTATCCCATAACGTACTTAACAACAACCGCGGTGCAAAGCCAGGTTATTACCACCCCCCTTGTCAGTACAGCTCGTATTTCCGATGAAACCTGGCGGTAGCCTTTCAGGTCAAGTGTTAAGCCCCCCTCGAAAAGTATGAGGGCAACCGATATCTGTATTATGGCTTCAAGGCCTTCACCAAGAAGTGCAGGATCTATTATGTTAAGCCGGTAGGCACCGGGTCCAACCGCTATACCACCAATCAAGAGAATTACGATTGGTGAAATTTTCATTCTTTTGGCGATAGTAACAAACAGAATTCCAAAAAACAGGGCAAGGCCAAATGTTGTAATAAGCTGATGTGTCATAGAATAACCCGTGAAATTTTTTTAACTCGAGTTCATTATATCTTATTCAATTTGAATTGTGTCAATATTTATACTTTTAAGTTACAAGAAAAGTAGTAACTACTCACCTATGACTAAAATATTGATTATATACTTCATAATGAAAAGGAATTTGAGCATCTTCCCCCGCCTTCGGCGGGGGAAGATGCAGGATTATTATTCATTTTGCATAATTTGTAATTATTCAGCATGACAGTTGAGTAGTTACGAAAAGTATTGGAATGAATAAAAAAATAGAAACATTGTAAATTGGTATTGTTGTTGACGAAAGGTGGTAAATATGAATGAATAAATGGGCGTATTAATAATTACGTGCGTGGGCGGTGTCATGTTATTTGAAAAACTTAAACACTTCTTTCTTTCATCATATGAAGATAGTACATTTGTACATTATCAAAAAGCAAAAGTTATGATGTGGTTTGAGATAGTATTAATCTTTCTTACTTCGTTATCGGTTATCAGCACGAATCTTTTCTCTCCACACGTGGCTACCCTGCAGTACAACCTGAGTATGAGCATTGTTATAGGATCCTTTGTTGTGTGTATCTTCATCCTGAAAACCGGCTGGTATAAAACAACCGCCTACGTTGCCATACTGTTCCCCCTTGTTCTTATTCTGTACCTGGCGTTACTGGTTCCCACCCAGGCAGGAAAATATATATACATGTTGTATTTACTTGTGTTCATTGTTATGGCCGCCCTCTTTGGTACCAGGATAACGGTATGGATTATAACGGGTATTGTTATTGCATGCGGAACCACTGTTGTGCTGAATTCTCATGGAATAATAGCAGATAATGTCATGGTAACCACCATTACTCATTTTGCTATCATATCATTTATGATTTGTATTCTCAGTTACCTAATCGTGAATATAATGATGCAGGCAATAGCCAGCATGGAGAGAAAACAGGAATTTTTAAACAGGGAGCATAATAAGAAAAAGGATGTAATACGGGAAATTGACAAGGTAGCGCAATCATTGAGCCAGTACTCACGAACGATGACAGAAAGCTCAAGAAAATTCGCCGATAATGCCCAGTCGCAGGCTTCCAGCATTGAAGAAATTACATCCACCCTTGAGGAAGTAGCCGCAAGCGCTGAATCGTCTGTACAAATGACTGACGCGCAAAAGAGCAGAACGGAGAATCTCATGGAAGATCTTCAGCAGATGCATCAACTTGTTTCAGACAGCAGTAATAATATCGAAAATGCCCAGGTGCAGCAGGAAGGTTTAAATGCCAGAATAGGGGTAGCCCGGGACGAAGTTTCAAAAAGCCTCGAATCCATGAAATTTGCACTTGATAGCAGTAAAAAGGTGTCTGAGGCTACTAACCTTATCATTGACGTGTCAGATCAGATTAATCTTTTATCACTTAACGCGTCAATTGAAGCAGCCAGGGCGGGCGAATCCGGCAAAGGCTTTGCGGTAGTTGCCGAAGAGATTGGCAAGCTTGCTGAAAAAACCCAGACAATAACAAAAGAAATTACTTCACTGGTCGATAGAACCGATCATGAATTGTATGAGACTGGAAGATCCATGGAAAACGTAAGTGATACTGCGGTACATATTGAGAAACTTTCTGTTGATTTCGGACACTTGTTTGTGAAGGTAAAGGAGTTGATTGAACGCGACCTTGGTATAAATAGCGAGTTACAAAAAAGCGCAGAAAATGTCCTAAGTGGGGCTGACGAGGTGAAGGTGTCAATCAACGAGTTGAAGAATGCAATTGATGAAATTACCAGTTCAGTGTCTATTATCAATGATTCCACTCAGCAGCTGGCATCAGGGTCTGATGAATTATCTGAATTTGCTGTCTCCCTGCTGGATACAACAAACACTTTGGGAAAGATTCTTACAGATGATGATTATAATAATGATAAAGGGACATTTTAACCATAAAAAATGATTGAATGAATAAAGCAGCTATAATATGTTACCGTTAGACCTTTTATATGGTTTCAGATTACAATTTTTATATAAATGTGTTTCCTGAATATATATACATGATTTAGTAAAAAAAGTGTTCAGATTTATAAATCAGGTCGAATATATTCTTTTAATACGCAATAATATAGAAATAAAAAAAGTATGACCGGTTGGATAATTAATCTCAGTTCAGGATTGTTTCTATGAAAAATTATAATGACATCATAATCCAGTTTATGAAAAGTAAAGCAGACAGGATGGAAAAAGAGCTTTCCATACCGGGAACCTGGTATTTTAACGAGGGTGACCGTAAGGATATTTTAAGCTGGAATAACGAAGAAGCCCTACGGGTGTGGAAACGAATTAAGGAAAATATTCAAAAGCACGGTTGTTCAGGGCTCAGGTACGAGCTTTGCCCCTTCTGTCACAAAAATGGTTACGAACATAAGGGATGTTACAAAGCATTAAAGAATCCCATTTGTGTGAAATGCGGTTATGGTAGCCGCCATGGACTCTGTATCAGTGACGAAGAAGGTGAAAGTGAATACAGAAAAATTCTTCAAGCATTTGATGATACCAGAATGAGCATGTATAAGTTTTTTTCAAATGATTATTATAAACATCTTGTTAAAAAACTTGAATTAAGTTTGAACGAAAACGTATGTGCGTAAATACACGTATTTGGGATACACTAAGTAATATCCCAAATACGTGCCATATTCTAACACCTTTCTTACTCATAACTCATGAAATTTCTCAAGCTGAACAGGTGTTTACCCAACTCCTTGTTGTTGCTTACAAACTCCTGATATATATGTTCGTGGTTTCTGAAGTAATTGCAATCAGCATTCAGGCAAAATGTTTGTATTTCATATTTCCTTTTCATGGTACCCTCCTTTACAAGAATAATACAAATGATCATTTGATCAAAATGCTTTATAGATACAGTATATAGTGAAATTGTTGAAAAGTCAACAAAGGGTCACTTATAATACATATACGGGTGATAGTTGAAGTCAGGGTTAAATAATATTATCCCTTGAAAAGGGATATGATGTATTTCATAACATTCAATGTGTCCATTGGAACTGGGTCAATAGATTCAAACAGGCCTGTGGAAAGAACAATCATTTGGGCAATTCTCGCGGTAAATTCAGCGTCAAAGTCTGATTTTCTTCTATTGGGGATGTCAGATCGGGCATCATCAATAATATTTTGATATAACTCCAGGTGTTGTCTTATAAACTGGCGCAGACGAATCATTATTTTTTCTTCTTCGTACGCGTACATAACGAGGTTTATAAAGATACGTATAGTGCTTGTGTCAAGAATAAACCTTTCAATACCATACATTGCTGAAATGCTTGCTTTCTCTTTTGATTCAAGATTCCCTTTTAATACCTGCAGGTGATCATATTGGATGTCGTTAAATATGTATTCCATAAGCTCAAGGTACATCTCTTCTTTTGTTGGAAAATAATGTAGAAGTCCACCTTTGGAGAAACCCGCTTCATCTGCAACATCCTGTACAGTGATTCGCGAGTAGACATCCTGTTGCAAACATTGTTTAAGTGCATCCAGGATTATAATCTTTTTCTTTCTGATCTTTTCCTGTTTATCCATTTTGAACCTTTTATATTTATAATATTACATACGGATAATAGGGGAGTTCAAAGTATTACCATTTCAGGTTTGCAGGGTAAATAAAGGGTGTTGGTAATACGTTTAGTAATCCGCAAAAATTGTTATATTTTTAAATATAACTCCCAACGCAGTTGGTCAAGCTTTTTTCATTTTAAACACGAAGGATTTCAGGGTATAAATTAAGTGTAAAGAACTGGAACCTCGAAACCGAAAAACTATATATAAATGTATATATTCGTTCAATTTACTTGTTTCCATGGAATAGCAGGTTTGAGAACAATAAAAAGAACAGCAGTAACTATTCTGATATTTTTAGCTTGTGTGGCGGTATTACCCTTATCACATGCTCAATTCCTGCTGGATAATGGTGATGGCCCCGTTATCCAGCCCAAAAATGAAAAAAAATCGAAGGGACTTCCGTCCCATGTAGTGCGTAATATAGTGGCATCGTCTGTGCCAGATGTTGAAGGTGCCATAAAAATTTCATGGGATATCCACCCTGATTCAAGCAATACCTTTATAGTGGGGAGAACTGCAATACTGCCCACCACTAAGGAAAAAGCTTTATCCGCAACATCAATAAAAGTTATTCCACCCGGTGCGGAGCCAGTAGTCATAGATTCAAATTTACCTCCCGGTCAGTATTACTATGTGGTTCTTGCCAGGGAGAAGATTCAATCTGGCGATATTGAGCTTTACCCCGACGTAAACTATACTGGTGAACCGGTGGTTATAGCAAGTAATTATGGGGAGAAACAGGTTCAGGGTTATCCTGAACAGGTTACCCTTATACATGCCAGGTTGATAAATAAAACACAGGTTCTTCTTACATGGAAAGGTTTAAACAGGGATAATATCAAATATAATATTTACAGGGATACAAAACCACTTAATACTCCGCAAAGTATTAAAAACGCGAAGAAAATTGCAAGTATTCAGGGTTCCAGGGAAAGCTATATCGACAGGGATCTTGAGGGTACAGGCAATTATTATTACGCAATAACGACAAGTGATATGACCGGCAATGAGGATTTACAGCTCATCCCGGATCAGAGTTACCTGACAACAGGTGTACAAGTAATTGTCAAGAGTGATGTGACAGTTAAGAACATAGAATCCCGCATGCAGGATAACGGCACGGTACAGGTTACCTGGGACAGGGCAGGGGTGAACGCACAGGAGCTTCTCCTGTACAGGTATGAAGAACCCATTCGAAACGCTGAAAGGCTGGCTCTTTCAGATTCACTGGGCACTGTTGATGCGAAATATAATGAATATTTAGACAAAAATCCTCCCCCCGGCCAGCATTATTATGCAGTCCTGACCAAGTTAGCTGATGGATCAATTGATACAACCCTTCACAGTGGACAGAATTATACCACTACCCCGGTAAAACTGGGAGAACCCATTGAGATTACACGAATAAATGCTTCACAAGAGAAGAATGGTGTTTCAATAACCTGGCGGTACAGGGGTTCTTCCCGAAGCAAGTATTACAAACTGTATCGCACAAACAAGATACCATCTTCGCCAGTGGAAATAAAAGATACCTACCTGGTGGATATTGTTAACGTAACAGAAGAGTCTTATCTCGATACAGGTATTAGGCCGGGAGAGTATTATTATGTGATAGTCCCCGAAGATTTTGAGAGTGATCCCGATTTAACACTGGTTAAAGATGTGAACATTACAGCAAAGCCTGTTACTATTGAAAAGACTGTAAAGAAAGTTGAGCAAAAGAAAAAGAAGAAAACACGGGAAAAAGTGATACCTGAAGAAAAAGAACCGGAGCGTATTACTCCTCTTCCCGGAAAAGAGTTCCAAGCGGTTACCAGGGATTTAGACAATATTATTCATTCAACCTTTGATAAGGGGTACTACAGGACCGCGATAAAATCATTACAGAAGGTTATTGATGTATCCGATAATGACTATGAAGCAGCAAAGGCTAAATTATTTACCGGTCGATCATATATTGAATTAAAACAATACAGGAAAGGGATTGATTACCTTATGCAGAAAGATGTTTTAAAACATTTTCCAGAAGATGCCCTGTTCTGGAGGGACTATGCCATTCAGAGAGTTCGGTAAAATTATATCGTGGAACACTGTTATCACACAAATGATTGAGGAGCTTATTAATGAAGACTAAAACTATTACAGGGGTAATACTAATAGTATTCGGTCTGGGTTTATTTATATACTATGACCAGTATATACAGCCTGAGAGGGAAGCATCAAAGCTCCTTGTCGAAGCAAAAATGATATATGAACGTGGTAACAGGGAAGCAGTAAATGATGCTATAAATCTTTTCACAAAAATTATCGCCCGTTATCCTGAAACGGGCATGGTAGGTGAAGCGTACTATTATATCGGGCAATGTTATGAAAAACTTGGTTTGAAGAGACTTGCATACCTGAAATATGTATACGTTCTTAAAAACAACCGTGAGCAGCTGTCAAAGTCAATGCAAAGAGATATTATTGTACGATTGGCACATATAAATGTTTTGAAAAAAAATTCTGAAGAAGCAATCCACCAGATGTATAGCCTTCTTAATACTTCCTCAAACAAGGAGTTCAGAAGCAGGGTATATTCCGAGCTTGGGCATACATTTCTAAAGACGGGTGAGTTTAGCAAGGCCCGGCGAATGTTTGAGATTGCTCTACGTGAACACGGCAGTAATGAGGATGCGATACTTGGCAGGGCACGCTCATTAAAACATCTTGGCCAGGCAACAAAAGCCTATGACAACTATGACTATTTTCTTAAATACTATGGTGGAATAAGTCAATATGCTGATGATGTAAGGAGCTCATACAGGGATCAGGCTTACCAGAGCGGTCTTCATGCCTTTCGAAAGGGACAGTACTGGAAAGGAATATCCTTTTTCCAAAGGGTGCTTACACATTTTCCCGGTCACAAGAGGAGCGAGAATGCACTTTACTGGACGGGTGAATGCTATTTCGCATTGAAAAAATTTGACAGGGCTATAGGGTATTTCAACAGGACCTTAACTAATAATTTCTACCATAAAGATCAGGACGCGCAGATAAAAAAAGGATACTCATATTTTATGAGCAAGCGATTCGATCTTGCTGCCAGGGAATTTCAGAAATATTTAAGATATTATCCCAGGGGGAAATACGTATCTGTTGCCCGTGAGTGGAATAAGATGAGTACAAAAGAACTTCAATACAGGATACAGCGGAGCAGTCCGTCTGGTGATGTGAAGAAGGAAGAATCATTTCCAGGTGATGAAAATGTTGATGAAAACCTGGATGATGAGCTTGATCTTCAGGAAGATGAAGAAGTTGCCGCTACTGATCAGACTATATATAGAAAAATAGAACGGGTGAATGTAGCAGAGCTTTAAGATTCGGGCTTAAGATAATAATACAAGATGGTCACCTCGGAAAGGTGGCCATACTTTTATATTATGAAAAAACGTAATTACTCAGCTGTCATGCTGAATAATTACAAATTATGCTAAAATGAATAATCCTGCATCTCCCCCGCCGAAGGCGGGGGGAGATGCTCAAATTCATTTTCATTATGAAGTAAATGATCAATATTTTAGTCATAGCTGAGTAGTCACGAAAAAACGATGAATTTTAATCATTGACAACAACAAAGTTCATGTTGTAACAGTGAGTTATAATTGAAAATCAGATGACCCGCTTGATGAGAGCAATAATAAGTTTTAATCAAACATCAGTATAAACATGGAGTGTAATTTGTATGTTCAGGGAATATTTTATAAAAAAACAGAAAGAACTCTTAAAAAAACCTAAAACCACATCAAAAACTGCTGCAAAAAAAGGAACCGCGGCATCAAAAAGTAAATCAGCAAAATCAACAACCCCGGTGTCTTATGATTTGAAATATTTTGAAAAGCTTATGGAAGGATTGTTGCCGCAAAACCTGGTAATAGAAAAAGCTTTGCCCATTGACGCAAGTGGTTATGTGGCAGAGAACCTGGATTATATTATTTATTATAATAAATGGCCATCTATCCAGGATATAATGGGGGGACATGTTCCAGCTGAACTGGTATATGCCACATGTCATGTGGAAAATAAATTAACAAAGACATCTATTAACAGCATTCTTAATAAAGTAGTTCTGGCAAAAAAGCTGAACAGGTTTACTGAAAATATGAGCCAGGCTTATATGATTCCTGCCTTTGTAATGGTATATGAAAGTACCATAGGTCTTCCGGATATCAAACAAAGTGTTGTAGACTATTATATGGACAAAAGTATAGATTCACTGCTTGAGTTTGATGTGATGTTGATTGTCAACAAGGGAATTGTAATAAAAGACTGGCGGGAAAAAAGAAAATTCGTGGCTCTTGAAACAGGTAAAGATTCGCTTATGTGGTTTTTTGTCTTGATGAATGAATACCTGGAAATTGATGAACAACGGGAAGTAGATCTGCGTAATTACATCCATCAGAAAGAGCGGTATGAAGAGTATTGATGAATGTTGTAGTATTATACTTGACATTTTATGAATATTCATTATTAATAATGACACAATACAACTATTATCAATGCGTTTCAGGAGATATATACAGATAATAAATTCGAAAAGGAGTTCGCCTTGAAAACGCAAACAAGAAGAAGTCACGGCGCATTTGCCGTTATACTCAGCGTTGCCATTGTGCTGATGATGGCTGTTCCAAATCTGTATGCTGCCAAAAAAAAGGATCTCATTCTTGTGCTTGACACATCGTTGAGTATGGCCGGTCACGGGGGAAAAAGTATAATGTCCCGAGTGAAGAAAAGTCTTCCCCGGTTTATTGATCAGCTTGAAGAGGATGACAGTATAACCTTTATCACGTTTGATACAGATGTAAAGGTGTATCCCCGCATTGTTATTGAAGATGAAAGTAACAGGGATGTTATTAAAAAATATATTTCCATGGTAGAGGCAAAAGGAAAGTGGACCTATACCATGCGAATGATTAGAACTGTATTTGCAACAGCGCAAAAACTTGAAGACGAATATCCCGACAGGGAAAGGGTTATCGTGGTGCTGACCGACGCGCTTGATGATCCACCGCCATGGCAGGGTGGTGCGCATTTTAATATAAAAAGTATTGCTGAAAAATATAGCGGGAAAGAATGGTTTATTCATTTTGTCAGCCTTGGAAATCTAAAGCAGAATGAAAAAGTTGCAGAGATCACCAGGCAGGTAAAAGAGAATGTATCTGAGTATACCAGTCTTGTTGAGACCCGGGAGGATACAGAAAAGGATATTTCAGAAGACCTGACCCGCGAAATGACCACAATGATTGAGGACAAAAGAGAAAGTGACAGGATGTTTTTTACACGTCCATGGTTTATCGCGATACTGGTCGTTTTGTTTGTTCTGGTTATAATATATTTTCTTAAAAAACTTGCCGAACTAAAAGTACGGGGAAAGCTTGAATACTGGAATAATGAGCTTCTTGAGCCATACATTGAAGAGTTCAATCTTACGACAACCAATAGCAAGTCAGTTTTTATCGGCAGGGGAGTAGGTAATCACCTTAACATCAGGGACTTTGATGTCCGTAAACCTGTAGTTATTTCAGCCGATCGGGAAAGTGGAGAAGTTAAATGTACCGTGTCTATGACTGGAGAAGAGTCAATAGAGTTTAAGAACAGGAAACCGGGAAAATTTCTGCAGGATGGCGATATTTTTAAAGTTGCCAATTATACATTTAAGTATTACGAGGAATAATACGGGTACAATTTTAAAAATTTATTATATGTGTCAAATAAAGCCTTGACATTATACACTTGACTGTTAGCATCTATTTGTTTACAATGCAGGTAATAATATATGCATAACCTTCGGCGATAATCTGGCAATAATTATTTCCATAATACAGTTCGCCGCGGATAATCATATAAAAACTCAAAATAAGATGATAAGTATTTGATAAGGAGGTCTATACATGTCAATAGCCCAATTTCCAAAAAGCCCCAATAAGGTTCACCCTTCAGAGCCGAGCGCTGTCGGGTCGAGAAATTCACTTGCCCAGGAAGGTCGTGATAAAGTTGCTGAGGCGAAGCTGGTTCTGGATGAAACTGTAGACAAGGTGCTTAATAATATGGAGAATAAGCTCCCCGAGGAGGTTTTAAAAAACCTTGATGTTATGGGTGGCTTAAAGGAAAAACTCTACAATTATGTGAACCAGACGTATGTAAACATGTTCAATCGTTATACTGTTACGATGGAAGATGAGTTCGTAAAGAAGGTCAGGGATTTTACCGACCGTGAAGAAGCGAAAGGTCTTGCCCGGTATACGCCACGTGAAATTACGGAACTCCTTGATAAGGTTGGTGGAGCTGATAAGTTTAATACAGGTGAAGTTGAAAAATCCATGGTAAACATGTATGGTCATCTTCAGGGGCATATTCAGCGCGGTATGAACGATCTTGAAAATGAAACCAATGCAATTTTACGACAGAAGACAGATGTAGGTGCATTCATAAGAGGTGAAAACGCATATTCGATAATAAAATGCGTTTTCAAAGATAATTCACTGAAACCCAAGTTTGTTAACGATGTGAAACTTTCAATCAACATACTTGACAGTGAGTTGATCAGCCCCATCTATCATTACCAGGTTACCGTTGAGTCTCTTCTTAAAGATGCAATTCAGAAGCACATTCACGATTTGATCGATAAGCAGATCGAATCGCTTAAAGAAGAGCTTATGGATCAGGGTAAAAGTGAGCTTTCCGGTTCAGAAATTATGTTCGAAAAGGTCAAAAGGATCGAGAACTTCACAGATGATGAAAAAGAAGATGAGAAGTCAAAACGATACACTATTTTGGCTAAAAAGTTCCTTGATAAAATTGAAGGTCTCCGTGCAGAGATTGATATTGACGAATATGATCCGCTTAATGTTCGTGAAAATATCAAGTACATCATTGATGAAGAAAATATCAGGAACAGGGGATACAATACCGCTATCAATGCGATCACCTCAATTCTTGATACCAGTAAGCTTGGCTACCAGGTTTGTGATAACATGAAAAATGCCAGGATCTGTAATATCCGTGAGTATGAAGAACTTGATTCATCAATTCTTCCCGATGAGCGCTATCAGATTCGCCTTGCATACTACGATCAGAACCAGTTAAGAGAAGAAAAGAAAGAATATGATCGCCAGATGGATGCCTTTACCCGTGAGATACTCAGAGCATGGGATGTTGTTCACGCTCATTATGAATCCAAGAAGCGTTTCAGGTCACTCAGGGATTTTGATGACCTGGCAAACAGGCTTATGAGCCGTGATTGGAGACGAACCAAGCGTGAAGAAGACATGGATCCGAACAGTGTATTGTGGAATGAAATTGGTGAACTCTATAATGAGAATACCTTCGTAGAGAAGAATAACAGAACATACGAAGACAGGATCATGAATCTAAAAAATAAGATGAGATACCTCACCAATCGATTGCAGGAAATGCACGGATATCAGAACCCCATAGAGCGTGTTATTCTTGATGAACGACTTAACTTTATTGAAAGAAGGTTTAACGAGTTCACATACAAGATTAATCCTCACCACATTCAGCCTGGCTTGATTCTTGATGTTGATATAACAACAATCAAGAGAAAGCAGTATATGCTGAAGGGTATGGCTAATGTGCTTAATGAATTCCTGTACGGTATATCTAAGGGATTCCAGGATGCTGCCTTCGCAACATTTAAGAGAAGAAGGTCTACAGTAAGAACTGATATCGACCAGTCTTTTTCAACAGAAGAGACAAAGGAAGATATTTTTGAGGCAGCATACAAGGCAAGTGCCGGTGAATCAGATGTGAAGGGATCTGTGAATCTTTCACCTAAAGGAAAATCAAAAAAGAGTTCTGGTTTAAAAGAACTGTAAAATAACAGTCCCATATTTAAGTAATAAAAGGATGGCAAAAGCCATCCTTTTATTATATGGCAAAAGACTTGCAATTAACAAAGTAATATTATATAATGCGTTCAAATAAAGTTCCTTTTATTTTCATTGAGTAACATATATATTCCACTTGAGAGGTATTATATTATGGAAACCACGTACTATTCTCTTGCCACTAAATCGAATTTCAATAAGGCATTAAATCATTTTTTTAAAGTTAACGAAGTCGTTGAGGAAGTAGAATCGGGTCAAAATTTTGCTGATGTGATAAATTCATTGCTTTACGATGATGAAATCGAATCAGACCAGATACTTCCAATAATTGGAGCTGTTATCAGGGATAAGTACAAGTATTCATATGATTCATTCCATGTTCCTTCTTCCATAAATGATTTCAGTAAGATAGCGGCAGAAACAGAAAAATGGACAGCTGTAGATTTATTTACTGTATATTTTAATGCAAGCAACGAGGTATTTCTTATCAACCCAAAGAATTCTCAACACTGGGAACGAGTTCGAGAATTATCAAAGGATCAATTAATCATATTATATGCAAAATATTTAAAGGATGAAGAAAATACTAATATTGAAAAAGAAGCAATTAATGCAGTTGAAGAGATGATAGCGGGAAGGGATGTTTTTATCAACAAGGAATTTGTCGATGAAACAGTGATACCGAAGACTACACAGAAAAAAGAAAAGCCTGTATCAGAAGGTAAACGGCAGATGACACCCAAGTATTCGATAACTGTAACAAACGAATTATTTCATAACGGGAATGTGGAAGCATGGAAAAAAATAATTGAAAGCTTTGAGACTTCCCATCCTGACCTGGAAGTGCATATCTATCATGAAGGTGAAAAGATCAATGACATTAATTCGCTATTCAAGTGGGGCAAGGTGAAGCATGGAGATCCAATATTCTTCCAGGTGGTGGGGGAAAATATTAAGAATGTTTCAAAGCTGCAAAAATACTTATACGAAGGTGCAAGCCAGAGATTTGAGCAATTCCTTAAAATTGGTGTGGGTAAAGTTTTAAACCTGTTCTAATAGAATAATATATATTCTTTCTAAGGAGATGAGTATTTATGGAAAATATAGTATATTTTAACAAGGACTTTAAAGGATACGACGAAAAGCAGGTCAAAAGTGTTGGTATTCGCGGAAAGAGAGCCGTGGATCTTGCAGCCATGGGATTACCTATTGCACCTGGTTTCTTAATCGATTCAGAATTAACACTTAAGCTTCCAAAGGTTAATGTTAAACAGGTATTAAAGACATTCATCGATAAAATCGAAAAAGACACAAAAAAGGGCTACGGTGATCCGGAAAAACCGCTGCTTCTTAAAGTAGTTTTAAGTTCTGATTTAAACATACCATTCTTCCCATCGATTCATAATATAGGATTGAATGATGAAGTTGTGGAAGGATTCGCAAAATTTACAGATGAAGCATTTGCATGGGGAGAATATCGTTTTCTCCTTCGAAGCATGGCAATAAAAATATATGGTATAGATGAAGAGGAAATTAATAAACTGGAAGGAAAACTTCCCAAAAAGCCGAAAGCTGAAGATTATAAGGCAGTAGTGCAAAAATACAAAAAGTTTCTTGGTGACAAGTTTAGTGAAGATGTGTATGATCAACTTGGTCTTATTTTAAAGGGTGCGGCTTCCAGGTATTGTGACTCTGACATCGATGTTGATAATAGCCTGTCAATAATGGTGCAGGTTATGGTTTACGGAAATTTTGGTGAAAACTCATACGCGGGAAATTATTTCACCCGTAATATAATTGATGGTGATCCGAAGATACAGGGTGAATTTCTGCAAAACGAATTTGATGTAGACAGGGGAAAACCCAGGGATATCGATAAGATTGATAAAAAATATTATGACAAACTTTCAGACCTGGCCAGAAAGATTGAAGATAATTTTAAAGAGATAAGAAATGTTAAATTTACCATTGAAGAAGGCGATTTTTGGCTTATTGAACAAAGAGATGTAGATGAAAAATCCACTCAGTCTCATATAAAAACTCTTCTTGATCTGAATAATAGAAAAGTTATTACTGAAACATATCTTGTTGACGCGATCAAACCAAGCCAACTCAATGAATTGCTCCACCCAATTATTGATCCAAGAACGACTAAAAATGTAAAAACGATTAAAGGCGGTATAGCCGGTTCAACCGGTGCAGCGATTGGCCGTGTTTATTTTACCACAAACAGGTTGTTAGAGGAATATAAACGGGCTATTATGCATGGTGGGGATACTAATTTGATCCTGGTTATGCCAGCTACTTACGCTGAAGACGTGAAAGCTATTGAGGTTGCTCAGGGTGTTATATCAACGGAAGGTGGTTTCTCATCTCACGCGCCGGTTGTAGCAAGAAGCCTTGGGAAAGTGGCGATGGTGCAGCCAGAAATGAAAATAAGAAATAACACGTTTACCCTTGGGGGCAAGACAGTGAAGGAAGGGGATTACATATCCATAAATGTTCCCTATTATGAACCCCCAACGTTGTACCTGGGTAAGGTGGGATTGATCGAACCTGATTTCAAAAAGAACGGCTTGCTTGATTTTCTCAATATCTGTGAAAAATTTATCGAAGATTTTAACGTAAGGGCTAATGCCGACCAGGCACGTGACGCGAAAGTGGCCGGTGAATTTCATGCTGATGGTATCGGACTTTGTAGAACAGAGCATATGTTCTTCAATGAAAAAAGAATTATGAAATTCAGGGAGATGATTCTTTCAGAAAATGAGAAAGAACGAAGAAAAGCACTTGAAGCGTTGAGGCCAATGCAGCGTTCTGATTTTTACGAGCTGTTTAAAATAATGAAAGGGCATCCTGTAACAATTCGATTACTGGATGCGCCACTTCACGAGTTCCTGCCTCGTACCGAGGGTAGTATGAAAGAATTTATAAAGTACATGCAGGAAAAGAAAAAAGGATTAACAGCAGCCGAGATTCGCACAAGATGTGATGAACTGGGTGAGATGAACCCTATGCTGGGTCACAGGGGATGCAGGGTTGCAGTTACATATCCGGAAATATATGAAATGCAATGCAGGGCAATTTTTGAAGCAGCATGCATGTTGAAGAAAGAAGGTATAGAGGTTATACCTGAAATCATGATACCCATAGTTATGAGCGATACGGAGATCAAGTTCCTGAAAAATGGCAAAAAGATTGAAGGTAAAACTGTAAAAGGGATTCGTGATATTAAGGATGAAGTTATTGACGAATATGGTATTGATGAACTGGATTATAAAGTTGGTACAATGATCGAATTGCCGGCAGCAGCTGTTGGAGCGGGAAATATCGCGCAGCATGCCGAGTTTTTCAGTTTTGGTACAAATGACCTTACACAGACGACCTATGGAATATCGCGGGATGATATTAATTCATTTTTCCCAAGCTACTCATTGTATGACCTGATTAAGCACAATCCTTTCAAGGTTCTTGGTGAAGAGGTTAAAGAGCTTATAGAGTTAGCGTCACTTCGTGGACGTTTAACAAGACCAAATATTAAAATGGGATTATGTGGAGAGCATGGTGCGGATCCCGAAAATATTGAGTTTTGTATGGAAGTTGGGCTTAATTATGTGTCCTGTTCTCCATACTCAATCCCCCTGTCAAAGCTCGCGGTGGCACAAATTAACATTAAGAAGTTGCAAACTGAAGAAGAATAACAAGATAAATAAAGAAATTAATTATGCCCCACTGGATGTAAAATCGGTGGGGCATTTTTATGATATGAACATTAGCGTATGACGTGCAGTGAACATAATTATTGTTATGTGATAATTAAATATTTATGTAAAAACAAGTTGCAAATAAAGCATACCATAATATGTTATGTTCAAAAACGAGGGAGAGGTATTATGAGCCGAAAGAAAATTGTCATTGTTTCGGGGTGCAGAACTCCGATTGGAAGTTTTGGTCAAAGCCTGAAAGATGTAAGGGCTTACAAGCTTGCATCACTGGTCATGAACGAAGCTTTAAACAGGGCTGGTGTAGAGGCAGATATGCTGGATGATGTGATTTTCGGTGATTGTATTCAAACGTCTGATGAGGTTAATACCGCCAGGACTGCAGCGCTGGATGCAGGAATCCCGGTGGAGGTTCCCGCTACCACAATTCAGAGACAATGTGCTTCAGGTATGCAGGCTGTAATATTTGCTTCACAACAGATTCTTTCCGGTGACTCTGAAATTGTACTCGCAGGTGGTGTTGAGTCAATGAGCAACGCACCTTATGTGTTAAAGAAGGCAAGGTGGGGTGCGAGATTGCAACATGACGAGATGACAGATGTTATGTGGGAACTTCTTCATTCGGGAAGTCGACTGGTGGGTGAACCAATTATCATGGGCCAAACAGCTGAGAACCTGGCTGAAAAATATTCAATTAGCAGGGAAGAGCAAGACCAGGTAGCGTATGAAAGTAATAAAAAAGCAATTTCCGCAATTGATGAAGGAAAATTCAAAGACGAGATTGTACCGGTTGAAATAAAAACACGAAAAGGAACAGTAATATTTGATACTGATGAACATCCTAAAAGAGATGTTTCCATGGAGAATCTTCAGGGTTTGAAACCAGTATTCAAAAAAGACGGTACCGTAACAGCAGGAAATTCATCAGGTCTTAATGATGGTGCAGCAGCAGTATTGGTCACATCTGAAGAAAAAGCAAAGGAGAAGGGGCTCAAGCCCATGGTATCAATTATAGCAAACACTATAGCGGGGGTAGAGCCTGAATTAATGGGATATGGCCCCGTACCCGCTGTAAAAAAATTGCTGGATAAAACAGGATTAACATTGAAGGACATAGGTTTAATTGAGCTTAATGAAGCTTTCGCGGCACAATACCTGGCATGTGAGAAAGGACTGGATCTTGATCGCAGCATAGTAAATGTAAATGGATCAGGAATTGCCCTTGGCCATCCGGTTGGTTGCACAGGCACAAGAATAATGGTATCACTAATAAATGAAATGAAAAGAAGGGATATTCAATACGGGATAGCAACACTGTGCGTGGGTGGTGGAATGGGAGCCGCGGTGCTTCTTGAAAATATAAATTAATTATATCAACTATATGCCATCCAGCATTGCAGACAGGGTGGTATATAGTTAGTTTTTACCGCATACTTTACAACCGGTCTTTTTCTTAAGCTTAAACGAATCAAACTTCATTGTTATTCCGTCCCAGAAAAGAATCTTTCCTTTTAACGGTGTGGGGATTCCCAGGATAAATTTTATTGTTTCGGCTGCCTGTAATGAACCAATTACACCAGCAGTGGCCCCATGTATTGGAATTTTATGTCTTTCATGTTTTGCAGGAAGAAAACATGAAAGACATGCTGTTTCAGGAGGATCCAAAAGTGATACCTGTCCTGAGAAACCCGAGACTCCACCATGAATCAATGGTTTAGATAGCTGAACTGATGCTTTATTTAGATCATGGCGTGAAGGAAAATTGTCAAGGCAGTCGATAATAATATCAGAATTAGCAGTTAGAGTGGCAGCATTTCCGGATTTAATTTTTTCCCTGATTATGTTAATTTTTACATGGTGATTGATTGAACTAAGAGTTGCATAGGCAGAATCTGCCTTGTTTAGTCCAATTCTCTTCTCGTTATGAATTATCTGCCGGTTGAGATTGGAAATATCAACAATATCGTTGTCGCAAATTGTAATAGTTCCCACTCCTGCCGCTGCCAGGTACATGGCCACCGGACTGGCTAATCCACCCCCACCTGCGATAAATACATGGGAATTGGAAAGCTTTTCCTGTCCTTTTATACCCCATTCTTCTATTATAATTTGTCTGTTATAACGTTGTAATTCGTCACTGGAAAACATTCGGCTATGTCCTCATACTTTATAATTAGCTATAATAGCATATCGGTATTAAATAATGCAACGGATAAATATTGAAAAATTATAGACAATATATTATATTATAAAAAGATAGAAGAAAACTACAGGAGTTAAAAATGGCTGATAAAATTAAAAGAGACATGACTTTTGGAGAGTTAATACAGCAATTTCCAGATGCAGCACCGGTGCTTGCTGATTATGGATTGCACTGTATCGGGTGTCATATCGCTGTAATTGAAACGGTTGAGCAGGGAGCCAGGGCGCATGGGTTAAGCGATGATCAGATAGATAAAATGATTGATGAGATGAATTCGAAAGCTGCTGCGGTATAAAATTCTATTAAAATCTATCATATAAATAGTTACCTTTAAAAGGTAACTATTTATTATTATGTGGTGAGGGGTGGATTCGAACCACCGAAGGCTGCGCCGACAGATTTACAGTCTGTTCCCTTTGGCCACTCGGGAACCTCACCATGTACAGTAGCTGGCGAGAGGAATTGAACCCCCAACAAGCTGATTACAAATCAGCTGCTCTACCGATTGAGCTACGCCAGCGAAGATGTGATATCCTTCATAAAGAATCTCAGGGTGCTGTCAATAATTTTTTTCATAACGTTATTTAAAATATGAATTTATGTCAGAATTATTTCATATACACAAGGTTTCTATTGATATTGATGTGAACAATTTGCATAAGTTGCATTATCAATAAATAATATGTTATTGACATTTTATTATTCTAAATGATTTTATGATGATATGATAGTGATTGTGTACAATCAGGTTACTTAACATGCATTTCATAATAATTTCTGAGGTATCGAAGTAAGGTTATTTTAATGAGAAATATGTCTACAGTTGTTGTAATTATATTCATGCTTTCAATGATTCCATCAGCAGCAGAGCAATTGGGCAGAAAGGTGACCCTGGATGAATGTATAAAGATAGCACTTGATAACCATCCTGATATTCAAAAAGCAGCTGAAAGTCATAAAAAAGCAATGGCTGATCTGGGTGTATCACGGGCAGTGAACAGGGTGCAGCTCAATGGTGAAGTAAAAACAATTGAAATATTGAGGGAAGATGCTTCTTCCAGTGAACTGAATATACCCGGTACTGATACTTTAATTGGATTATTTGCCGGTGTTACCGCTACCTATCACTTAATTGATCCCAAAAGTTCAAAAATTGAAGACGCAAAAAAACTGGCAGTGGATGCTGCACGGATAAAGATGCGATCAACCAGGGACAATGTTATACTCAATGTAAAAAAAGCATATTACGGCTACATGTTTGCCAGGCAGAACGAAAGTATGCGATCACGATTACTAGAAAAATTTAAATCGAAGCTGGATACTGCACGGATTTTACATAAGAACGGTCAACGTCCAATACTTGATGTCAGCAAGGCAAATGTTGATTACGGTAATGCCAGGCTGGCGTATCTCAAATCCAGAAATAATACAATGGTAATGAAAAATGAGCTTTTGTCTTCAATGGGACTTGTAGAAGAAAATATCCAGATAATTCCTGAATTTACAACTGACTCGGTAGATTTACCGGGTATAAATTATTCTTTAAGTGAATTAATTACACTGGGCGATACCTATTCATCTGATATGCAGTTAGCACGAATAAACAAGAAGCTGACAAAAATACAGATTGAAGTAGAGCGTGCTTCACGGATACCGGTAGTTGATATACTTGCTTCACTTGGTTTTGAGAACAGGGCAATTATGGAAACTAATAAATACATGGACAATATGCAGGGATCAAACTGGGAACCGACTGCCCATTTTGGCCTGAAGGCGAGCATACCAATCTATCAAGGCGGGGCAATTGATTCCAGGATTGATGGCGCAGTAGCGGATTACAACCAGACCCTTTATTCTGAACGTGGAATAAAAATACATATGCATTCACTCATAAGAAATTATGTGAATACAATCAATGAATTACAGAAACAGATTGAAATTCTCGAACTGTCACAGGATAACGCGGAAAAACATTTGCAACTTGCATCTAAAAGTTATGAAAATGGGGTGGGTACGCAATTGGATCTGGAAGACGCGGAGCTTGCGGTACTGAATGCGCAGTTAAATTTTATTCAGACGAAAAGTGATTATTATATCACACTTGCGAAACTCGCGAATATTATTGGGGTTGATGAAGATTATATTAGTGGTAATAAGGAAAATAAAAAATGACCAGGAAAAGAAAGATAATAATAATATCTGCTGCAATACTTGCATTTTTTATTATTATAGTGTTATGGGCCAGGGGTTGCAAACAGACCCTTAACCTTGTGTATGAATATGACAAGGTTTCAATGGGACCGGTTGAAAAGACAATATCGGTGACCGGAACAATTGATCTGCTTGAATCAGTGAGGATATTGAGTAATGTAGATGGTATTGTGCAAAAAGTATATGTGGATTATAATCAGAACATCAAAAAGGGCCAGATGATGGCAAAAATTGATGCAGGGGATTTAAATTTACGGCTGCAGAAAACAAAAAAGCAGCTTGAAAAAGCACAACTGGATCTACTTGGAATTAAAAAGGAATATGAAGGTAAGAAATCACTTTTCAAAGAAAATCTTATATCTGAAAATGCCCTGCAACTTGGGGAACTGGAATACAAAAAGGCACTTACAACGGTTAAGCAGATTGAACTCGATTATCAGAGCCTGCGTGAGCAACAAAATTCAACCAGGGTATACTCTCCAATTTACGGGATGGTCATGTCAAAAGAAATTGAAGAAGGATATCCAATTGGGGTAAACAAACTCATGTTTACCATTGCGAGAACATTAAAAAAGATGAAACTTGTAATAAGCATAGATGAATCAGATATCGGTTATATGAAAAAAGGTCAACGGGTAACATTTAACGTAAGCGCATATCCTGACAAAAAATTTGATGGAAAAATTGACCAGGTTCGTTTTAACCCGATTAATAAAGGCGGGGTAATTTCATATGAATCAGTTGTAATCTGTAACAATAGCGATCTTTTGTTGAAACCAGGTATGACGGCAACGGCAACAGTACTGGTTGAGGAAAAGAAAAAAGTATTACGGGTTGCCAATGATGCTTTTGTTGTATCCCCGGTTGATGTAGATGTGCCTGCCGGGAAAAAGTTTATCTGGAAAAAGAAAGACGTGGCTCTTGGGGATTTGCCTGTTGAGCATGTTGAAGTGAAGACGGGACTTGTTGGTGATTTTTACACGGAAATTACATCGAAGAATATTAAAAAAGGTGATAAAGTACTGGTAAGGTTGAGAAAGAAAGTAGATGTCAAGGACGAAATCGACCAATATGGCAAATAATCTCATAGAAATTACAGACCTGTACAAGATATATCCTATCAGCGAAGAAATCAGTGTCCATGCCCTTCAGGGAGTTTCACTGTCCATTCAAAGAGGGGAGTTCGTATCAATAATGGGTGCCTCCGGATCAGGAAAGTCCACCTTCATGAATATCCTTGGATTTCTTGATACGCCAACTACCGGACGATATGTTCTTGATGGTATTGATGGAAGCACATTGAATTATGACGAGAAGGCAGAAATTCGTAATCGTAAAATCGGCTTTGTGTTTCAGGGGTTTAACCTGCTTTCCCGGACATCGGCTATTGAGAATGTGGAACTTCCACTTTTATATATGGGTGGGATTACAACCAGGGAAATGCAGGATAAAGCCCGAAAATACCTTGGTATGATCGGCCTTGCCGGCAGGGAACATCATCACCCCAGTGAATTGTCTGGTGGGGAGCAGCAAAGGGTTGCCATCGCCAGGGCCCTGGTGAATGAACCGGCTATAATTTTTGCGGATGAGCCAACAGGAAATCTTGATACAAAAAATACAGAAGATATAATGAACCTCTTTACCAGCCTGAATAATGACCTGGGAATAACTATCATTCTTGTTACCCATGAGCCTGAAGTGGCAGGGTACACAAAGAGGAAGGTTATTTTCAGGGATGGTCATATTATTGATGACTCACCAGTAAAAAAAAGAAAAAAGGCTGGTATGAAAAAAAGGTAAGTTGATGAATTTTAAAAATCTGTTCGTAACAGCCCTGCGCGCGTTGAATCGTAATAAAATGAGATCCGCATTAACAAGTATTGGCATTATAATAGGTGTTTCTTCGGTTATAATGATGATAGGTATAGGCAATAGTGCCAGGATTGCTGTAAGAGAGAAAATATTTACCTATGGTGCCAACGCAATGTCGGTATATGACTCAAAAAAACCTTTGACCTTGCGTGATGTAGAGAATATTGATCGGCTATTTCCCCAGATACGATATATAAGTCCTTTTGTGTATAAGTCATATATATTAACAAAGGGGGGCGGCCAGTTCGTTTACAGCAGGCTTTACGGTGTGAATAATGATTTTTTTAAAATAAAATCATGGCCCCTGATGAATGGCAGATATTTTACCGAAAGGGAGATAGCAGCAAGCGAGAAGGTCGTTATTATTGGTAATACTGTGAGGACTGAACTTTTCGGACACACAAATCCGGTAGGTGAGGTTGTAAATGTGAACGGACTCCCATTCAAGATAGTTGGGTCTTTAACTGAAATGGGCCAGGCACTTTCAGGCAGAGATTTTGATAATGTATTGATTGTGCCACATACAACCGCAGCAATGAAAATTATGGGGAAACGAACATTTGACGAAATATACGTGTCCACATATTCGGAAACAGAAATTGATGAGACCGTTGGAAAGTTAAAAGAATATTTCAGGCGTACCCATGCTATTCCCCCGGGTAAAATGAACGATTTCAAGATAAAGACCAGTAAGGAAAAACTGCAGATGGTAAAGTATATTTCTAATACACTTTCAATATTACTTGCCGGTATTGCATCTATTTCTCTTTTCGTTGGTGGTGTTGGTATAATGAATATCATGCTCGTTTCGGTCAGCGAGAGAACCAGGGAAATCGGTATTCGAATGGCTATAGGTGCAAAGAGACGTGATATCCTAACCCAGTTCCTTATTGAATCTGTTACATTAAGTGGCGCGGGTGGAATAGTTGGAATGCTTCTCGGTCTTGGAGTGTATTACCTGATAATATTTTTTGTAGATTGGCCTTTTATTTTTTCTTTCTTTTCAATAATCGTGGCCTTCTTCTTCTCATGTGCGGTTGGGATATTCTTTGGCTATTATCCCGCACGTAAAGCTGCTGATCTTAAACCAATTGAAGCATTACGTTACGAATAACCTTTCCAATTAAAAATGTAATTACATCTTTTTTTATTTTCTCTATTAAGACATAATATTACCTGTACCGATATAAGTAACAGGTAATATGAATATTAAAAATATATATGTTATGTCATATCTTTGTAAACCCCCGGTGTATTCTTAGTGTAATAATGTTGTATCAGGAGGTATTACCATGACTATCTATTTCATAAGTTGAGGAGAATTGAATTGAAGGATATAGTGGCTATTAAAAGGTTTAAACGGTTCTTACAGATTGAAAAAGGATTGTCCCCTAATTCAATCTATTCTTATACTTACGATCTGAAAAAATTTACTGATTTTCTTGCCAATAAGAACAAGAATATTCTCTCGGCAACACAGGATGATGTTCAGCAATTTCTAAAATATGAAAAAACAAAAAAACACAATTCATCCAGAACGCTGGCACGTTCCCTGGCCGCGATAAGGCAATTTTATAATTTTCTCTCTGATACTTATGGGGATGTGAATAACCCAACTCACAAGATCGAAACACCACATGTTGAGAAAACACTACCTGATTTTTTATCAGCAGAAGAAGTTAATAAGCTTTTTAATTCGATTTCTGAAAATGACGTATATCAATTAAGAGACAAGGCGATTTTTGAACTACTATATTCATGCGGGTTAAGAATAACCGAGGCGGTTGAACTCAAAATCGGAAATATCGATTTTGAGAACAGGTTGTTGAAAGTTACAGGGAAAGGAAGTAAAGAAAGAATTGTGCCAATGGGAAATGAAGCAAAGAGATTGCTGTACAAGTATATACATGAATCAAGACCGGTAATACTGGGTGATCGCAACAGTGAATACCTCTTTGTTAGTAAAAAAGGTGGCATGATAAACAGAAAATCTGTGTGGAGACTGTTGAAGGGATACGTCGATCAGACCCAAATCAATAAAAATATCACCCCACATACGTTGCGGCATTCATTCGCGACACATCTTCTTGAAAGGGGTGCTGATCTGAGATCTGTACAGGTACTTCTCGGGCATGTTGATATTTCAACTACACAGGTATATACTCACATGGCACGTAAACAACTTCAGGAAATCCATAAGAAATTTCATCCAAAAGGGTAGATGTTTTGAAGCGTTTAGTAATAAAAAAACACATGTTTGTAAAAGAAGTATTGTTATTCCTGGTTTTTGTGTTAATTATAGGATGCGCTCCCTCAAGTGAATACCTTCTTAAAAAAAACAGAAAGATGGGTAATGATACGGATTATGTAAAAGTTCTTTTACAAAAGACTAACAGCAGAATTACCATTACTTCACGATCACGAGTAAAAATTACATCTTTAAGTAATAACAGCATAAAATATAATGGACATGGTAAAAAATTTATTTTCATCCCTGAAAAAATTAAAGAGCCAGTGTTAATAGAATCATGGGGATCCTTTCTCCAAATTGATGATAAAGAATACAGGGGGATGATTGAGCTTCATAATGTTATGGGAAAACTGTGTGTTATAAATGTAATAAGGATGTATGAATACCTGTATGGAGTTCTACCCGGTGAGATAATGACAGGATGGCCTGATGAGACACTGAAGGCACAGGCTGTTGCCGCAAGAACATACGCCTATCACCATATCCATAAAAATAAAAATAATCTTTATGATCTGGATGCTACTACAAAATTCCAGGTTTATAAGGGTAAGTCGATTGAAGATCCAAAAACCAACAGGGCCGTGGATGATACGTGTGGTGAAATCGCAGTTTATAAGAATAAGCCAATTGTCGCGTTCTTTCATTCAACTTGTGGTGGGTATACTGTTGATGACAACCTGGTATGGAATGGTGATGACATGGAATACCTGCGTTCTGTAAAATGTCCATATTGCAAAGGGTCACCCTCGTATGAATGGAAAGAAATACTTACCCGCTACGAAATGATTGAATCTCTCAAAAAAAAATATTCTGGAATCGGACAGATTACCGGCATTACTTTCATACGTAAAGACAGAAGGGTAGTGAAAGTGGTAATTAAGCATACAAATGGTATTATTAGAATTTCCGGTAATAATTTCCGGTTACTATTTCCCGCGAAAAAAATAAAAAGCCTTTACTTTCATGCAAGAAAAAAACCTGATGGTCTGGAGTTACATGGATATGGATGGGGTCATGGAGTTGGTTTGTGTCAATGGGGAGCCAGGGGGATGGCGAATCACGGTAAGAATTATGAAAATATTCTGAAATTCTATTATCGGGGTATTAAAATAATAAATATTAACAGATTGAAAACGAATGGAGTCAGGCGGAAATATCAATCAGCTGCGGCTGTGAGCTCACCGAATTCATAAATATTTTCCAGCAAACTGCAAATGACTGATCGTAGAGAATATGAACTAAAGGATTTTATCTTTGACCTTCCTGATAACTTGATTGCCCAGCATCCTGAGACTGAACGGGATACATCCAGGCTTTTTGTTGTTCAGAAAAATTCACACACATTTATACACAAAAGATTTACAGATCTGCATGAATTCATAGCCCCGGGTGATGTTATGGTTATGAATAATGTAAAAGTTATCCCCGCGAGAATATATACAAAAAGAATATCCGGTGGTACGGTTGAAATTATTCTTACGAGAAAACTTACCAGTACACGCTGGCATATCGTGTGCAACCGAACAAAACGAATCCAGCCTGGGGAGATATTGTATGCAAAAGAAAACCAGGAAATCCAGTTTAATGTATTGGAAAAATCCGGGGGGATATTGCTGGTAGAAAGCAACATGGAATTGAACGAAGCGGTTCTTTTATCTATCGGGAACATGCCATTGCCACCCTATATACAAAGAAAACCTGAAGAAGTTGATTATACACAATACCAGACTGTGTATGCAAGTGAACCCGGGGCTGCAGCGTCTCCAACTGCCGGTCTGCATTTTACTGAGAGTTTGATTACAGATCTTAAGAACAGGGGTGTGGATATAGTATTTCTGACACTATACGTATCCTGGGGTACATTTCAACCTGTGAGATCAGAAAACATCTCCAGTCATCATATGCATACTGAATCATACGTCCTTCCTCCACAGGCGGCTTCAATTATCAACAGCGCACGTAAAGAAAACAGGCGGATAATTGCGGTGGGTACTACGTCACTACGGGTATTGGAAGCAACGTATGAAAATGGGAAAAATTATCCAGGAAAAGGGGAAACTGATATCTTTATATATCCTCCTTACGATGTACAATCCGCTGATGCCTTGATCACAAATTTCCATACTCCCGGTTCAACGCTGCTGATGCTGGTTTCGGCATTCGGCGGATATGATACTATGATGTCGGCGTATAAAAAAGCAATAGAAATGGAGTATCGTTTTTTTTCATATGGTGACGCTATGCTGATAATTTCATGAAGGGGGGTATAAAATGGTTGTAAGTGAACTTTTCAATTTTCTAAACAAAAAGTTTCCACCATTGATACAGGAAGAGTATGACAATTCAGGGAAACAAATCGCTTTTTCAGAAGAAAAGATTACTGGAGTATTACTGGCTCTTGACGTAAGTGATGGAGTTATCATGGAGGCAATGGAGAAAGATTGCAACGTGATAATTACTCATCACCCAGTTTTTTTTAAGCCCCTTAAGAATATTGACGACGAAGATGTCCTTTCCAAATTGGTACTTAACATGATAGAAAGACGAATTAGCCTGTATTCAGCTCATACGCCGCTTGATAAAATATATTATGACAAACTGGCTGAAAAATTGGGTGTTAATATCATTGATATTATATACAGGGATGATGGTAATACGCCTGCAGGTTCAGATGAACTGGGATATGGTGTCTATGGCACTTACACACAGGCCATACCCGCTGAAAACTGGTTAAAACAGGTAAAAAAAATTCTGAACCTGGATTATATAACTTTTGGCGGAGATGAACGTAGAAATGTTAAGAAAGTAGCATTGCTTAATGGGGCCGGGGGGAGAAAAATTCCTGCAATCACTAAAAAGTATGATGTGGACTGCATTGTCACAGGTGATGTGGGGTATCATGAAATGAAATACGCCATGGATGCAGGTGTGATGGTTGTTGATGCCGGTCATTATGGAACTGAAAAGATTTTACTGGATTTTTTGTTAACAGATATTCAAGACTACTTGACAAAAACAATTCAGGATAGTGAAGTACAGGTGTCAATTGCCAATAGTGAAAGCAATCCCTTCAAAGTGACCAGGTGAAATGAATACAGATATAAAAAAAATGATAGACTTACAGCATCTTTGGGACCAGGTGCTTGATGCGCGTAATACAGTGGAACGCGCAAAAAAATCCATACTGCACTGGGAACGGAATGTCACAGAACTGAAGGATAATGTAAAGACCTTAGAAAAAGAGCTTCAGGCTGTCAGGGCTGATTCGAATTTGAGTGAGCTTGAACTGGGAGATATTGAGCAAAAAATCAGAAATCTCGATGAAAGAAGAACTCAGCTCAAAACGCAAAGAGAAGTCGAAGCCCTTGATCATGAACTGAATAAAAACAAAAATGAAAAAGATATTCTTGAAGAAAAGATAATCAATTCAATGGAATTGATTGAAAGTCTTGAAAAAGAACTTTCCCTCAAAAACAGTCAACTTGCTGATGCACGGGCACAGGCCAATGATGATATCGAAATGTTGAAGCAAAAAATTGTATCAGCTAATGAAGATGAAAATAATAAAAAGTCCCAATTTGATGAAGGAATAAACGAAATATCTCCTGAATACAGGTCAAGATTTCTTAAATTAACCGGTTCGGAACATGGAAAAGCAATTGTTCCTATAAAAGGTGAAATATGCCAGGGATGTAACTTCCAGGTTCCTGTCTCCATCGTCATGGAGCTTGGAGAAAATGAAAAACCGGTTATTTGCACCAATTGTGGAAGATACATATATAGAAGCCAATGAGGATAACACTGATACACAATATCGCAGGAGAAGAACAGGAAATTTATGATTTTAAGTATTGATAAATTATTACAATTACTTGCCGAGGGTAAAAGTATCGGGAAAATTGCCGAACTTGCTGATACTAATGAAGAGGAAGTGATACACATTTTAAATGATGCTCGACAAACACTCAATAAGTATGATCGTGCTAAATCCAGAAAGAAAGTTATTATTAAAAAATCTGATAATGATACAAATTTAAACGGAAGGGGAAAACAAGATGCGTTGTCAGCAGATATTTTCGAAGGTGCAGAATTAAACGCGGTACCCTGGGAATCCACCCTGACAATATATACAGACGGAGCATCCCGGGGAAATCCCGGTCCATCCGGGATAGGTGTTGTTATTTATGATAAAGATGACAGGCAGGTAGGGAAGGTGGCATCATACCTTGGCCATGCTACTAATAACCAGGCCGAGTATAAGGCAATAATCAGGGCGCTGAAGATTGCCATATACTTCAAAACTAAAGTATTAAAAATTCGAACCGATTCTGAGCTTATCGTGAAGCAGGTGAAGGGTGAATACAAGGTTTCAAATAAAAATATTGTGCAATTATATGAAGAGGTACAGCGATTGAAAAAGCAGATCAATAATTGTAAAATTGAACATGTTACCCGAAACTTGAACGATAAAGCTGATTACCTTGCGAAAAAGGCTTCTCAATCTATAACATAGAATTGTAGTATATATTATTTGGTTCTCAAATACCATAATTAATGTGACATAACATGAAAGAAAACTGGCATTTTGTACAAATTGATAATCATGCTGCAGACAGGCTTCGCGCTGAACTTGATATTGATGAATTTATCGCGCATCTACTGTGCGCGCGTGGCATTGTTAATGCTGATGATGCCATGGATTTTCTGAATCCACGATTGAGTAATTTGCATAGCCCGTATCTACTGCGTGATATGGAACTGGCAGTTGCAAGAATCAGGCAAGTTGTCGACAATAGTGAGCTGGTAGGAATTTATTCTGATTCAGATCTTGATGGATTAACATCTCTTTCACTCATGGTGACTCTCTTTGACAGGTTGCAGGTGAAGAGTATATACCGGTATCCGGTTGATGATGAAAAGTATGGTTTATCCATGGATGTTGTTGAACACTTTGCGGCGCAGAATATCAGTTTGCTCATAACCCTGGATTCGGGAATACGTGATATTGATGAGATCGAATATGCCCGCTCATTGGGCATCGATGTTATTGTATGCGATCATCATCAACCAGATAACGTGATACCGGATGCAATTGTCGTTAACCCATGCAGGAATGATTGTACGTATCCCTTTAGTGATCTGGCAGGAGTAGGTGTTACCTTTAAATTGTGCCAGGCTGTAGTGTTGAGTTATTCCAGTAATTATAACATTCCACATGTGCTATTGTGTGAAGATAACAAAAGGCTGACTGCTGCTGTAGTTGTCAGGGGTGTTACTGAAAAGGAATGGTTGGGGATTGATATTGATGAATTATTAAAGCATCTTGAAGAAAGGTTTGAAAAGACTCGGTTTTTTTATTTTGATATTGAAGAAACTATTGTGGAAAAGATAAAAAATAAATTTAAAGAAAATGAGATATTTGATATCAAAAACCTGCAACCCCTGATTACTTCTAGAAATAAAAACCTTCACGTAGACAAGATGTTGAGTACAGGCACTGATGGTATACCACTAAGAGGGTCAAAGATCAAGCGAATAGAACAGTTTGTCAAAGAAATTCAACTTATAAATTCTGAAAAGATTACTGCGTATATAAAAGAATCACTTCCGCTGGTGGCACTTGGAACTATCGCGGATTTAATGCCTCTCAATGATGAAAACAGAATACTTGTTAAGCAGGGATTGTGGAATTTCGATAGCCTCTCTCATGGTGGAATGAAAATGCTTGTGAAAGACATAAATAAAATGGTCTCTTCAAAAGTTATTGGCTGGGATATTGCCCCACTTCTAAATACACCAGGTCGATTTGGCAAAACAAAATTAACAGCAGATTTCCTGATTTCGAGGGATGATGCAGCGATTCAGGACAACCTGCGGACAATAAAACAGTTAAACGAATATCGTAAAGAAGTAATTCACGACCTTTTTTCGAATCTTATACATGAAATTGAAAAGGGTAGTATAAATTCTAAAGGCAAAATCGTATATGTTGAGTCGGAAAAATGTCCTGAAGGATTAACTGGTTTACTGGCAAACAGGATTGCTGATCACCTGCATAAACCGGTTATTGTTGTTTCCATTAATCATGATACAGGTATTGTAAAAGGATCAGGACGGACCAGTGGTAATTTTGATTTTTTTTCAATAGTTGAACCTTTCAGAAATTGTTTTTTAAAGATTGGAGGTCACGCTCAGGCATTTGGTTTCAGTGGTGAGAAGGAGACAATACGAAGAATAATGAGTGATATTGAATCAAGTGTACCGGTTGATCTAACTCCCAAAGAGCTTTGGCAGATAGATTGTGAAATACCGATAAAGGAAGTAAACTTTAAAACTATAGATAAACTTGCAGCCTTTGAACCATTTGGTGTACAGAATCAACCATTTGTGTTTCTCTCCAGAAATTGTGTGGTGAATGATGTCAAAATAATAGGGAAAAACAGAAAACATATAAAATGTCACTTTAAAAACGCCACGTCGATTGATGCAGTCGGATGGAATATGGCTGAATTGATTGACATGAGTACAATTTCTAACAGCCTGGTTGATATTTTGTATAATATAGAAATTAATGAATATAATGGATCTGTCAGTCCCCAGATCGTATTGCGTGAAATGCATGTGCTGGAAAGTGAAGTTTGTAAAAAACATTGATCAGAAAACATAATTACACATATCATGGTTCTCTTAGACTGTATAGAAATTTCAATGATTCTGAATGAACAATAATAATAAATTTACAAATCGATTTAATGAAAATTATAATTGACTTGTAACATCAGCAAAATTACCATTTGATGCGTAAGTTGATAATTACCTATTCTGGGATTGTAGTTAGTAAAATATACCGGGGAAAGATATGGATATTGATATCAGGGATAAAGATACTACTGTTGAGATCATTATTGACGGTGATATCGAGATGATGTCTATAAAGAACTTTAAGCAAAAACTTATGGATGTTGGTCAGAACAGGGATGTTGATATAGATCTTGATCTCTCAAATGTTGATTATATTGATTCATCTGGAGTAGGTGTATTGATCAGCCTTTTGAAATTGCAGAAGAAAAAAGGCAAACTACTAAACATCAGCAAGGTGAGTCCAAAGGTGTTGAATGTATTAAAGTTGAGTTCACTTTCCGAGGTTTTCAAACTTGAGGAATAGTAAGAGTAGTGATTCTGTGCTATACTTGTGTATAAAGGCCATTGCACTTTTTATTATGATCCTCCTGGTAATGCCTGTCGGGTATTAATATGACAATAGAAAACAATGATGATACTTTTGATTATACACGATTACGTATAGGATCAGGAGTAGATGTTCACCCTTTCAGGGAAGGACGGGAGCTTTGGCTGGGGGGAGTTAATATTCAACATCCAATGGGGTTGCTGGGGCATTCTGATGCTGATGTGTTGACGCATGCCATTATAGACGCAATTCTTGGTGCTGCCGGTTTTGGTGATATCGGTAGCATGTTTCCTGATAGTGACACGGTGTACAAGGGAATATCCAGTATAGAACTGTTAACCCGGGCATGGAAAAGGTGCAGGGAACATGGTATGCGGCTGATTAATATTGATGTAACACTTGCATGTGAGAATCCGATAATAATGCCGCATGCGGAGAAAATGCGTCTATGCTTGTCATCAGCACTTAATCTTTCTGATCCCCGTTTAATCTCAATTAAAGCTACTACAACTGAAAAACTCGGGTTTATTGGTAGAGAAGAGGGTATCGCGGCACATGCGGTTGTCTTAATGTATCGATGATACAAAGCATACCTGTTTCATTCTTATTATGAATTTATTGTAAATCGCGCTTTCGCGGATCAATAACAGTTGACAACCCTGTTTAATCTGCTGTGTTCGTATGTGAAAATTAAGACATACATGATATACTTATGTTTTGGGCAGGTACAAAATGATTACAAATAATATCGAATTACTAAAACGGGGAACTGAAGAAATCATTCCACTTGATGAATTTACATCCAAGCTTGACCGTTCAGAAAAAGAAAACAAACCTCTTATAGTAAAGGCAGGATTTGATCCAACTGCTCCTGATATACACCTGGGGCATACCGTGCTTTTAAGAAAAATGCGACATTTTCAGGACATGGGCCATATGGTATATTTTCTGATTGGTGATTTTACCGGTATGATCGGAGATCCATCTGGAAAATCTGAAACAAGGAATCGGTTAACAAGGGAAGAAGTGATGGAGAATGCTGAAACATATAAAAAACAGGTATTCCGCATCCTTGATAACGAAAAGACAAAAATCGTGTTTAACTCATCCTGGTGTCAATCAATGACATTCGCGGATGTTCTGGATTTGACTGCCCGTTATAATGTGGCACGAATGCTTGAAAGGGATGATTTTTCCAATCGATATAAGGATAATAAACCAATTTCAATACTTGAATTCATGTATCCCCTTGTGCAGGGATATGATTCAGTAGCCTTGAAAGCTGATATTGAGCTGGGAGGTACTGATCAGAAATTTAATCTCCTGGTGGGGCGTGACTTGCAACGTGAATATGGACAGGAACCGCAGGTCATAATGACAGTTCCGTTACTTGTGGGTCTTGATGGTGTGCAGAAAATGAGTAAGTCATTGAATAACTATATTGGAATAGAAGAATCACCCCGTGAAATATTTGGCAAAGTAATGTCAATCTCAGATGAAGTCATGTTCCTTTATTATGAACTGGTGACTGATGTGCCACGGGAGCAGATTAATGAGTCCAGAAAAGGGCTGGAAGCAGGAGAATTGCATCCCCGGGACGTGAAAGTAAAACTCGCAAAAGAAATTTGCAAACAATTTCATGATGAAGAGGCTGCGAATAATGCGGAAGCCGAATTCAACAGAATATTCGTAAATAAGGATGTTCCCGATGATATTGATGAATATGCTATCCCTGAAGATGAACTGTCAGATGGAAAAATATGGATTATAAAACTGCTGGTTCTAACCGGTATGGCAAAAAGTAATGGTGAAGCAAGGCGGCTTATCAAGGGTGGTGGTGTATCCATAGATGGTGAGAAAATAACAGATGAAGACCTGGAGATGTCATTTGATTCGGAATCAATTATCAAGGTAGGGAAAAGACGTTTCATTAAAATTGTTCCATGAAACAAAAACAAATTACTTTTTGGAAAAAAAACGTAACCCATTGGTGGAGTGCATGTCAGATATAAATGATATCGAAACAATTGACAGGGTTCTTTCTGGTAATCTAAATTCTTATGAAATACTGGTTAAGAAGTATCAAGACAGGATTTTCAGGTATGTGTATTCCAGAATACCAGACTATGATGAAGCTCTCGATATTACACAGGAGATTTTCGTTCTGACCATGGAATCGTTGCATACATTCAGGAGAGAATCAAAATTTTCTACGTGGCTGTATAGTATCGCCATTAACTACTGTAAAAATTATAAGCGAAAAAAGAGGCGATACCGGGAAGTGCCAATACAGCGGACTGGCTCAGACTCTGAATATGAATTACAGCTGACTGATGCCCGTCAAAATCCTGAGCGGGAAGTTATAGCCAGGGACTCACTGAGGATCGTAATGGAAGAATTACAGAAGTTGCCGGAAGATTATCGTGATATACTCGTTCTTCGGGACCTTGAAGGGGAGTCATACAGTGATATTGCTGATATTCTATCAATCAGCCTTTCAAATGTGAAGGTCAGAATTCACAGGGGTCGTGAAATGTTGAAAAGCAGGCTGCAGCATAGGGGGTTACTATGATGAGAATGCATGTTCCATTCAGAAAATTATCAGCATATTTTGATGGTATAATCTCAGCTGAAGAGAAAGTTGAAATAAAAGAACATCTTGAACATTGTAAATCATGTGAAAAACAATATAATGATCTGAAGAAGATGATCGGGATGGTATCTTCCCTGAAGGGAATAGAAATAAAGAAAGATGATACATTTATTTCGGAAATTATTACAAAAGTAAAATCAGGCTCACGTAAAAAGAATTTCAGGAAGATTGCAAACATTTCGGCTGTTGCCGCTTCAATTGCAGTTGTGTTTGGTGTTATTTTTCTATCCCCGGATTCAGTTGATCATATGAAAAGCGGTACAGTGTTTTTTGCCGGTGATGAAAAAGCAGAAAAGGGCAGTAGGATTACAGAAAGGCTGGACAGCATAATTATTTCATCAACCGGACGTGAAAATACTCTCAGGTTGCTTCGCATGCATGATGTGAAGCTAAAAAAAATATCCGATTCACATATTATCGCTGAAACTGATGCAGCTACCTTGCGACAATTACAACAGAAGCTTGGTGAAGGGCAACCCCAAAGAAACACGTTAACTCAGAATGTGGGCAGCGGACAGCGAACTATTATATCCATGGATGATATCAGATTTCCTTTCTCACTTATAAACGACGGGTTATCCGAAAGAAAGGTGCGAATCAGGGTACAGGTGAGATAGTACAGGCTTTCACCCGTCAGGTGTCGCCTTTATCCCTGTCATTATTAAAGGGGAGGTGCGGTTCAGCATAATGTATAGTATCTATCAATTCCTTGTGAAAATCCTTCAACCTGTCTTTTTCCCTTAATGGTCTTATTGCTGGTTTCTTGCCATTTCTTAAATCCCGCAGGTATTGTGTCATTACGTACAATGGGCCGGTTATGCGGTGTGAACTGATTATTGAGAACGCAAAGATAACTATCGCCTGTAAAACTGTTATGATCACGATGAAATAAAGTACCAGCTGGCTATTATACCTGATTTCCTTTAACATCCCGATGTTTTGCTTGAAGGTTTTCTCGCCTTCCTGAATAATTAAGCTTTCTGAATTATGGAGAGCAGGTGTGGTAAGAAACATCTCAATCATTGCCCCCTGGTTATCCACTACTTCTTCTGTGTAAGAATTATTTTTCTGCGCGAAAAAAAATAATACAGCTGAAACAATTAACAGGGTAATAAATGGTAAAAGCGCAGACCTGATGGCAGCTCTATACTGGAATTTTTTATCTACTACTATCCTGGTTCGTTTATGTTCCATCATATCCTCGTTTTACTCTGGTTATGCAAAAATAAATTTTATTGTTGCATTATAGCTGATTTCTCATAAATTGATGATATATGATCGACAATAAACAAGTCAATTATTTTTAGCTGTCAAATTATTGAATCAGGGCGGGAAAACATGCAGACTTTAAGTCTTATCGCGTCTTTTCTGGCATCAGCTTTCCTTATATTCACGATTATTTTTGTTCTGGTTAAAGACTGGCGTGACCGTGTGAACAGGTATTATGCGTATTTCGGTTTGTGTTCGTTTGGAATTCTCTTTAATATGTTTCTCACTTACATGATGCCCGATTCACAACACCTGACATTATTAAACAAGCTTACCCAGGCCAGCACTGTTCTCAGCTTCTCCGGTTTATTCGTAATGTCATTTACTTTTCCCAAAACAGAAAAGCAGGTATCCTTTCCCATGGTTATTTTAATATTGATACCTGCATATGTACTGGCTTATATCGCCGTATTTACTGACTTAAATATTGCACGGGCGTATTTTCAAGATGGTACACTTGTAAGAGAGTTTGAGTACTTTTATACCATATACCTTGTATGTGTATTCTTATATATTCTGTCAGCCATAATTAACTTTATCCGAAAATATATTAAGACAAATGTAAAAATTTACCGTTTGCAGATGAGATTTGTTTTTATCGGTACAAGTGTTGCTATGTTTATAGCCGCAGTGTTCTCAATTATAATACCCAGGTTTTTTGGTTATTCAGATCTATATGTACTCGGGCCTTCCCTGGCTACTTACATTGCCCTTTCCTCTCTGTTTTACGCAATAGTTTCATACAACATGATGGATATTCGTACGGCCATACATAAAACTACAATGTATGCGATTATTTCAACGGTAATTTTCGTTCCTATCTTTTTAACGATTGAATTGTATGACATGAATCTATGGGGATTGCATGATCTGCCGTTATATCTGCTGGCAGCCGTGATGGTGGTAATATTTATTATTTTTTCTGTGTATGTACAGCCGATAATTGACAGGGTATTCAAGAGAAAACAGTATGAACTTGAAGCGATGCTTAACAGTTTTGTGGTTGAAGTGGGTGGAATTCGTGATCTTAACCTGATAGTTAAGCGAACCGTTGATACCCTGGTGGATGTTTTGTTTCTGAAGAATGCATTTTTTATCATGTATAGTAACGAAACAAGAAATTACGAACTCTTTTATCATATCGGTGAAGAACCACCTGCACCCGTTCTGCAGAGAAATTCTTCAATTATACGGTGGTTTGTCAGGAACCAGGAAATCCTTTCTGTTGACCGTGTATATAAGGATGAAAGAAGTTTTACTGATATCCAGGATGATTTTATTACATTTTATTCTGAAAACCAGATCCAGGTAGTAATACCCATTTATCACGGCAGGCGTGTAATTGGGTTGATGTGCCTTGGTGAAAAGGATTCGCTCGCGTCATTCAAACCTGACGAGCTGGAGATGCTGGACTATTTTGCCTCTGAGAGCAGTCTTAACATCTCAAACGCGATAACGTACCAGGAGTCCAAGCAGGAGCAGTTGATCCAGAGGACGATATCACTTTCTTCAGATATACTTTCAAAATCAGTACCAACTACATTGCCAAACCTGTTAGGTATAAAATTTGGTGTCTTTTACATACCACGCCAGGGAGAGGGGATTGATTATTTTGATTTTATCCGTCCCGGAACGCAGGGAGTGGGAGCTATCGCAACGGATATCTCGGGACTCGGAGTTAACAGCGCTTTATACTCTGTAATACTTCGTTCAGCATTTCAGACATGCATCAATGAGAGTCATTCCACCTACCATGTCGTTCAGAAATTAAACAGGGTTCTTTACGAATATACCAGCGGAAAAGGTGGGTTCGTTACTTCCTTCTATTATTATTTTGATGTACGGTCAATGCGTTTGATTTATACAAACGCCGGCTTTCCTCCAATGGAACTTTTCAGGATAGACAAAAATGATTTTGATTCTCTTGATACCGAGGGTATCCCCCTTGGCTATGATCCCGCGGCAAATTATGGTATGGGACGAACAAATATATTACGTGGTGATATTGGTGTAGTGTATTCCAAGGCATTAACCAGTTCAAAGAACCCAAGGGGAGAAGCTTTCGGGATTGACCGCTTACGGAGAATAATCAAGGAAAACCGCATGGATAAGCCAACGGATATCAGCGCG
Source organism: uncultured Leptospiraceae bacterium (assembly GCA_964486725.1). Taxonomy (GTDB): domain Bacteria; phylum Spirochaetota; class UBA4802; order UBA4802; family UB4802; genus M55B154. The sequence continues at coordinate 76,122 of CAZAOK010000004.1, forward strand.
AAGATACAGGAGGAATTCAAATCATTCATAGGACTTTCTTCCCCCGAATCTGATATCGTGGTAATCATTTTTAAAGCATACTAGAGAGACCGGGCTAACTCCTCCAGTCCTTCCTTAACGGTAAACCTGGGAACAAAACCGAGCTTATCACGCAATTTTCTGTTATCTGATACAGATTCCCGTATATCCCCCTGGCGGGGTGCGTGGTATTTTATGGATATTTCTTTGTCATATATTTGTTTTAGCATTTCCAGAAGGTCATTTAGCGAGGTGGCCTTCCCGTATCCCACGTTATAATTTTCAAAGCCGGTGCTGTTCCTTTCTGCTGCGAGTATATTCGCCTGTACCACGTCTTTCACGAATATAAAATCCCTGTACTGATTACCATCTCCGAAAACGGTTACTGGTTGATTTGCTTTAATCCTTGTAGTGAAAATGGATATAACCCCCGAGTATGGCGATGATGGGTCCTGGCGTGGGCCGAATACATTAAAGTACCGGAGAGCTACAGTTGGAATACCGTACAGTTCGCTATGTAGCCTGAGATATGTCTCAGAGATATACTTATCAGCCCCATAGGGAGATATGGGTTTGACAGGTGAAACTTCGCTTTTGGGCAGTTCGGGATGATCACCGAATATGGCGGCTGAGCACGCGAAAATGACTTTTTTAGCCTTATGTTTTCTTGCCGATTCCAGAACATTTAATGTGCCACCCGCGTTGACCTCAAAGGTTGCCCTGGGATTATCGATGGATTGCTGTACTGACGCGATTGCGGCCTGGTGAAAAATTATATCATGACCGGCTATGGCCTTTTCAAGCAGGGGATAATCCCTGATGTCACCTTCGATGATGTCTAATTTATTATTTTTGGTGGCAAATTGTAAATTTTCCATTTTACCCGTGGAAAAATTGTCATACACGGTTACCTGATGGTCTTTCAATAGGTATTCTTCAGCGATATGTGATCCTATAAATCCGGCACCACCGGTAATAAACACTTTCATCCTGTTGTATGCCCCTTAAGTATTTTTAATCTTTGATTTGCAATCTGGTGGAAATTATATTCTATATTTTGTCAAGTTTCTTGACAAGGACAATTCGATCTGCGTAAAGTAATACGATTAGTATGTAACACTAATAAAACATAAAACATACGGAATTTCCAAAAGGTCTACATAACCCAGGGGGACGAATTGATGAAGAAAAAAATACTTATCAGCGATAAAATCGCTCAGGAAGGTCTTGATTTACTCGAAAAAAACGGATCATTTGAAGTAGTGTACAAAACTGATTGTGATGTGGAGGAATTAAAAAAACAGATTAAGGACGCTCACGCCCTTATTATTCGTTCAGCAACAAAAGTAACCGAAGAAATTATAAATGCCAGTGAAAAACTTGAAGTAGTTGCCAGGGCTGGTATCGGTCTTGACAATGTTGATATTCCAAAAGCTACCGAAAAGGGTGTGGTGGTAATGAATACTCCCGGTGGGAATACAGTGTCAACCGCTGAGCAGGCGGTTGGTATGATTTTTGCCATATCGCGTAATATCCCACAGGCTGATGCCAGCATGAAGCAGCAAAAATGGGAAAAAAAGAAGATGGAAGGAGTGGAACTCAAGGGAAAAACCGTGGCTGTTATAGGTCTTGGTCGAATTGGTATGGAAGTGGCGCGAAAATGCAGGGGACTTGGTATGAGGGTTATCGGTTATGATCCATATATTCCAACTGAAAAAGTTCGTGAGTTCGAAGTTGAAGTGGTCACCCTTGAAGAAGTATGGAAACTGGCTGACTATATAACTGTTCATACACCTCTTACCGATCAGACAAGAGATCTTATTAACAAAGATGTATTTCCGAAATTAAAACCAACAGTACGGCTTATTAACTGCGCGCGTGGTGGTATCTACAATGAGAATGATCTGTATGATGCACTAAAGGAAGGAAAGATCGCGGGTGCCGCCCTTGATGTGTTTACCGAAGAGCCCCCAAAAAATATACCTCCTTTTCATGAACTTGAAAATGTTGTACTCACTCCACATCTTGGTGCTTCCACAAAGGAAGCGCAGGTTTCCGTAGCTGTTGAAGCGGCACAGAATATAATGGAATACCTGCAAACCGGCATCGCCAGAAGCAGTGTGAATTTCGCTTCACTTGATATGGCCGAATATAACGCGCTTAAACCTTTTATCAACCTGGTTGAAAAAATGGGATATTTTCAGGGTGCGATACTCAAAGGAAGGGTTAAAAGTGTGCAGATCTATTATTCAGGTGAATTCGGCGATTACAACCTGGAGCCTGTAACGTCAGCTTACCTGAAAGGGCTTATTGATCCTTTCGTAGACTGGAATGTGAATTATGTAAATGCGCCCATACTGGCGAAGGAAAGGGGTATTAAAGTTCAGACAGGTGATGATTCTGAGGTCAAAGATTATACCCATCTTGTAACAGTCAAGGTGGAAGGCGAGAATGGGACAAATGAACTATGGGGTACCGTAATCGGCAGGCAACCATGGATCGTTAAATATGATGATTACCTGGTAGATTTTATCCCCACGGGAAAAATGCTTGTGATGCATAATAATGATGTTCCCAATGTTATCGGATCAATCGGAACATTCCTGGGAGAAAGAAATGTGAATATAGCCAACCTGCATCTCGCCAGGACAAAAAGAGGAGGGGAAGCCCTTGTGATCCTGGAACTTGATGAAGACCTCTCGCAGGATTTTCTAAACAAGCTAAGTGAACTTCCACAGATAATTGACCTTAATTTCCTGTCTTTATAGGTGCTGGGTGGCAACTGTAAAGCAGTGTTATATCAACAGGGGGGCGAAGCAGGCAGTGGGATTACCACGGCCGTCTTCGCTCCCTTTGTGTTCTGGCTGTTTCTCTTGTAAGGTTTGAGCTATCCTTTTCCTTTATACATCAACTCCAAGGAATGTCCGCACCAGGAATCCGATCCCAAATGACAACAGGGCAACCCCCATACTGATTCCGGCCATCTCAAAAAACCGGTGCCTGAAATTCAGTTCCTGGGCAACAGAGATATAGTAATTAAACAGGAATATTATCAACAGTGCTGCTATCAGGGTAAACGCGAGACATACAAGATAATGATCAAGCAGAAAATATGGTAAAACCAGTATTACAACCGTCACGATATAGGCAATACCGGTATATAGCGAGGATTTCAGGGCATTATCCGTGTCCCCCTCCGTTTTCTTTGAGAGATATTCTGATGCCGCCATGGATAATGACGCGGCGATACCGGTAATCAGGCCCGCAACCGCGATAAGATCGGTCTTCTGAAGTGCGAAACTGAGTCCCGCCAGGGCACCGGTGAGCTCGACCAGCGCGTCATTTAATCCAAGAACGATTGATCCGGCATAATTCAGGCGCTCTTCCTTTATCATGCCCAGCAGTTTTTCTTCATGCGAATGCTCTTCTTTTGAAATATTTCGCGCGCCGGGGATGCTTTCGGCAAGCCTGTCATAACTAACCTGGGCCCTGTCTTCACCACGTTCCATGAGCTTGAGTCCGAAGGTTATGCCGAATATCCTTGAAATGAAGACGTAATACCACAGCTTGACACGATTGGGAGATACATCCCTGTTAGTAAACGATTTCCAGTAATTGTAATGTCGTAACTCATCATCAGATATATGCTTAAGTATCTTGCCATTCTCACGGTCCTTGATAGTGGATGAGAGCCTGTCATAAATATGATATTCAGTGATCTCATTTTTCTGGGCAACCAGCAACTGCGAAATTATTTTCGGAGGTAATGTCTTTTCAGTCATAGGGAATTCTCCATTATACCATAATGTTTTTCTTGTATATGTTGTAATATCCCGGCAACAATTACCGCAAGCAATTTTAATGAAAAAATACAACCACACAAAAAAGTTTATAATATCATACGGATGATTCGTGAATAGTGAATAGTGAATAGTGAATAGTGAATAGTGAATAGTGAATAGTGAATAGTGAAT
>CAZAOK010000005.1:0-57926 GCA_964486725.1 uncultured Leptospiraceae bacterium
AGACTGATTATATCATGGGTCACATGAATGTAACCCGGAATTTAAATCACTCCCATTAGTGACGGGCAACGAGTACCAGGTGACTCCCGCCGTTACTCGTCACTATATTATTTCCTTCATACGGGTAATAATTATTGACTATTTTGCCGATACTATGTATACACTATGCAATGTTTTTTTAGAGACATAATCACGCCCACGCTCGCCAGTTTTTACACAGGGGTAGAAAGATGAAAAAGACCATAATGATAATCGGCGGGGGACTGCTCCAGGTTCCGGCCATACAGGAAGCAAAAAAGATGGGATTGCAGGTTATCGTCACCGACTACAATCCCAACGCGCAGGGAATGCGCTACGCGGATATTCCCATCGTAATGAGTACCCGGGATATTGAAGGTTCTGTGCGGGTGGCCAGGGCCCAGAATGATATAACCCCCATCAGTGCCGTGCTCACCGTGGGCACCGATGCCTCCATGACGGTAGCAGCGGTGGCCAACAGTCTTTGCCTTCCCGGCATAAAATTTGAGGACGCAGAGGCGGCTACCAACAAGATAAAGATGCGCACACGCTTCCGTGAACACGGCGTGCCGTCCCCGGATTTCTTTCCCGTATGGTCTTTATCTGATGCCAAGAAAGCCTTTGAAACCCTTGCCCTGCCGGTTGTACTCAAACCCTCCGATAACATGGGCGCCCGCGGGGTAATGCGCATAGATAACAAGAACCAGCTGGGTGATGCTTTTTCCTTCGCCAAGAACGCCTCTCCCAGTGGCGAACTCATCATGGAAGAATTTATGGAAGGACCCGAACTGTCCATTGACGCGGTAATATATAACGGTGAGATTACCATTACCGGTGTTGCTGACCGCATCATTGAGTATCCCCCGTATTTTATTGAGACGGGGCATACCATGCCATCTCACCTTGACCCGGCACTGCAGCAGACCGGCATTGAAATAATGAAAAAAGGTATACACGCCCTTGGCATCACAACCGGGTGCGCTAAGGGGGACATAAAGATCACCCCCCATGGGGCGAAAATCGGCGAACTTGCCGCCCGGCTCTCCGGCGGCTTTATGTCAGCCTATACCTATCCCTATGCCACGGGTGTAAACCTTATCCGCGCTGCCATCGAGGTTGCACTCGGCCGTGAACCATCAAACCTTGATCCCATCTACGACAGGGTATGTATTGAACGGGCCATTATCACCATGCCGGGCGTGGTAAAAAAAATAACAGGTCTTGAAGAAGCACTGGCTATCCCCGGCATAAAGGACATCTTTCTTAACGTGAAGCCCGGCGACAGGGTTACTCCTCCTCGTTCAAACGTGGAAAAGGCGGGACACGTCATCGCCGTGGGGAAGACCGTTGAAGAGGCCGAGCACGCGGTGGTACAGTGCATGGAGGTTCTCACCATACAGGTCTGCGAAGAACCCAAGATCAGCATGGACGAGATACGCCTGGCCGCCAGGGAAAAACTCAAAAAAACCTGTTACGCGTGTAAGAACTGTAACGGCCGAGATTGTCCAACAGGGGTTCCCGGCATGGGAGGAACGGGCACCGGGGCTTCCTTCAGGCGCAACATCGAAGCACTGCACAACTATAAAATAAATACCCGTCTTATTCACTCAGTATCTGATCCCGATACCGGGTCATCCTTTTTCGGCATGCCCCTGTCATTACCGGTTATGGTGGCCCCCATTACCGGGGCTGTCACCAACATGGGTGGGGCCATTGACGAACTGGAATACAACCGGGCGGTGGTAAAAGGCTGCATGGAGGCCGGTTCCCTTGCCTTTGTGGGGGACGGGGCAACACCCGGCAAGTACAAGATCGGGCTGCAGGCACTTGAAGAGCATAACGGCCTGGGAGTACCCATCTTCAAACCCAGGAGTGATAACGATGCCATCATAACCCGTATCAAGGCAGCCGAGAAGGCTGGAGCCGTGGCAGTGGGGATGGATATTGATGCCGTGGTTTTTAAGACCATGGCCATGAAAAACCAGGCGGTGGGGCCAAAAAGCCTGGAGGAACTGCAATACCTTATCTCCACCACAACACTTCCCTTTGTGCTCAAGGGAATCATGAACGTGAAAGACGCGGTGCTGGCCGTAGAGGCGGGGGCACATGCCATCATCATATCCAATCACGGTGGACGGGTGCTTGACGAGATGGTGGGCACAATGGATGTACTGGAAGAGATCGTACGCGAAGTTGGCGGATACGTTCGCATCATCATAGACGGCGGATTTCGAACAGGGGTTGACATCATCAAGGCCCTTGCCCTTGGAGCCGACCACGTGCTCATCGGACGACCCGTGGCCGTTTCAGCAGTGGGCATGGGAGCGCAGGGTGTGGCCTTCTACCTCAACACAATTAAGCGGGGACTTGCCAAGGCCATGATTCTTACCGGTTGTCAGAACCTCGAAGAGGTTTCCGGTGAAATAATAAAAAAGATTCATGCCCGGTCATTTCAACCTGTTGAGCAATAAGTTCTAACATGCGCGGTTTATGAAACGAATTTTTACCATTTCGGCCATACTTATTCTTTTTTCCTTTTCACTGGCAGGCACACCGGCCACGGTGAAATCCCTGCATGGCCGGTGGAAATTACTTTACACGGGGCCTTACGGCTACGAATTCAGGTTTTACAAAAATTACCGCGCCGTGTGTATACTCTACCTTAAAATCAACGCCCTCATCTTCAAGGGGGTTTATACCGTGGAAGACGATCACACCCTGAGAATAAACCTCTACGAGATGAAAAACGAAAAGAGGGTATATCACCCAGACACCCGAAGGGGTTTTACAAAAATCAAGTCTTCTCATTTTACATTTAAAACTGAAATTAAGGGTTCCGGAAAGAACAGAACCCTGGTACTTGACCCCGGGTCAATTGTCATTGACGGTAATACATGCGACGGCTATTTTGAACCCGGTATCAGGTTAAAAAAAACCAGGTGAACTGTACTTTATGAAAATTGAAAACATCCGCATTCCCGCCCGAAACAACCGTTTTCTGGATGGACGGATCTTTTCCCCGTCCGCAACCCCCGGGGGAGTTATAGTCTACAGCCATGGACTTTTCTCATCTAAAGACGCCTACAAGATTAATACCATGGCCAAAGACATCGTGGAAGGGGGGTTCATTCTTCTTACCTTCAGTTACGGCTATACGGCGGATTACACCACCGGTAACCCCCTGCAAATAACACTTGATGATACGGTTGCTGATTTGCACGACGCGTGCCTCTTTGCCGCGCAGAAATGGTCACTCCCCCTGCATCTTTTCGGTTCAAGCATGGGTGGAGCCGCCTCACTGTGGCTGGCAACCGGCACTGACCTGCATCTGGGCAGTCTCACCCTGCTGGCCACACCGGTTGACCTGAAGGGCCTGGCCATGCTCCTCACTGGGGGAAAGGCCGCTGAAGAGCTTCCGGATGAAGGATCCCTTTCAGCCGGAGAATTTTCCATTACCAACCGGTCACTGAAAGAACTTGCAGATGTGGATATAAAATCAAGGCTTCGCCGCATAACCACCCCCCTCCTGGTAATCCACGGGGGGATGGACGAGGTGGTTGACCCGAAAAACGCGTATCTCATATTAGAAAAGGCGGGTGGTGACAAAAAACTGCATATCATCGAAGACGGCGACCATTCACTCACCGCCCCCCATCATCTTGCCATTATTACCAGCCAGCTTCTGTCCTGGCTCTCACAGCATTCCTGATATTATTTCAAAAAACAGGTGGTATATTTGCCTTCGTCCCATGCAGCTTTGCCTGTATGAGACTGGCCAGTGATGAAAAGGGGTTCACCCCTGCAAGGTCCAGAGTGCTCACCTTCATCTGTTTTGTCAGCCCGTGAATGGTCTCCGCCAGGTTGTTGCACCCATGGCTCATGGTTACCAGGTTTTTTCCCGCCCGCTTTTGTATCTCCATGCCGTAATCCTGTATGGCACAGCTGCCGGCAATATGTACCGGGCCGGTTACCTTCGCCACCTCTTTTGGGTCAATACCCTTTCCCATCAGCACGGTAAAGCCCCCCCTGCCGTCGAAATCCGAGTGGAATACCTCCATGCAGGTTTCAGTATTCCTTCTGCAGCCCTCCCTGCAGCAGCGTTCCTTTCCCCGAAGTATCTTCACGTCAGGGGGATACCTGTCAAGCAGTTCATGTGTAAGCTTTTTCTTTCGCTTGTTGTATATGTCTTTGTTCACTATCTCTATGCTGGAAAGCCTGCTCTCCCCGAGGTTCTTCTGCGCGGCAAGGGTAAGGTGTTTTACATTTTTAAGAGGATACCCGATGAAAGATGCCCCCACAACATCAACCGCCATGGGGTCGGGCCCGCCGATGAGGCAGTTCATTGGAACGATACATTCATCTATGTTCTTTCCTGCAATGTAATGCCCGTGGTTGGTGGCCACCAGCCCGTCAATCACGACAAAATCCGGCCGTATCACCTGGTAGATGTCGGCGAACTTCTGATGCAGCCTGAAGTTGTGATCGGCAATACGGCTGAACTGGTGCACCAGCCCGAACTGGTTCTTTATGGAAAGGGTTACCTCTGTCATGGAGTGGGTCTTCAGCTTGGGCAGGGACACATACAGGTTCTCCTCCCCTTCAAGTATGAGCTTCTGGTATACGAAAGACGAGATATCGATGAACTGTTCCACCCCTTCCAGGTACACCGGCACCGAGTCAGTTTCATCAAGGTACACGGGTATGGCACCCGTTTCCCTGCACACCTGTTCCATGCCGGTTGACTTGAACACCAGGCGGGTAAAATTACCCTGGGTACAGTTCTCGATCACGTATATATTCCTGGCTCCCCCGTTTTTGAAATACTGTATAACCCCGCGCATCACCCGGGGGTCGGTGTAGCTGTACATCTTCAGGTCAATGGCGTTCACCTTCAGGTACATGTCACCGCTCTTTTTCAAAAGTTTCTTCGCACCGCCGAAATGGTTAAACACCTGGTGTACCGCAGCGTCGATCCCGGGAAGTGTATCTGCAAATATCACCTGTGCGGCTTTCTTCTTCACTGTTTCTTTCTTCGATATCTTTTTAACCGCCATCACCAACTCTCCTGCTCACGGTTTCACTATCCTGTTTCTAAACCTTTCCGTGAAGATTAAGATATTATCCTTCGCTACAAATATAGTATAACATACTATATTAATTACCGGGAGATTCGCGCAACATAAAAAAATCATCTGTGTTAATCTGTGTGTATGCTTCGGCTTCTCCCGGCACAGCGTCGAGTGAAGCGGGCGGTTTCATGTCTTTAGAGCCGTATAATAGTTTCCCAATATTCCTGAATGATCCAAAATATTTTTACACGAAGGCTTGACGAATGATATACTACCGGCATATATATATTATACTGTTACACTAACTTTTATGGAGCGTATGTAATGCTGACAATCTACGTGCTGGTATTTGGGATCTTCGTTGCGACGGTGGGACTGGTTGAACTGCTGCTGCCCTCGGTAATGATGAAGATATGGAGATACTGGGTAACCCACAGGCTGTTCTTTCTCTACGGCATACTGCTTATGGCGGCGGGGTTTCCCCTTACCATTTACAACGGGGCACGGTTTGAAACCATCATCTTTATTATCGGGCTGGTGGTGGTATTCACGGGGCCTTTCGTACTGCTGTATCCCCATAAAATGGGGGGACTGTTTCTACAGGGAATGGAAGAGATGAGCCCCCGGGGACGAAAAATTGCCATCCTCTTTGATGCCGCTGTCCGCATTACCGCGGGACTCATCTGCGTATTCAGTGCCCTGGTGGAGCTTAAAATGCTGTGACCGTTTTTACACGGCCACCACGTTTACCAGCTTTCCGGGCACCACGATCACCTTCTTGATGTCCTTTCCATCGGTAAAATCTTTCACCCGCTCATCCGCAAGTGCCATCTTTTCCAGGTCATCCTTACCCGTGTCTGCTGCTACCATGGCCTTTGAACGTATCTTTCCGTTCACCTGGAATACCACCTCTATCTCGTCTTTAACGGTCAGCTCTTCGAGGTAATCCGGCCATGTATGGTCAATCAACAATCCTGAATTGCCAAGCATCTCCCACATCTCGTCTGCCACGTGGGGCACGAAGGGGGCAAGCATGAGCACCAGTTTTTCAAAAAGCTCAGATATCACCAGCCGTCCTTCCTCGCTTTGGGCAGGTTTTTCATCCAGCTGGTAGAGCGCGTTTACCAGTTCCATCATTCGGGCGATGGCGGTATTATACTGCATCCGCTCGGCTATATCACGGGTAACCACCATCACCGTCCGGTGAAGTTCAGAACGGAGTTTTTTCAGATCACCCTCCAGGGTTACCCCGTCAAAGGAATAACCGGGGGTATACAGTTCACTGTATTTCTGCAGTATTCTCCATACCCGGTTTACGAACCTGAAGCACCCCTCCACTCCCTTCTCTGACCAGTCAAGATCCTTGTCCGGCGGAGAAGCGAACAGCATGAACAGGCGGACGGTATCGGCACCGTACATACTGATAATCTCATCGGGATCAACCACGTTCCCCTTTGACTTGCTCATCTTGGCCCCGTCCTTGATCACCATTCCCTGGGTAAGCAGTTTCTTGAAGGGTTCCCTGCACTTTACCAGGCCAAGGTCATTGAGCACCCTGGTGTAGAACCGGGCATACAACAGGTGCAGCACCGCGTGCTCAATACCGCCGATGTACTGGTCAACCGGCATCCAGTAATCAACCTCGTCAAAGTCGAATATCTCTTTTGATTTTGGCGAGGTGAACTTCGCGAAATACCATGACGAATCCACGAAGGTGTCCATGGTGTCTGTCTCGCGGGTGGCCGCACCGCCGCATTTGGGGCATGTTGTATTAATGAATTCATCCATGGTTACCATGGGGGAACGTGAGTCCCCGTGAAAGTCAACCTCGGTGGGCAGTTCTACCGGAAGCTGGTCTTCAGGTACCGGCATCGCGCCGCACTTTTCACAATACACCACAGGGATAGGACAGCCCCAGTACCGCTGCCTGGATATCAGCCAGTCCCTGATACGGTACTGTACCTTACGGCTGGCGAATCCTTCCTTCTCGGCATGATCAGATATCTTCTCCATGGCTGTCACGTTGTCTATACCGTCAAAAGGACCCGAGTTCACGCAGATACCCTTCTCCACGTAAGCATCGGGCATCGTTGCAGCATCCAGCGGCTCATCGGGATTATCTATGACGATCTTGATGGGTATACCGTATTTTTTCGCGAATGCGAAGTCACGGGTATCATGGGCAGGCACCGCCATGATGGCGCCGGTTCCGTATTCCATCAGCACGAAGTTGCCCACGTACAGGGGCACCCGGTCACCGTTAAAGGGGTTGATCACTTTTAGTCCCGTGTCCATCCCCTCCTTTTCTTTCTCTTCTGAGACACGGTCAACAAGTGACTGCGCCCTGGCATCTTCAATATATTCACGCACTTTGGGATCGGTCACCCGGTCAAGAAAGGGATGCTCGGGGGCGATCACCATGAAGGTAACCCCGTACACCGTGTCCGGCCTGGTGGTAAAGATGGGGAAATCCTCACCTGTCTCCAGCTTAAATATAATCTCAAGCCCGGTTGATCTTCCGATCCAGTTCTTCTGCATGGTAAGCACACGCTCAGGCCAGCCCTCTTTAAGGGTTTCAGTTCCCTCCAGCAGGTCATCGGCGTAATCGGTGATCTTGTAAAACCACTGGCTCAGTTCTTTCTGGTTCACCTGTGTCTCACATCGCCAGCACAGGCCGTTTTCCACCTGCTCATTGGCAAGCACCGTGTTACAGGTTTCACACCAGTTTACGGGAGCCTTCTTCTTGTAGGCCAGCCCCTTCTCGAACATCTTGCCGAACACGTACTGGTTCCACCTGTAATATTCTTTTGTATGGGTGGCAATCTCACGGTTCCAGTCATATGAAAATCCCAGTTTTTTAAACTGCTCACGCATATGTTCAATATTTTCTTCAGTCCATTTTTTCGGGGGAATGTTGTTCTTTATGGCAGCGTTCTCCGCGGGAAGCCCGAAGGAGTCCCACCCCATGGGATGGAGGACGTTATAGCCGCGCATTCTCCAGTACCTGGCCATGAGGTCACCGATGGTATAATTCCGCACATGTCCCATGTGTATTCTTCCCGAAGGATAGGGAAACATCTCCAGCAGGTAATACTTCTCACGGTCATCATCACGCTCACTGGCGAAAACCTCTTCACTGTCCCACTTTTCCTGCCATTTCTTTTCAATCCCGGTAAAGTTATACTCTCGTTCTGCCATACAAATACCCCGTTACCCAACTTCATAAATTAACATACCCGCGCCCCGTGGACGCCGTGTATAGTTTGATGTATTTTGGAGTTTGTCTAAAAGTCAAGTAAATCTGGAAAAAAGAACACGTTCTCTGTAACTCTGTGCCCCGGTGGTGCTATGTATCCTTCTTCCTGTCAAAGGAATACGAAGACAAGAACTTGTCCGTTTCCCATGCTTCAAGGAGGGTGCTGTATGCCTGCAGAATATCCTGGTGACGCAGCATGCCTATGATAGTATACCCGTCCTCTGCCACTACCGGTATATTTTCTATATCGTATTTTTCGATTTTCTGAACGGCCACGGATACCTGGTCATCGGCGGTTACCGCCGGTATGGTAATGATGAGATCACCGGCAATCAGCAGGTCAACCAGCTCGTTGTTGATAAGCGCCTGCCGCACCTCTTTCAGTGAAACCACACCCATCAATCGCTGCCTGTCATCAACCACGCACACGTCCCCATACCTTGAACGGAGAAGCTCCTGCAGCAGGCCCTGGAAGGGAACACGGTAGCTCACTGTCTCGTAGTCCTTTTTCATCAGGTCTCTCACCTTCACCTGCCCCAGAAGGTCAACCTCACCCATCATGCTGACATCTATTCCCTCTTCCATCAACTCTGATGCGTATATTGTACCCTTATTCACATACACCACCACGATGTATGCCATAATGCTTACCAGCATCAGGGGGAGGACAAGCCGGTAGTCGCCTGTAAGCTCAAACACCAGCATGATAGAGGTAAGTGGTATGGAGTTTATCCCCGCCAGCAGTCCACCCATGGCCACCAGGGCAAAAACCACCGGGTCAAGGGACAGGTTGAGCAGGTAGTTCAACATCGAGGCGAAGATAAAACCGGACATCACACCGATTCCAAGAGAGGGGGCAAACAGTCCCCCGTAGGCACCGGCGTTGATGAAGGCGGCCAGAAATATTATTTTCAAAACCAGCAGCACGATTACAGTAGTTATGGTAAACTCGTAATTAAGAATACTGTTTATAGTACTGTATCCTGTGCCGTACAGCTCGCTGTACTTGATCAGCACAACGCCGAAAAGAAGCGCGATGGGTATCAGGCGGACGTAGATATTGCGCACCTTTAATCCCGGATCAAACAACTTCTTCATCCAGCGGGAGAAGATAAAAAACAACATGGAAAGAATACCACAGGCAATTCCAAGTAAGAGGAAGTAGGGAAAATTGGGGGCCACCTCGAGGGTATATTGCGGTATCTTGAAAAGGGCTTCATTTCCCAGAACACCCCGCGAAATGATATCCGCCACCACCGATGAGATGATGAGTGAACTCAACGCCTCGTTTTTCAGGTCGTTTAACAGTATAACTTCTATACCGAAAAACACCCCCGCGATGGGAGCATTAAATACAGCTGAAATGGCCGCGGCGGCACCCGCGGCAGTATACATCTTCATGTTATCACTTTTCAGCCGAAACACCTGCGACATGAATGACCCGATACCGCTGCCCATCTTGGCTGCCGGCCCTTCCGGGCCAAGGGGTATACCGGTACCAATGGTGATAATGGAATTAAAAAGATGAAAGAGAGTTACCTTGAGTGGGATAAAACCCTTTTTGATGATAAGGGATTTGATGACATTCACCACCCCTCTTTCACGGGAAAGGGCGGGAAACATCCAGGTAGTTACGCTTATGATTACAGCCCCGGCAACCGGAACAAGAAACACCATGTCCCTGCTGATCCCGGATTTCACCCCCTTGTGACCCGGATCAAAGAGTACACGCATGAATTCCAGCAGGAAATGAAAAAGCACCGCTCCAAGCCCTGCCAGAACACCGAGTATCATGGCAAAAAAAATCTGTGCCACGTATCGCGAGATGTCCGACTCAAGGTAGGAATTCTGTATCCATTGTCTGAGGTTGGAAAAAAAACTCAGGTAGGAATCTATCTGCTCCTTCATCTTCTAAATTATTATTTATTCAATATTTCCAGGATCTTCTCAGGTTTCTTCGCCCTGATAACCTGTTTCCGGACATTTTCATCCCTGAGCAGTCCCATGATCTGGGAGAGAAGTTTCAGGTATTCCTTGTGCTGCCGTTCACCCGCGGCAACCAGTATTATAAGATTTACCGGGTTTGCGTCAATTGAATCAAACTCAATTCCCTTTCGGGAAATGCCGATGGCAAAAGCTATTTTATTAACCGCACGTATCTTGGCATGGGGAACAGCGATACCAAAACCTATGCCGGTGGTCATTATCTCTTCTCTTTCTTTAAGTGCCCTGACAAGCTCATCCACATCCGAGCATACGTCAGACCCTTCAAAGACGCGGGCCAGCTCTTCTATTGCATCAAACTTGCTCTTTGATGTAATGTCCTTTATGTAGTGTACATCAGTATATTCTATAAAGTTTTTCATGGTACCCTTTTTTCGGTCGGCGCCCTGTATTTTAATTTCGCTGGCACCGTTATGTGCTAAGCCAATAAGTATGATGATGTCAATCAAAAAACAAAGCAGGAAACGGAGAAAGAACCGGCGTATCTGTAAGAATCACTTCCGTGTTTTCAGTTTATCAATAAATATTGCCCGGCTGCTCATATCGAAATGGAAATCTTTCTCCTGGATAACACGTACGCACGCTTCTACCACCCGCTCATCGTATAATACACCTGCATTTGCTGAAATCTCATTGATAGCCAGGTCCATACCCAGGGCCCCCCTGTACGGCCTGTTAGTGGCTATGGATTCAACCACGTCTGCTACTCCCAGGATTTTCGCTTCAGATAAGATATACTTACCTTCCAATCCCTCCGGGTATCCGGAACCATCAATTCGTTCGTGATGCTGCAGCACGATTTCGGCAACAGGCCATCTGAACTCAATCATCTTCAAAATGTCATATCCCGCCGCGGGATGCATTCTTATGTACTGCATATCAAGGTCGGTCAACCTTCCCGGTTTAAAAAGGATCTCGATGGGTACAGCGATCTTCCCGATGTCATGCACCATGGCTGCGATGTATATGCCCTGCACCTGCTCATCGGGGTAATCCAGTTCCTCCGCTAATGCACGCGCGAGATGGGCCACCCGCTGCTGATGTCCCCCTGTATATGGATCTCGCATTTCCGCCATAAAAGATATTGTACTGATGGTGCCCTCAATAGAGCGTTCTAGCTGCTCAAGGCTGCTGTGCAGGGCATCTTCGGCAAATATACGCTCACGAACTTCTTCTTTCAGAAGTTCGTTTACTTCCGTTAATTCTGCGGTACGCTTTTCAAGTTCTGCAGTATGGGTATGAATTTCTTCTTCAAGGCGGGCATGGTAATTATTGTGTTCATCGATAAGACGAGCCCGCTCCACGCACTTCTCAACCGCATGTTCAAGCACCATCATGTCCTGAATCGGTTTCATCACGAAATCCCATGCTCCCAGCTTCAGGGACTCTATCGCCTCCTTCACATCACCGGTACCAGAAACGATAATGATGGGCAGGTTATTATAATTATCCGTCAGCTTCTCAAGCAGTTCAAGGCCATGCATATCAGGCATGCGCAGGTCAAGAAGAACCACATCGGGAACCTCTTTCTGAAGTATATCCAACCCCTCTTTGCCGGAACCAGCCTGTATAACCATGTACCCTGAATATTCGAAATAGGCCGCCACAGTTTCCCTGAATACCTTCTCGTCTTCGATTGTCAAAATTGTCGTCTTCTTCATACCCTTATATCCCCATAGCCACCATATGTACTTTTCATGCCACCTGGCAGTAAAACGCTCCACCTGACAATATACATATCCGGATAGTCCATTTCACCTTTTGTGTTCCCATCTCAATGATTTTTTACTTGCGGATTGCCCGCAGTGTGTCATCATATGGATGAATTGTTTATTTACTTATCAAGAAGAGGTAACCTTCTATGACAAGAATATTTTTACCCTGTATCATTATTTTTATATTCTTCATGTCAACCGCGGGGGCACACGCGGGCACCTTCATCGCCGGTGCCAAAAGCTGGTTCGCCTTCTGGGAATCGGGGGTGATCAACCAGTACGAGAAGAGAATGAAAAAAACCATTCCTACCCTCGAATCAATTGATAAGGAGCCGGGCAAGGGTTTCCTTGCCGGTCCCCTTCTTGGCTACCAGACTGACAACGGAAAATGGTCATTTGGCATGGCTGCCATGGCGTTCAGTTATTTCCAGCAGGAAATGACCGGGAAAGAGAATGGGAATGAAGTTGAATTTGATGCATCACTCAGACGAATGGATTTTGATCTTGCAGTCAATCACAGGTTAAATCCCTACATAAAGGCTATTGCCGGCTATAAGCACCAGTATTATAAACTTGATATTGAAATTAAGCCTGTTGGTAATTCCGAAACGCATACGGCAAATCTCAGTATCCCTACACTTGGTATTGGGTTTTCATACCCTTTATCAAATTCGCTGGTTGCAGGTCTCCAGCTTGGCATCCTTTACGTGATACCTTCGGTTGAAATAGAACAGGACCCGGGTGGATCCATGGCAGTAGAAACAGAAAACTCTTTCGGGTTTAACGGTGAAACCGCAATCAGTTACCTGGTAACCCAAAACCTTATTATAGAGCTGGGCTATCGGTTACAGGTCTATGAATATACTGCTAATATTCCTGATGATCCGTCCGGTGACGCCCGTGACCTCACCCATGGGGTAGTTGTCTCGGCGTATTACCTGTTTTAAAGGAAGAAAACTGCTGTATACGCAAACCCGCGTTATTTTTTTCAGATTAATGCTTTGACATAAATCTGTCCCTGTTATGTACGCACAGTAAAGAATTGGAAGAATATGTCCCTATGAAGTCCCTGTTTTATACACTATCCAAACGAGTTGCCTCTTTAATCGAAAGGGCCAAAATGACAGAGCACACCTTCATGATAATGGTGGCTCTTATCATCGGCGCGTTCGCCGGGTTCGGTGCCATCGGTATCCGTACCATGATCAAGGCAGTCTCTGATATTTTCTTCAGCGGAGAGGGCAACCTGCTGCAGAACATCATGACCTCCCCCTGGTATGTAATTCTTTTTGTTCCCGCACTTGGTGGACTTTTAGTGGGGCCACTTATCTACTTCCTGGCCCGTGAAGCCAAGGGGCACGGGGTGCCGGAGGTAATGCAGTCCATCATCATGAAAGGTGGTGCCATACGGCCGAGGGTTGCCATAGTCAAGGCCATAGCCTCATCCATTACCATAGGCACGGGTGGTTCGGTTGGACGGGAAGGCCCCATCGTTCAGATCGGTGCCAGCCTCGGATCTACGATCGGACAGTTCTTCCGGGTATCCACCCAGCGCATGAAGACCTTTGTGGCATGCGGCGCAGCGGCAGGCATCGCGGCCGCCTTTAACGCCCCCATAGCCGGCGCCCTTTTCGCGGTTGAAATCATACTTGGTGATTTCGGATTTACACAATTTTCACCCATTGTTATTGCCTCGGTTATGGCCACCGTAGTCTCCCATCAGTTCGAGGGGAATTTTGCCGCCTTCCAGGTACCCACCTATCACCTGAACAGTCCTTATGAATTATTCTTTTATTTCACACTTGCTTTCCTCTGCGCCGTTGTGGCGTACATGTTTATCAAGACCCTGTACTGGTCAGAAGAGTTTTTCGAAGAGAAAGTGAAAATACCAGAATATTTACAACCCGCAATCGGTGGACTTCTCGTCGGCGCGATGGCACTGATGTTCCCCCAGGTAATGGGTGTTGGTTATGATTCAATAAATAACGCCCTTCACGGCGACACCATCTGGCACATCGCTTTTATACTTATCTTTTTGAAAATTATAGCCACTTCCATTACCCTGGGTTCCGGCGGCTCCGGTGGCATTTTCGCTCCTTCGTTGTTCCTGGGAGCCATGACGGGGGTGGGATTTGGTTATTTCGTTCACGATTATTTTCCCACTATCGCCACCACACCCGGCGCCTACGCCCTTGTGGCCATGGGGGGACTTGTGGCGGCAACAACACACGCCCCCATAACAGCCATTATCATCGTATTCGAACTAACCAATGATTACCGTATCATACTGCCCCTCATGATCGTATGTATAATCTCTACCATAGTATCCCAAAAGTTTTCCAGGGAATCCATATATACATTGAAACTCGTCCAGCGAAACATTCACATAAAGGACGGGGCCGAAATAAACGTGATGAAATCAATTTTTGTGAAGGACGTGTACACCACCCATGCTGAACCAATACCAGTGACTTCAACATTCGACCAGGTTGTCAATCATCTCATTTCGGGGAAAGACCCCTATTCACCTGTCCTGGATTCCAGGGGAAGGTTGTACGGTATAATATCCATGCATGATGTGAAAGACTATCTCTTCGAAAGGGACATACTGCGGGATGTACTGATTGCCTCTGACATTGCCAATACAGACGTAAGTACCGTCACCCCGGAGGATAATTGCCAGGATGTACTCGATATTATATCAAAGTATGATCTTGAGGGCATGCCCGTTGTTGACTTACAGAACAAGAAGCGGGTACTGGGTATGGTGTGGAGAAAGGATATACTGGACGCCTACAACAAGGAAATTGAACGACGTGATATCACCTCCTCATTTGCCTCACGTATTACCATGCCCAATATCGACCAGGGTGTCCACTTTATGGAAGGCTATACAATTACCGAAGTTCCCGCACCACGCATGTTCATCGGTAAATCCATAAAAGAGATAGGCATCAGGGCAAATTTTGGAGTGGATGTGCTTCTTGTCCGGTACAACACCAAGCAGGGGTCCAAGATCAAGGCTATCCCCGATCCCGATTACGTCATCTCCTATGATGACTCACTCGTAATAGCAGGAGAAATCGGCAAAATAAACCTTTTAAAAAGCAGAATATAGAATACCTGCGCTGAAAATTATACTTGACCATCACTTCACAGACCATGTCTACTGATATCGTCTAATTAACTAAACGCCTGAAACTGGAAACGTCAGGCATCAAAAAATAATAAAAACAATTAAGAGGTCTGTTATGGGATATACACACTATTCTCAGTTATTCTGGGATCAGGTTGCCAAATATGGCGACAGGGTGGCCCTGCGCCACAAGCCCGTTGACAAATGGGAAGAGATCAGCTGGAAAGAATTCGGAGCCCAGGTAAAAAGCATAGCCAACGCTCTGGTGGATGCCGGCATAGGGGAACAGAAAACCGTGGGTATTTTTTCACAAAATATGCCCCAGTGGACTATCGCCGATATAGCGTCACTTTGTATTCGTGCCATACCCGTACCTATATATGCCACAAATACCACGAAGCAGGCCGAGTACATTATAAATGATGCCGAGATAAAAGTAGTTTTCGTTGGTGACCAGGACCAGTACGACAAGGCCATAGAATTGCTGGATAACAGTAAGTACCTTGAAAAAATAATTGTATTCAAACCCTCTGTAAAAATATCACCCTCAGACAGGGTAATGTACTATTCCGATTTTCTAAAGGCAGGACAGCAGTCATCCAGCGGTGAAGAAGTAGATAAACGTATGGAACAGGGTAAACTGGAAGACCTTCTGACTTTCATCTATACGTCTGGAACAACCGGAGAGCCCAAGGGGGTTATGCTTACCCATTCAAACGTGATGTTTCAGAAGGAATCCCATGACGGCCGACTGGTTGACCCGAATGATAAAGATATATCATTATCTTTTCTTCCCCTGAGTCATGTCTTTGAACGAATCTGGTTGTATTATGTACTGGCGTGCGGTATGACAAACTATTACCTGGAAAATCCTGCCGACATCATTGAATTCATCGCTGAAGCAAAACCAACCATTATGTGCGCGGTACCAAGATTTTATGAAAAAATCTATGCCACCGTGTTTAACAGGCTTGAATCCGCTCCACCCATCCGCAAAAAGCTCTTTAAGTGGGCAGTGAAAATTGGTGCCAAACACAACAACAGGAAAAAAGACAGGAAATTCATTGGCCCCTATCTGAAATTTCGTTACAAGATCGCGGATACCCTGGTGTTGAAAAAAATTCGAGACATTGTTGGGGGACAGATCAAGTTTTTTCCCTGTGCAGGCGCTCCCCTTTCACAGGAAATTGAAGAATTCTTTTATGCCTGCGGCCTGTTCATTACCTACGGGTACGGTCTCACCGAAACAACCGCTACTGTTACCTGTCATGAACCATCGAACTTTATTTTTGGCGCAGTAGGAAAGCCGCTTCCAGGGGTTGAAGTGAAGATAGATGAGAGCAATGGCGAAATTCTGGTTCGCGGCGGTAATGTAATGAAAGGGTATTACAAGAAACCCGATGCAACCGCAGAGGTGTTTACCAGTGACGGTTTCTTTAGAACCGGTGACGCGGGTGTATTTGAAGAAAACGGAGAACTGCGAATTACCGACAGGATAAAGGACCTCATGAAAACTTCAGGTGGCAAATACATAGCTCCCCAGATGATAGAAAGCACCCTTGGTGCCGATCATTTCATTGAGCAGATAGCTATCATCGGTGACCAGCGGAAATACGTGACTGCTCTTATCGTCCCCTCATTTGAGGCACTTGAGGAGCATGCGAAAACCAATAACATACAATACTCATCAAAAGAAGAACTGGTAAATAAACCTGAAATAAAAGAATTTTACCAGAACAGAATCGAAGAAGCCTCAAGCGAGTTTGCCCGCTTTGAGAAAATTAAAAAGTTTACCCTTCTTCCCGATGAGTTTACTGTTGAGAATGGAGAAATAACTCCCACGTTAAAAATTAAACGAAAGGTAGTTGCCGAAAAGTACAAGGACATCATTGACTCAATGTACGAAGAATAAATTACTCATACGAATACCATCATTAAAAAAACCGGCCCATTTTATGGTGCCGGTTTTTTTAATATCATTTCACATTTCTTAATATATACAGTAATTATTAAAAAAATATCTTGATTTATATATATAAATATTTATACATTGTTATACTGGATTTAAATTTTTTATTCTAATCCATGTTTTTCGCACTTATTACAATCACTTCTTCTATTCATTGATTTTGAGCTATAACAGGCTCATGTCTTTAAAGAGCCTGCACGCAGGCTCTTTTTTTTATATATTCAAAGCCGCGAGAAACCCCCCATGAACCGCATCGTTGATCTTACCCGGCTGCACACTGTCACCTGTCACCACGTGTGGTATACCTGAACCTTTCAGAATCGTGGCTATATCCTGAACAGGCCTTGAACCCGCAGCAACAACCACGGTGTCATATTTTTCCTCAAGAGATTTCCCATCCCTCTGGTAATACACGCTGCCATCCTCGATTTTATTTACCCGGGCACCGGTAACCAGGTTCACCCCATACTGCTGCAGGTTATTCATAAGCACCCACCTGGTTGACTTGCCGACATCGTTTGCTACTTTCTTCTGCATCTCAAATACCGTCACCTTCACCGACCCCCTGAACATCAGTTCCCGCAACCGGTCAACCGGCTCTGCCTGGTACTGGAAGAGAAAATGCAGCACCTCCGGAGTAAGTGTTCCTTTTTTTGCAATAAACAACGCCGTCTCAAGACCCACCGATCCCCCTCCAATTACTGCTACATTCTTTCCCATATATGGATTCTCACCAAGAACTTTCCACGAGCTCATAACCGATGGATCATCTACCCCATCGATTGGTGGCAGCAATGGCTCAGCCCCCTCTGACGCGATCACGTAATCAGGTGAGATCTTTTTGAGCATATCTTCAGTCACTATTGTATTAAGATGAAGATCAATATCGTACTTTTCAATCATCGCCCGGTAATAACGAATCAGTTCCCATATCTCCTGCTTGTGGGGGGGTGCCCCTGCCATCCATAACTGACCTCCGATGTCACTGCTCTTTTCATACAATGAAACCCTGTGCCCCATCTGTGCTGCAGTAACAGCGGCCTCCATTCCGGCAGGTCCGGCCCCGATAACCATAACATTTTTTGCCGTGTCAGCTTTCCTTACAACACGCTCTCCCTCGTAACCTGCCCTTGGATTAACCACGCAGGTAACCGGCTGCCCGCTGAAAATAGTATCGGTACAGCCCTGGTTACAGGCCATGCATGGACGTATCTCCCTGTCACGACCCTCTTTCGCCTTTTGGGGCCAGTATGGATCGGCCAGCAATACCCTTCCCAGGTTTACCATGTCAGCCATCCCGTCTACCAGGATCTGCTCTGCTTCCTGCGGGGTTGATATCCTGTTTGATGCCATTACCGGTACCGAAACCACATTTTTAATATTCAGTGCAAGATACCCGTATGCTCCCCGGGGTACCTCCATGGGAAGCTGGGGCACATGTGATTCGTGCCAACCGCCGGTCACGTTTATCATATCCACTCCCGCCTGCTGATACAACTTTGCAAATTCCGGGGTCTCAATATCCGTATTGCTTCCCTCTACGAAATCATTCCCCGCCATCCGTATGGTGAGAGGATAATCATCGCCTAAAGCCGCCCTTGTATTTTCGATAGCTTCGCGGGCAAACCGTGTACGATTCTCAAAAGAACCCCCATATTGATCGGTGCGCATGTTCCGTAATGGGGACAAGAACTGGGTAATAAGGTATCCCGCCGAAGCGATAATCTCCACCCCGTCAAATCCTGCCTCACGAGCCCGTAAGGCAGCCCTGGTGAAGTTATCCTGCGTGGTATGAATGTCTTCTATGGTCATCTCGCGGGGGGTTTCCTTTGAATACGGTGAATACACCGCGGAAGGGGCAAGAGGCTTTTCACCATATACCAGCTGCGAATAGGAATACGCACCCGCGTGAAAAAGCTGTATCCATGCCCTGGCACCCTCATTTTTAATAATGTGAGTCAATTCCCTGAAAGAAGGAATCGCCTCGTCGTTATCCAGCGAGAGGGCAAAACCAGATCCTCCAAGTTTATCAACGGCTACCGGTCCCACCGTCACGATACCCGCCCCGCCCTTTGCCTTTTCACGGAAATAATTAATGTACCTGTCATTCATTTTTTTGTCATACGAGTACAAAAGTCCCATGGCAGGGTAGGCAATCCGGTTCTTAATCTCAACGCCATTTATTGTTATTGGAGTAAACAGGTATCGATGCATAGTTCTTTCCCTCGAAAATTATTAAATCTAACATAACAGTGTTATGTTAATATACCCAGACCAGTAATTTTTTTCAAGATTTTTTTTGTATTACAACTAATATTTTATATGTATACACTTAATTCTCATATACGCTTCAACCAGGATACATGTGCATATACCAGGAGCTTTTTTTAAAGGATACTGGCGATACCCCTGAAAATAAGAAAAACCACACCCTGAATGGATGTGGTTTTTCTTTCTTAAAATACCCCGGTACGCTTATGAAAGCTGTGTACCCAGTTTCTTCTGTATCTCTTTGGCTTCCTTGACTGTTCTGTCTATAACTTCCTTTACTGAAGGCACATCATTGATGAGACCCTGGCTCTGGCCGATAAGCTGCACACCATAGTCCAGGTCACCTTCTTCTGTAGCAACTTTGATCTTGTCAAAGGCTGAGGCAAAATGCGCAAGCTGCATCACCATTTTAGGCCCCTGCACCAGCACACTGAGTGCCAGCTTGATATAGGGAAGATCCATTTCCCTTGATATCTTATATGACTGTACCATGGCACGGGGAAGACTCATTCCCTTCTTTACGGCCTTTTCTGCCGATTTTGTCTTCAATACCCGACAGTGAATCCCGTCAAATCTTTTTGAATAAATAGTATCTTCAATACCCGCTTCAATCTGCGCCTGTATTGTTTTATCATGCAGCGGACTTTCTTTTGTCATGGACATCCTTGTTCCCATTCCAACACCTTCAGCCCCAAGTGCCAGGGCTGCTGCCATACCCCGTCCATCCGCGATACCACCTACCGCCACAACAGGGATGTTTACTTTTTCAACGATGGCAGGAATCAGCACAAAGGTTGTTATCTGCCCTCCATGGGCTGCGGCCTCGTGGCCGGTCACCTGCAGGGCGTCTGCCCCCTGTCGTTCAGCTGCCATGGCGTGTTTTTCGTTTACAACCGTGGTGATAACCTTGCCCCCGTATTTATGGGCCCGCTCGGCTATCCAGTCGCATTTTCCAAGTGAGACGTTGATTATGGGAATCTCTTCTTCCAGCATCACCTCGGCATTTTCTTTTGCCCCCGGCATAATAAGTGTACAACCTGCGCCGAATGGCTTGTCCGTCAGCTCCCTTATTCTTCTAATGGCCTGGCGTGTCTGCTCGGGGTTCAGTGGTCCCGTGGCAAGATAGCCGGTACCCCCCGCGTTACACACCGCTGCCACCAGTTCCGGTGTGCTTATCCAGCTCATTCCCGGCAGAATGATGGGATATTTAATTCCGAAAATTTCAGTTATTCTTGTTTTCATGGATTGCTCCTTCACTTACACATTAGCATATATAAATAATAATAGGTCATAATGATCTACATGCACTTTTTATCAAGCAGATATTTTCAACATAACAAGCTGGGATAAAAATTACAGCATTCCCTGCACGGTTGACAGTTGTGCTTTGGCCTCTTCAGCGAAACGGGTTATTAGTTCTTTACAGGTGGGGATATCATTCACCAGGCCAACCGATTGTCCCATCATCATGGGGGCAATGTCGGTATTTCCTGTTTCCCAGGCTTCTTTTACCCGTGTACCTGCAATTTTGGGAATGAGCTCTTCAAGCCCGCATCCCCTTGTTTCCATTTCCAGCACCTCTTCTACAACCTTGTTATGAATGGCCCTGCCCTGCAGTCCAATGGATTTACATATAAGAGATGTCTCGTATTCCTGTCGGGCCACAAGTTCCTTCTTGATGTTATCGTGTACCTCGCATTCCTGTGTTGCAACAAATCTTGTTGCCATCATCACACCCTGGGCCCCCAGCATCAGTGCCGCTCCCATGGTTTTACCATTGGCGATGCCTCCTACGGTAACTACCGGCGCATCCACGGCTTCAACGATTCGAGGGGTCAAAACCATAGTTGACACGTCATCATTCAATGGATGTCCACCCTCTTCTATTCCTGCCGCGTATATTCCATCGTACCCCGCCTTTATGGCATGTACAGCATGGCGAACCGATCCTACCTTGTGAAACATCTTCACATTGGCTTTCTTCAGCATTTCAACATATTCCTGGCCGCAGGCCTTGTCAATGGGCGCCCCCGAGATCTCAAGGCCGGCAACCTTCTCTTCGGCGCATACCCGCAGGTACATCTTATGCTGTTCCGGCCCAATATGGACTGAAGGCAGGATAGTCACATTCACCATGAATGGTTTATCCGTAAGCTTCCGTGTTTCATTTATTGCGTCGCGTAATTCTTCTTCTGTGGGGTAATTCCCCGCTGTAAGGTTTCCCATACCCCCCGCGTTAGATATGGCTGCACATAGTTTTGGTGTACACAACCACATCATTGCACCGCATATTATGGGATACTCAATACCGAACATTTCTGTAATCTTAGTTTTCATAATACCCTCCGGCCACTATTATTAACCATGCCCGCAACCAGTGTACACGCATAGCCGTATTATTGCTGACAAACAACATAACACTGTTATGTGCTATATTTTTCAAGAATTTTTTGCTTTTTTATCAATATTTGTAAATGGGGGCGTGCTTGTTTTATACTAGCACGCCATGTCTGATGGGATCAGACATGGCGCTCTGACCCATGGCAACAATACATCCAAATTCAGTTATATGGATCAATCAGGAAATCCATGCAAGTCTTTGAAAATAGCCTTCAAGCAGTTCCTCTGGAAGTTTTTTAACCTTCTTGCAATCTGCATCCATACACAGTTTATATACTTTTTTCATTTTGGCTCCCCCTTTCTCTGGCTTTCTAATTATAACGTATTAAGAATTTAATAGTAAGTCCAACTGAAGTGAGAAGATTTGGATTCTAATTCATACTTTTCCCAACTTTTTTCTATTCTTTTCCGCTTATAGAAGGATAGAGACCAATTATCTTTAAGGCTCTCTTTAAGGCTCTGACCCTTTTCTTCTGTCCAGCTTGTTTCATCAGCTAATTAGTATTTCTCGATGAAAGTAGTGGCATTCTCACTGTTTTATTTCACTTTTTTGCTCTGACCCCTGATTTTTTCACTCTTTTTTTTTCATTCAGCCCATTTTCTTCGTATAAGAATATAGGAGCACATAACTGCATGTTGGAGGAACCATTCATGGCAAGACCACTAAGAACCATCATTCCTGGTATCACCTATCACGTCTACTCACGCTGCATCGAGAAAAAAGCACTCCTTTTCAGCAATAAGGCGGCATATCTCATGGAGCAGGTACTCGTAGACACCCTGGAGAAGTACAACTTTGAACTGATCTCTTACCAGATCATGGACAATCACTTCCATTTCATTATCAGGACCATAAAGGATGAAGCTTCCATATCCAGGATCATGCAGTATATCAAGGCACGATTCGCGGAACGATACAATAAATTGCACAACAGGACAGGCCCTTTCTGGAACGAGCGGTTCAGGGACCAGGTTCTTGAATTTTCTGATAATCCACTCATGTACCTTATATGGCTGATATGTTACCTTGCATATAACCCAGTTCTGAAAGGTTTTGTAAATAATCCCCGTGATTGGCTTCGTGGCAGTTTCAAAGCATTTACCGACTCAAATTATAAAAGCCGTGTGAAAATTACCACCCACGAGTTATTATACATGCTTGGAGATACCTTTGAAGAGCGAAGGGATGTACTTCTCTACTACGAGGAGTTGTACCGAAGAAGGATTGCCTTCGTGTTCGGGATTTGAGTTATTTTTTGGTTGAGGTAAGCATAGGGGTCAGAGCCTTATTAGATCCGTAGAACACAGAGCTAGTGACAAGGTAAAATACCCAACCCAAAATTAATAAAAAGCAACCCGAAGGCTGCTCTTTATTCATATATTGTGTAAGTGCATCAGTTAAGATATCCAGGCAAACCTTTCTAAGTAATTCTCAAGTTTTTCCCGTGGAAGATCCTTAACAATACTGCACCCGCTGTCTATACAGAGTTTATACATTTTCTTCATCATAGTCCTCCTTTTAGTATTCTGTAATTATATAATATAAATATATTCTAAAATAGTCAAATTTTATACCAGAATTTTCGTATTTTTACAAAAAAGGACACGGTAAATACCATGCCCTTTTTTGTATTCTGCTGTGCCCATTGAATTTTTTATTTAATTTTCTTAGACACCCTTGCTTCAACTTCCTTCGCTTCTTTGACTATGCGCTCAATAGCCTGCTTTACAGTGGGGGTGTCATGTATGATCCCGGTGACCTGCCCCAGAGGGAGAACTCCATTTTTCGCGTCACCTTCCATGGTGCCTACTCTGAACGCGTCAAAACCAATGGCCATGCGGGCCATCTGCATTGCCCGCTTCGGGCCCATAAGGGTAATACCCACCGCAAGTTTCAGCCATGGAAAGCCAAGCATTTTTGCGATCTGACGAGATCTGAAAAGGGCACTGAATGGATTCAGCTTTTTCTTCATCAACCGGTCAACACCCTTTGCTTTCATCATACGGGCGGGAAGCCCGTCAACCTTGTCAGTATACACGGTATCCTGTATCTCACGCTCAATACTGTATTCCTTTGCTTTCTGATCAACCGGGCTTTCAACAGTATTCATAAAACGGGTTCCCATTGAAATGCCGTCAGCTCCAAGTGACAAGGCGGCCATCAGCCCCCTGCCGTCGGCGAATCCACCCGCCGCGATAATGGGTATATCAAGTGTTTCAGCGATGGATGGCACCAGCACCATGGAGGTAACCGGCCCGCCGTGTCCTGCCGCCTCGTAACCGGTTACGATCAGGGCATCCGCCCCGTCCCGCTGTGCGGCAAGTGCGTGTTTCTTCGTGGCAACCGTGGCCACAACCTTTCCCCCGTATGCGTGTACCGCCTTGCATATTTTATCCCCTTTGCCCAGCGCGTAATTGATAATGGGTACCTGCTCTTCAATGAGCACATCGGCGTTTCGTTCTGCTCCTGGAAAGTAAAGGGTAACATTGGCGGCAAACGGTTTTTTCGTTAGTGTACGGATTTTTTTCACGGCTTCACGGGTCTCATCGGCGGTAAGTATTCCCGTGGCCAGTATGCCAAGTCCCCCCGCTTCAGAAACCGCTGCAACAAGTTCGGCTGTGCTTATCCAGCTCATACCTGAAAGAACAATTGGATATTTAATCTTAAAAAGTTCGGTTATTCGTGTCTTCATATTTTTGCCCCTCTAATTCACGTTATTAGTTCTGATTCACATTTATCATCGCTTAATATTTCGACAATAATAAAATATGTTTTTAAAAAATATTCACTCTCATCCCTGCGAGGTATACTGTACCTCCGGGCAGTACAGGTAAGGCAGGTTTACTGACCCGATCCAGCGGGTGCTGTCCGAAAGAATAATTTCTCCCTTCATGAGATCGAAAACGTTGTCAGACAGCATGCAGTCCTTCAACCGCCCGGTTACCTCTCCCTTTTCTACCAGGTACGCCAGGTCAAGATTCGCGGTAAATTGCCCGGTAAGTGTATTTGACTGTCCGAAACCGATAAACTGTTCAACCAGGATACATCTCTCCGGCATCTTCATACATTCATCCACCTTCATGGAACCCGGATTTACAAGGATATTGCTGAACCCCGGTGAGGGAAGCCCCGCGTAGCTCCTGGATGCATTTCCCGTTGGTTCAATTCCCAGTTTTTCGGCGTATTTGAGATCGGTCACAAAGGTTGACACCACCCCTTTGTCAATCAATGCCTTCTCCCTGGCCACTACCCCCTCATCGTCAAATGGATAACTTCCCACCGCGTCATCAAGCAGGGGCACGTCCCGGACGGTTAAGGCGTCATTAAACATCTTCTCTCCGAGTTTACCCTCGTAAGGTGAGATACCTTTGTACACCGCCCTGGCCGAAAGTCCCGACGTGCAAATGCCAAGCAGGGATAAAAAGGCCCCGGGAGCAAAAAGCACCGGGTACCTGCCGCTTGAAAGCTGACGCAGGGTCATACCCGTTTTCATTTTTTTAATAACCTCTTCTGCCAGGTGATCGATGCCTGATGGAGCGAGACAGGACATGCTTTCGTGTACGTTCAGCCGTACCCCGTCCTCCATCACCATGAGGGCACCTATTGAGGCGTTGTAGGTTGAATACGAAAATTCCCCGTTAAATCCTTCAGAATTCATGATCGAACGCTTGCCACTTCCCCCCGATATTCCCAGGTCTACCTGCGCTTCGGGAAGTTCATCAAGAATACGCCCTATGGCACCTTCACCCCTGGTCACTTCCTGCTGCACCGAGAAATTATCTATGGCATCATCCCTGGTGCGCACCCGTGTATCCGAAAGGGAAGAGGGAAGGGTAAAATGTTCCTCTTCACCATAACTGCTCATGTCAATGGCCCTTTGAAGGGTTTCATCTGCCATCCTGTCATCATTGGTATATGAAAAGCCGGTTCTGCCCTCCACGTTTACCCTGATACCCATACCCGCATTCTGACTCTCTGTTATGGAATACAGCTTGTTATTCTTGAAAGACAGTGGCGTGCTGCTGCCAGATGACTGCAAGACCTCCCACCACCTGCACCTGTTCTTGCATTTCTCTGCTATTTTTTCAATCATGACTGTTTCCCGCCTATAAGTACATTCTTGATAAGGACGTGAGGCCCCCCAAGGGACACCGGCAGGGGTGCCTGTCCTTTCTTGCCGCATCCTCCCAGTCCCCCGAACATTTTCCGGTCATTTGCCACCATGTCAATATTCTTCATGGTGGTGAACACGTTCCCCGAAAGCATTACATCCTTGAACATCTTTCCCAGCTTTCCATTCTTTACTTCAACCGCGTAGGCGGGAGAGAAGGTAAACATCTCCAGGTTGGTCTGTCCCCCCAGGGCATTAACCACGTACAGCCCGTCTGAAAGCGAAGCAAACAGGTCTTCCCTGTTTGAGGTACCGTTATCAATGTAAGTATTGGTCATACGCACAATAGGCTGTGCCATTGACGAGATGGCCCTGGCATTACCGGAAGGCTCCTCCCCCATAGCTGCTGCCGTTTCACGGGAGTGCAGACGGCTTCGCAGTATACCGTCCCTGATAAGATATGTTTTCCCGGGAAGTATGCCCTCGTCATCGCAGGGAATATAGCCGGTAAGCCCTTCAATGCTCCCGTCATCGATAATGTTGAGAAAATCAGGCCCAAACTGTCTACCCAGCACCATCTGTTCCTTCATGCGTTCATTTTCGTACACGAAATCAGCCTCCGAAAGATGGCCGAAGGCTTCATGTATGAACACACCAGCAAGCCGGGGATCAACAACGATATTGTATGTCCCCCCCTGTATTGATTCAGCTTTCAAGAGATCAACCGCGGTTTTCACCACGTCCTCAGCCATTTCCTGCCTGTTCTGCACCAGCTCAAATCCGCCATATCCGGCAACAGAGTCACCGTAGGGTTGTATCACGTTCCCGTCTTTCGCTATGGAACTGAGAGCAACACCACAAAAAGACCGCTGGTAGGTCACATCTGATCCTTCCGTATTCAGGTAGATTGAATCTACATTCTGATCCCGGTATACCGCCCTTGTGGTCTGTACGGCATCTGCACCCCGGATAATATCGTTGTACCCGGTAATCAGTGACACCTTGGTGTCCAGGTCAACCTGGTCAAGTGGTATTGTTACAGAGGTTTTCTTGCTGAGATGTACGGGTGAGCCACTGACAAAAGGGTCCCTTTTCTCACCAGGGAAAAGAGATGCCAGCTCCAGTGCACGTTTCCCATACTCACTCATACTGTCCAGGGAATTGAAAGAAACGAAACCCCATGCCCCCCGGTGATGCACCCGAACTGACCCGCCTATTGAGGTTCCCGTCATCACCTCTTCTACCTGGTTGCCCGCAAAAGATATGGAGGTGGTGCTTCCCGCGGCACAACGGATCTCCGCGTAGTCACATTCCAGGCTGCCGAGTATTTTTTCAGCCCTGTCATGTGCGTCATGTAGTATCTGGTTCATATCATTTTCCTGTTTTTACTTGGTACACGCATCGAATCTATACTATATCTCATTTTTGAGATCAACATGTTTTTATGCATTCTGCCACGTTATCGGGAAGGTGTCCCCATGACATATTGTTTTCAATATATAATTGCTGGTTCATTTCCAGTTCAATTCCAGTGTACCTGTTATCCGGATATATCTTGCGAAAAGCAGCCACAAGACCATCAGGCCAGCCCCTGAAAGGATAATTTCTCCATACCCGAAGACCGGTTGTGTTCTTCAGTTTTTTCTGCAATTCTTTAGCCATCTTATATTCCCAGGCACGTTTGGGATCATACAGAATACCCACATCTGTCTTTCTCTTCCTGTTTTTTAACACGGGGGTGAATGAATGCACCGACAGGTGCACTACCCTGCCGTATTCGCCAATGAGTTCCTGTACTCTTAAGTTTGCCTCATTCCTGTATGGAAAGTAGTACTTTTCCAGTATATCCTTTTTTTCCGCTTCACCCAGGTGACGGGTAATCTTGCTGAAAAGGGTTTTACGGTGTAATGAACGGTTACAATCCACCAGCAGCCTGGTAACCGTGGTAGACACAAGGGGTGAGCACAGGACGGACGAAAGGGACTGTGCCATGTGAAGGGCTCCGGTATCATATCCCCTGTGACTGTTCAGCAGATCATCCATATCCTGAAAATACTGGCGGTAGCCTTCCGGTACATGATTCCCCCCGTGTTCACAGGTGAGAAGAAGTCCTGTTTTTTCCATTACAATGGTACTCTCATATTAAGATTATTTTTACAAAAGAATACTGGACAATTTAGAATTTTTCCAGCCATTATGGTGCGTAACATAACAATTGTGATAGAATTAATATATACAATAATATAAAGGAACCTGATCATGTGGCTTGTATGTGGACTTCTTATTGGATTAAGCGCGGGGATATTAAGCGGACTTATGGGAATAGGTGGTGGTGTGATCATGATCCCCGCCCTGGTATTTTTTCTGGGTTTTGATCAGCATATGTCGCAGGGAACAACCCTTGCAGCCATGATACCCCCTATCGGCATTCTTGCCGCCTACGAGTATTACAAGGGGGGTTACGTGAATATTCCCGTAGCCCTTCTGCTGGCCCTCGGCTTTGTGATTGGCGGAATGATGGGCGGTCGTATTGCCATTGGACTTGACCATTATACGTTAAAACGGATTTTTGGGATCCTTATGCTGGTAATCTCTGTATATATTATTTTCTCAGATTAAACATCAGGATGACTTCATTTTCAGGAGATATGTTTTTAATCCTTCTATACAACAGGTACTGCTGTGTGTGAGCTGTTGATCAAGGGTGATCTCTTTAAGAATGGTATCCTGCAGTTTACGCATAATCAGAACCCCATGCAGGTTACCCCAGAAGGTGAGTGAACACTGTCGAATCATTGAATTTTCAACTTCAACATTAATCTCTGAACCCATATCCCGTATTACCTCATCCACGCAGGAGAGTATATTGTCACCATGCATGTCCACCCTGGCCTTCATTTCAGCCGAGAACACGATATCCTGTGAAGCAAGGAAACTGTTGATAATATCAAAATAATTCTTATTCTCTTCACTGAAATTCTTGTATGCCCTGGCAATACCATGAAGCCTCTTCTCAGGAGTTCCTTTCTTGTCTGCGGCTTCCCTTATCTTTTCATATAAAAGGTCAAGTCCCTCTTCCTGTAACGTGGCAAAAAGCTCCTCCCTGCTGGCGAAATACAGGTAGAGCGTACCAACGCTTAACTCCGCCTTGCGGGCGATCCTGTTCATGGATACCTGGTGATGACCATCACGCAACAGCAGTTCTCTTGCCGTATCAAGTATCTGTGCCTTTCTCTGCTTTTTTTCTCTCTTCCGTCTTTCCGTGGTTCCCATAATAATCTCTTTACTCCCCCTACCTTTCTATTTCCTTTTTAATTCTTTTAGACATTACCCTTTCGTAAAACCGGGGCACAAAACGCGCCATATAACATGAAACCTTTCCAACCGGTGAAAGAACCAGGGTGGGTTTGCGCTTCAATGCACCCATAAATATTTCCTCAGCAACGCTTTCTGCTGTATATTGCTTTCCCACCGTTGACTGTGGATGTTTTGTTACCGAACCATCTCCGTCGAGAGCCCTTGTCTGCAGGTTTGTGGTGGTAAACCCGGGACACACCATCATCACATGTGCCCCATTATCTGCTATTTCGCATCGCAATGTTTCAAAAAATCCGTGCAGGGCATGCTTACTTGCGCAATACCCCGTTCGCCCGACAAGGGGGGCCACACCAGCAATGCTGGAGGTAACTATTATCATCCCCTTTCTTTCAATGATGGAATTAATCGCGGCCCTGGTGCAGTATACCGCACCGAAAAAATTGACATCCATCACCCGCCGGTATACGGATATATCGGTAGCAACAAAAGAACTTCTCTGCGTTATCCCCGCGTTATTAAACAGTATATCAATACCGCCATAATGGTCTATAACAGCTTCTATGGCAGCGGTAACTTCTTCCTGGTTTGAAACATCACACTTTCCTGTAAATACCGGAAATCCCTGTTCAGCGAATTCTCCTGCAGTTTTTTCCAGGGTACCCGGGTCAAAATCAAGCAGCGCGATTTTGGAACCCGCCATGGCAAAACGCATCGCGGTAGCCCGTCCAATACCGCTTGCCCCCCCGGTAACAACGACAATTTTATCCCTGAATAAATTTTTCACAAGACAAATTCTCCTTTTTGTTCTTTTTTTTAAACCGCGGGGGAAAGGGGGATCAATTTTTTATTCATATACTGAATACTATTCGTGTTGATATATGTCAAATACTATTCCAGTTTTTTCTTGCAGGGAAAAGTTTCATTTAAGTATTAAGACAATACCATCCCTTGAGCAAATACTATAATAGAATGAACGAATATACTACTTCTACATAATACATATGAAGAACGTAACCATTTGCGTTTTCTGCGTCCTTGGCGCCTGCGGTAACAAAATCATTCAGAATACACCCCGGGTACATACCGTTTCAGAAGAAGTGAGAGACTTACCACGGTTACCGAGCTCATGGCCATGGCAAGGCCTGCAAGTTCGGGCCTGAAGAGTATACCAAGTGTGGGGTACAATATACCCGCTGCCAGGGGCACCAGCAGCATGTTATAGGCGAAGGCCCAGAACAGGTTCTGGCCTATCCTGCGCATCACCTTTTTGCTGAGTTCAAGGGAAGCAACCACGTCCACCAGCCTGTTGCGCATAAGCACCACCGCACCGCTCTCTATGGCAATGTCGGTTCCCCCACCCACGGCTATGCCAATATCGGCCTGTGCCAGCGCCGGCGCGTCATTTATGCCGTCACCCACGAAGGCCGCGACCTCGCCCGCGTTTTGCAGTTTTTTCACGGCTTCAGCTTTGTGCTCCGGCAGAACCTCTGACATCACCTGGTCTATTCCGGCTTCCCGGGCGATTCGGCCGGCAGTTCTGCTGTTGTCACCGGTAATCATCACTACCTTTATTCGTGCCCTGCGCAAATGTGAAATAACCGCCGGCACTTCATCCTTTAATACGTCCGTAAGGGCTATGGCACCGGTAAGGGAACCTTCTGTTCCAACGAGAACTACTGTTTTACCCTCTTCTTCCAGTTGATGTATACTGCGCAAGGCATCATCACTTACCTGGTAACCCTGCTCCCTGAAAAGCATTAAAGTACCCGCAACTGCGGCTTTACCATTTATCTTACCGGTTACCCCCTTCCCCTCGTGTGTATCAAAGGATTTCACGTCTGCCATGGGAACCTTTAATTCACCGGCCCTGCCAACAATGGCATCTGCCAGTGGATGGGTCGCTTGGGCCTCAAGGGAGGCGCATGTTGCCAGTACATCATCCCTGCCTGTATCAAAACTTATGATATCGGTTACCTGCGGCACACCGGTGGTGAGAGTCCCTGTTTTATCAAAAACAACCGTGGTCAGTTTTCCAGAGCGCTCCAGCACCTCTCCATCCTTTATGAGTATGCCAAGTTCAGCTCCCCTGCCGATGCCAACGGTAACCGCCGTGGGTGTTGCAAGCCCGAGGGCGCAGGGACAGGCTACCACGAGAACGGCAATCAGTACTGACACCGCGAAAAGGGCGGTGCTCCCGAAAAGAAAATACCATGTTAGGGATGCCCCGATGGCGATAGTAAGGATTACTGGAATGAACCAGCTTACCACCCGATCGGCCACCCGCTGGGCGGAGGGCCGGGTGCTCTGGGCACGCTCTACCATGCGAACAATCCTGGCAAGAACCGATTCGCTGCCGATTTTTTCAGCAGTCACCCTGAGCACACTATTCTTGTTCATTGTGCCCCCGATCACGTAATCGCCGGCAGACCGGAATACCGGCACGGGCTCCCCGGTGATCATCGATTCGTCAACGTAGCTGCCCCCTTCGATGATGGTACCGTCTACCGGCACCCTGCCCCCCGGTTTCACGATAACCGTATCACCATGAAGCACTTCCCCAACCGGTATGGTGATTTCTTCGCCATTACGGTATACCAGTGCGGTATCGGGATTCAGCTCCAACAGTTTTGTAATGGTATCCGATGTCTTCCTCTTTGCCCGTGTTTCCAGGTACTTGCCAAGATTGAGAAATGAGGCAAGAAACACGGCGGTTTCGTAAAATATGAAATTGTCCGGAAGAATTTCACCGGTTGCCAGCACGCTGGCTCCATATGCAACCCCGGTGCCCATCGCGTACATGACATCCATGTTCAGCACCCTGTTTTTCAGTGACCGGTAGGCTCCCCTGAAAATGTGGCCGCTTATATACACAAATACCGGAAGTGAAAGAATAAGCATGACCATATCCACCGGCACGGGAATGGGCAGCATCACATGCATAAGCGCAAAAAGTATTACACCGGTGACGAGGCCTACTGCGATCTGCCTTTTTTTCCGTGATAATTCGGCCTGTACCTCCTCTTCATTCCCTATTTCTGTTTCACCCTCAAGACCGAGAAACCTGTAACCCGCCGATTCAACCGCTTCACGCAGAACATGTTCACCAACCGCGCCGGGCTTTACTTCTACCAGGGCTTTACCGTTGGCGTGGTCAACACGGGCACTGATAACCCCCTCAACGTTCTGCAGGGCATTGATGACAGCCTTTGAACACATCACACAGGTCATATCACCTATCTTCAATTCAATCTCTTCCATCTATATTAACCTCTATATATAAGTATTACATAATATACTAAATATTATACTAATTGCAAAAATAAATAGAACCACAGAGAAGCAGAGGTACAGAGAAGGAATTATTTATTTTTTTACCGCAAAGACGCAAAGGACGCAGAGATGCGCAAAGAGAGAATACTCATTAAGAACAAAAGATTTAAACCCCTTTTCCTTTTTTCTTTGCGAACTTCGCGCTATTGGCGCCTTTGCGGTAATCCTTTTACATATTCCCTCTGTATCTCTGCTTCTCTGAGGTTCTATTGAAATTAAAACCAAATAAAAAAATTCTATTTTAATGGTTGCATTCAGTATTAGAATCTGCATAATCGTGTAAAATGTATTTATTCAGAAAGACCGGAGACACGTATGCGTATCAGTAACGAGGCCCGTGTAGGACTCATGGTAACCGCCAGTTTCACCCTGTTTATTGTGCTGGTGGGGGTTTTGGCCAAGATAAACATTTCACAGTCCGGGTATCATGTACGGGTGTACTTCAGCTTTCTCAATGACCTGAGTGCCGGCGCCCCGGTAAAGATAGCCGGTGGTATCAAGATCGGGCAGGTATCCGAGATACGCCAGTCAGGCTCCCAAACCGAAGTTGTGGTATGGATTGACAACCGGTATAAACTTGTCAAGTCTACCACCTTCTCCATTTTTACCTCCGGAATGATCGGTGAAAAATACGTGAACGTTATCGTGCCGGCAATAAAAGACGAGAAAGAATTTCTGAAAGATGGTGACATCAAGTACGGCATTGATCCTGCAAGTTTTGACCAGATGATGCAGACATTTCAAAGCTTCATGCAGGACAAGAGTGGTGGCGAGATACTTGCCGATATTTTCAAGAATTCCAACCGCTTTGTTGAAAATCTCAACAAGGTTGTGGACGAGAATAAATACGATGTACGCAAGTCTGTAACCCTGACCAGGTCAACCATGGCAAACCTTTCTGTTGAATCCCAGATGCTGATGAAACAGTTGAACCTTCTTACAAAAAACATGGCACAACTTTCTGAGCGAAACAAGGAAGATATCGCCATCACGCTGAAGAATCTCTCGGAAATCACCAGCAATTTAAATACCATAATTTTCCGTCTTGAGAAGGGACGGGGCACCATGGGAAAACTGATTTACGACGAGGAAATATATAACAACCTGAAAGACGCTTCAATTTCCGCCAAAGATCTTTTCAACAGGCTGGAAAAAGACCCGTCCCTGTTGCTGTTCAGACCAAAGAATTAGCTGAGATCCATGGCAAAAAAAACTAAAAGCATCTTCATATGTTCATCATGTGGTGCGGAACATTCCGGATGGATGGGCCGTTGTGCCGCATGCGGTGAATGGAATACCATCGAAGAAGATATCATTGAAAAATCTAAAATCACCGCCCAGGCTACCACGTCCGCATTACCTCCTCCCCGTCTTCTTTCCCAGATACAACCTGATGAGCATTCGCGGGTGCAAACCCGCATCGGAGAATTTAACCTTTTATGCGGCGGCGGCATAGTGCCGGGATCGGTACTGCTTATCGGTGGTGAACCGGGTATAGGGAAGTCCACCCTTGCCCTGCAACTGGCACAATCATTTGCAACCCTGTACTGCTCGGGTGAGGAATCACCACAACAGATACGTCAGCGGGCCGACCGTATCGGTATAGACTGTGAAAAAATAACCGCCACCTCCGCAACAATCCTCGAGGACATACTGCATCTAATTGAGTCCGAAAAACCCGGCTTTGTCATCATTGATTCTGTGCAAACCCTCATGTCACGGGAGCTTGCCTCACCGGCGGGTTCAGTAAGCCAAATCCGCAATGCCACCTCGCGGCTGGCAGAGGTGGCCCGTCAAAGCGCCATTCCATTTCTTCTTGTGGGGCATATCACCAAAGAAGGCAGCATCGCCGGCCCCAAGCTGCTTGAACACCTGGTAGACACTGTTCTTTACTTTGAGGGTGATTTTACCCGTGAATACCGTATGCTGCGCGCCTTTAAGAACAGGTATGGTTCGGTAAACGAGATCGCCCTTTTCGAGATGACACGGCAGGGATTGATAGAGGTTAGCGACAAGAGCCGTCTTTTTATGAATCCATCATCTTCAGCAGCTCCCGGGAATGCCATATCAGCTGCAGTTGAAGGCAGCCGTACCGTACTTTTCGAGGTGCAGTCACTGGTAAATGCTACAGGCTTTACAAACCCCAGGCGCATGGCAGACGGTTTTGACCTGAACAGGCTTGTGCTTCTACTGGCAGTGCTTGAAAAGCACGCAGGGCTTGGACTTTCTTCCTTTGATGTATTTATAAACGTGGCAGGAGGATTCCGGGTACATGATACCGCGTCAGACCTTGCCCTGGCCTGTGCCGTGGCCTCAAGCTTGAAAAATACCCCTGTTGATCATCGTACGGGATTCCTTGGAGAGATATCTCTTTCAGGTGAAGTTCGCCCGGTAACACAATCTACACGGCGTATACAGGAATTCTCCAGGTCTGGCTTTACCCGGCTGTTTCTTTCGTCGGCAGACGCGGCTGAAGCTGAAAAAACAGAATTTTCGGGAGAAATAGTGGCTGTGCGGGGAATCGCTGAAGCTATACAGCTTCTCCTGTAGCGGTTATATCAGCAGAAAGCTCATCAAGTATCAGGGTGAAAAGACCTTTTGCCGCGAACACCGGGTCGATTCGCTCACCTACCCTCGTGGCCATCATGCTGAACAGCTCTTCCGCCTGGTTAATTTCTTTCAACTGTTTCACATTACGAATGGGTATCTTGCAAAGTTCCGGCTCATCTAGTGAATGGTACGACCTGCATGATACCGGGCGCATGGGATATACAAGGCATTCACCGTCTGCAAGGAAGGGGCATGCTACCCAGCGTTCGATCCAGGTGTCGGGTTTGTTCTCACCCGGTTCAAGGTAATTCTGAAGGGTTGAGGCATGCAGATGCACAGCCTTACACAGCGGATCATTCCATTTATTAATACCCTGCAGGTACTCCATGACACCCAGGGCTTCCACGCGGGTACAGATCACCATCCGGTGACAGCATGCGTCACACCCCTTACCGCAGCGGATTTCCCGGCCGGTTGCACTCAAGAGCCCGTCCAGGGGTTCATATACCGCCCGGTGTAATATAGCACCAGCTGATGTATGCTCGTTAAAAGCCTGCTCAACCCGTCCTGTCAGAACGGAAAAAAGATCTTCCATGTTATTCTCATGTTATGAAAAAAGTGTTGCATAATTAATGGGTAATTTCGATATAATAGGTAGAATATGTACTACATGTAAACAACTTTATCATAACATGTGTGGTGCGCACCAATAAAATTTAAGAATAGAATAATTTATTTCGGGATATACGAAAGATCATGCGAATCACTCTGAAACAATTCAACAGCAGGATAAAAGGAAAAACCATGGAAAAATGGGGACTCCTGAAAAAACGTACAAGCAAATGGTGGGACCGTTTCGTTGAAAAGGGGCATGAGAAAATGACCGTTATGTTCATACCCCATAATGAACGAAAAATATTCAACTTTCAGATTTCCAAGTTTACCGTTTCATTTTTCGTATTGCTTTTTATGGTGGTAATCGCCACCTCCACCTATGCGGTTATTAAAAATACCTCCATAAAGCGTGAAGAAGAACGTCTTCTCACAAACTACAAGGACATACGATCACAGCTGATTCGTTTTGAGAAACTCACCGATCAGATCAACTCCGAAATTTACGACATGAAACCGGAAATTGAAGAATTGTATGAGCTGGCAACGGGTAATGATGAATATGATGACATATGGATGCAGGTTGCCAGGGAAGAGCTTTCAGATGAAGAACTCAAGAAGCTTGCAAATATTCTACCTTCCGAGGTCTTTACCCTTCGGAAAATGCAGAAAGATTTGATCTGCACAACCAATACAATTAAAACAGTTAAAAACTTCATAGATGTGCGAAACAAGGTTATAAATGATACCCCCTCCATCGTACCAAACCGTGGACACATTACCTCCCTTTTCGGCTGGAGGCGGTCTCCTTTCGGTTTTGGCCGGGATTTTCATACGGGAATAGATATTGCCGCCCCACATGGCACCGAGATTCGGGCCACCGCTCCGGGGAAGGTGATGACGTCCGGCTGGGGAGGAGGTTACGGGTACATGGTGCGGGTTAAACACAAGTACGGTTTCGAATCTATATATGGCCATTGTTCACGTATCACGGCCCGCCAGGGAGAGTACGTTCGCAAGGGACAGGTGATCGGGTACGTGGGACAAACCGGTTCAGCAACCGGTAATCACTGCCATTACGAGATCCGGCTTGGTAACGTAGCCATAAATCCGTACCCGTACATGAGCCGCATGTGGTAATTTAACGCGCCATCGCGTAATTTTTCCATTCAGCATCACTTCATATATAAAAAAAATGGACCTACACGGCAATAAACAGGTATGTCAAATTTACTGTCCCGAATAGGTATAACAATCATATGCACGGGGACACTCTCATTCGGGGCACTCCTTCTTTCCCAGGATACCGCTTCACGTAAACCCTTTACCACCCTTCTTCGGGAATTTATTGATACCCACGCAACAGCACCACCCCGCAAGGAAGGGCAACAGGCCGGCCCCGGGTATAGTGGTGACCCTTTGCAGGGTTTTAACCGGCATAAAACAGGCACAATTCTTGAATACCGCAAGGGTGACTGGAACACCTATATTGTCAAACCCCGGTACAATTTTTCTGATGATGCCAGCAGGCTCCTTGAAGTTGATGAACAGCAGGATGTGAACATAATCTCGTATGGTTCAATGAACATGGATTTTACCTACGGGAAAACCATGTTTACCGATGATAAATACAAACGTTTCGACGAGGACAAGCCCGTTTCGCAGGTTATACAGCCCGGCTTTAATCCAGTTAACGAGATGCAGCTGCATGTTGAGGGCCATGTTGGTAAGCGTCTCACCCTCTACATCGATCATGACAGCCAGACCAGGGACAACCATTACCTCATGCAATACCGTGCCGTCGAAGAAGATGAGGTGATCAGGGAGATCAACGCCGGCGAGATCGACATAAAGATGAACAAGTCAAAATACGCCGTGTACGATGACACCTCTTCAAAGGGGCTGGGCATCGACATGACCCTGCGTAAAGATGATTTCCAGCTGAAGGCCTTCGGCAGCGTCAGCCGGGGTGAAACCATGGTTGAAAAATTCAGGGGATACTCTTCGGCAAGTACTGTTAATCTCAGGGAATACCAGTACGTTACCGACACCTACTACCAGCTTGAAGCGTTTAAGAGGTATGATGGACTCAATACTGATCCTGATTTTGAGAACGCCATCAACTATCTTGACTATATAACATTTACATCCGCCCCTACTAACATCTCAACATACGAGCCATACAGTGTTAATATCAACAGCGAAGGATTTGCACTCTACATGGATGATGCTGACCCCTATAACAACATTGATGAACTACAGTTGGAACTAAACAGTAATGATATGGGAACCTACACGAAATTACAGGCTGGCAGAGATTACACCATAAACTATACAACCGGACTTATTACCATGCGGTGTTCTGTGCCGGCAAAGTCCCGGATATTTGCCCTGTACACCCTGGAAGGTGGTGCCAACTCCACTGACCCTTCAGCACATTCATTTAATGGACAAAACCTGGTCTTCATAAAATTCGGCACAACCCTTAACGAAGACACCGACTTTGACGGCAACTGGACTAATCCCGATGATGATAAAAATGGTGACGGTAAACCCAACCTGGACATCTACGAGGTTCGCGGCGTCTACTACATCGGCGACCAGCAGCTTCTGAACCAGAATTTCAAGATCAACTTCTATGATAACAACAACCTGCTGAGAAAAACCCAGGTTGCATCCCTGGGACGGTATACCATTGACTATAACAGCGGAATAATCCAGTTCGTGCTGCGTGAACCATTCAGGGAACTTCTTCCGGCAGACGAACAGGACTACAATACCAGCCAGAGAATATACACCGAGGTGCAGGGTGATGCCACCTCTGACAGCTCAAAATATTCACTCAAGGTGAACTATTACAAGGAATCCCGAACATTTCAGCTTTCCAACTTCAACATTATCCCCGACAGCCTGCGGGTCAAGATAAACGGCAGGGAGATATCCACTTCACTGTATACCGTTGACCATACATCAGGCTTTCTCCAGTTTTTAAATCCGGGCAACCCCCTGATTGGCCCTGATACCGAGATCGAGATCAAGTATGAGTATCTCCCCTTGAACGGGCAGACACAGTCATTCGTGGGGGGGTTCAGGGCCGACTATCATTTCAACCGCAACCTTGACCTGGGGGGAACACTGCTCATGAACAGGAGCGGTGGCGGTGAGGTTATACCATTACCCGGCAGTGAGCCCACACAGACCGTAGTGATGGAGGGGGACGCCAGCTTCTACGCCGGCGAAAAACAGCTTGGCCGCTGGTACAGTGCCGTCAGTGGTTCAAGAACACGCCATGTTCCGGTAAAAATAAACGCGTATGCCGAATACGCAAAAAGTTATCACCAGGTGAACACATTCGGCAAGGCACTGATCGATGACATGGAGTCATCCAATGTCACGGTAGATCTTTCAATGTCAGAGAAGGACTGGATACTTGCCTCGCCCCCTGCAACTTTTTCCCAGAATGACCGTGGTTTACTGCATTATCTCTTCTACCGTGATCCTGACAATCCCGATACACT
This sequence comes from uncultured Leptospiraceae bacterium, assembly GCA_964486725.1. Classification (GTDB taxonomy): domain Bacteria; phylum Spirochaetota; class UBA4802; order UBA4802; family UB4802; genus M55B154. Next base: position 39,279 of record CAZAOK010000005.1, read on the forward strand.
GCATGGGCCTTCATTTTCAGCGCAAACTGTCCCTTACGAAAAAAAACCCGGTCCCTATAATGTGGCAACAGGCCATATAAGTGATTCTATTCAATCAACCACATCTCAACGATCACTGGGGTTTAACTTTGAATTTGCCGGTACTGATTTCGTATCTGTTGCAACGAGAAAACTCTCTTCAGAACCGGTAGACCTGTCAGGCCTGCAGTACGTGGAAGTATGGTATAGGGCAGTTGAAGGTACAGGTCAAGTTAATATGCAGCTTGATGTTGGGTCAATTGATGAAGATTCTGATGGGGACGGGGTTTTTGACACGGAAGATGAGAATAACAACGGTTTCCTGGACTACGACCCGCGGGCAGGTATAAATGAAGACCTTGGATACAGCTTTAACGGTAACACCCTGACAGTTGTGGGCTCAGGCCCAGACCTGAGCACTTCTACAAGGGGTAATGGTGTCCTTAACAGCGAAGACCTGGATGGTAACGGGGTTTTTGAAACCGGGAGCGAACGAACAGTTACCCTTCCATCTGATATAACCACCCCATCTGATGCAAACGGTATATCCGTTGATCTCTCTGATCGCACCTGGAAAAAGGTTCGCATCTATATGAACCGGTCATCAGGAACCTATACCGCAGATGATGATGACATATTACGCCAGGTAAAAGCCGTCAGGTTTTTTCTGAGAAACAGTACAGCCTCCACAGGTACCATCTACGTTGACAACATTCGCTTTATTACAGCCAGGTGGCGTATCACCGAAATCGATGGATCGCCGCAGGAAGATCCTTCAAAGCTTGCTGTCACCCTCATCGACACCTACAACGATGAAGACTACCGTAACGAGTCATTCCTGTTCCAGAAAAGCGACCTGTATACGTCACTCTATGGTGATCGCGACGACGATGAATTGAAAAGCACCCAGGAATCAGCACTCAAGGTTGAATACGATACCATAAACAGCGGTGTGATTACACGAAAATTCGCCCGTCCCATGGACCTTCGTTTCTACAAGTCCATGCACCTGTGGTGTAATTTCAGGTCACCAAGTCCCCTCTCTGACGCCCTGGTCATCAGGGTGGGTTCTTCTGAGAATGATTACCTTGAATACCGGTATCCCATAAGCAATCTCAACGTGTGGTCTGACATATCACTGAAGCTTCGGGACGATTCATCAGCCGCGCTTTCTCCCGTAACAAAGGTGGGAAAGCCGGACATGAAACGCATTCAGTATATAATAGTTGAAATAGATGGAAGCACTTCCACAGGCGAGTTCTGGTTAAACGATATTTACGTGAGTGACTCGGTCACCCTGGAAGACAGTGCCCACTGGCTTGAAGGTGAAATAAACATCACCCGTCCCCTGGCCCGCACAAAATCTGGAACCCCCATACTTTCCGATATCACGGTAAAGTACATACACAAGGGTCATGGCAAAAATTTCAGCACGGTTGGTAAGACACTTGAAGATATAGAAGAAAATTACCAGCAGCTTTTTACCTCGGCAACAATTCTGCCCCACTGGACAGCTTCAGTTGACCTGATCAATGAAACTTCATATACCGAAAGCCTGAACCAGGATGTTGAAGAGGAAAAACGGGGCGATACCCGCAGAACCAGCATTTTCGCCAGGTCAGAATACGCCCCACCCGACAAGGGCATCCCCCAGGTTGTCGTGCTCTATCAACAGGAAAATTATCGCAACAACAGGGATGAAAACATTTTCTCATCTGATATACAAACAGTCACCCGCAGGGACATATATACCCCTTCCATACAGGTGCGCCATACATCAGGTGATGTTATTGGAGGTGTGCTCAACACGTCACTGCAGCTTGATACATCATTCAGGGAGAACCTTGTAAAAAGAAGTTCCGATGAGCTTTCCCGTAGTGAACTTTCAAGCTATATAAGCTTACGGGAAACAGAGAAACGGCAGAAAGAGATGACCAGTGTAGCCCTTGACTATCAGCATAAAAAGTTTTACCTGCGCCCCGCAGTTGACCTGTCCTCCCAGGAGATCGTACAGCTGCAGGGCCGTGAAGACCTTCAGGATACCGGAATTTATGGAAACGTATCAGGGGATTATCATCTGCCTTTTGTATACGGAAAGGATTTCAAATTCGTTGAAAGAAACAAAAACACATCCTTTGCCCTGGGCCTTAAAGACCTTCCGCTAACCCGGCCTTCTGTGCGCTACGAGTTGTACTATAACGAGAACAGGTTTACTGATTATCTCGATTCAAGCCAGGTACGGCAGGCAGGGTATGACAGGTCAAAAAACGTGCAAAGCTACCTGTCTCAATCATGGTCATTCCCCATATTGCTGGACAGTATTAATGCCCTCAATTTTATAAAGAATTGTACTATTTCATATTCACGATCCATGTTTCTACAGGAATCAAATGTGCCATACGAAGGGGAAGACACCAGTTCGTTTAATGAGAATTACGGGCTCAGCAGGGTATACAACACCCTCTCCAGGGCGGGAATGAATACCTGGCAATATCCACCATGGCATTTTTTCACCGGCAGGGACACCGCGGCCAATGGCAGGGATTACGTAAATACCAATCTCAACAGCACTATCATGGTGGATGATTCTACCGTGGCCCCCGACTACACCAACCGGCTGCGTCTCATAGATAATGCCTCTGTCAATACATCCATGGATTTCCAGATGATCACCCTCACCACTTCGGGGGGCATCAACCAGGTTTCCGAGCGGCAGAGTATACAAACCGCCCCCCAGCAGGTAGTCAGCCTGAACGCCCAAAGCGGGCTGTCTTTTGATCTTATGCGTATCTTTTCTTTCAGCTTTTTCCGGCCCAACAGGCCGGGCATACCTTATCACGCGGCAACCACGTCCATCGATTATTCTTTCAGCCGAAACATGCGCATCACCTCAAACACGAGGGAGGACAGCCACCTTCCCCAGTATGCCGTTACCTTCAAGTGGGATCGCTCCAGCATTGCCGCCCGATTTGGAATTGATTACCGGGTACGGAAGTATTATGAATATATACCCCTGGATGATGACAGGCGAAATTCATCTGATGATATTTACGTGGAAAACATGACCAATACTGAATATTTCAAGAATGTTGACAGGGGATATACCATGTCCCTGTTGTATGAAACTGATATCACCTGGCTGTATGATTTTTTAAGCAAGTGGTACGATTTAATAGCCCGGCCAATTTTCAGAACCGAATATTCACTTATCCTCAACCGCTACAATTATACATATACCACCTCACCTGAGCCCTACGATCAGCACATGTTGTCAGCGGAGATCACCCTTGACCTTCATAAAAATCTCCAGGGGGGATTGAGCTCACGAGGGGTGCTTGAACGCTATAGAAACCGTGATACCGGCGGCATCAATCGTGAGCTCATTTCTTACGAGATCGGGGTTCACCTTTCGTTGATATTCTAGAAGGAGGTTAATTGAACAGTTTTCTTAGCCGCACCCTGAACCTGTGGTAAAAACTTTTCAATTCAACCAGTTGTATCATGTCCCTTTTCTTTTTCAGGGCTTCAATAGTGGTCATATGTACAACTTCCCACAGCTTGTCCATGTCGGGGCAGAAAGAGAAATAATCAAGGTTCACCTGGTAGGCCCCCTTATACCGCCGGCCACCTCCATCGGAGGTTATCTCTTTTATCAGGTAATCCAGGTCAAGATCTTCCTCGTTTGTCCTGAAAGAGGCATCAAGCTGTAACTTATGATGGTTATCCTTGAATACAAGGGCAAACACAACCACCATTTCAACCTCATTGTTCACTAATAAAAAGTCGGCGATGATGGCAATACTGTCCCTGTTATTCTCTTCCACATACCCAACACCCGCCATGATCCAGTCCCTGTAATATACCTGGCTGCTTACCGCCTTTCGCAGCAACCTCACTGTTTCCCCTGACAGGGGAACTTCCATGATGCTGGCAAGCAGGCTGCCGTCAGAATACATGGCAAGAAACTCAAGTGCGTCATAATCCAGTTTTGAGGCGTGTGTATAATTATCCGTATCGTTTTGGATGCCGAAGACAAGTGCTGTGGCTATGCGCTTCATTAGTCCTTCATCGAAAGAAGGTTGCAATTCTTTAACCAGGTGTGCCATCACCGTGCTTGTTGAACCAACATTATCTGAGAGAAACTTGAGCCGCACCTCGACATCATCATCAGCTTCTACATGATGATCAATATGAATAAGGCAGGGTATCTTTCTTGAAAGATCCTGCACCCTTGCAGTCTGGTAATCCAATACTGCATACCCGTCAAACTTTGACAGGGAGGGCAGCGACTTCCAGATACCAAATTCAATACCGATCTTGTCCATGAGCTCACGGTTCTGCGGAAGGGATGGTCCGCTCATGGCCGCGATCACCCCTTCACATCCATACATGCGGGCTAATTGCTGCAGGGCAAATGAAGACGCCATCGCGTCCGGATCAGGTGACCCCTGTATATAAATAAGCAAATTAGAATTTTGCTTTAATATATCTTCTAATTTTTTTGCAAGGTCGCTAAATAGCATATCAATCCAGCCTGAATACAACAAGGCTTACATCTTCGGGTATAGGGCGGTCATCAACAAAATTCCGAAGGTCTGACACTATTTTTCTTACAAGGATTGCCGGTGATTCACCCTTATTAATACGGATGATGTCCTTAATGCGCCCAACAGAATAGCTCATACCTTCAGCATTTGTGGCAGTATTAAATCCATTTGAAAATAGAAAACCGATAGTAGGTGAACCAGCTTTGTAGGTTCTGGACTCATATATAAAATCACGTTCGATACCAAGGGGCACTCCCTTTGTATCCAGTTCAATATAATTGTCCTTCTGACCGTCAAAGAGTATCAGCGGGGAAAAGGCGGCATTGACATACCTGATCTCCCTTGTGGGGGCGTGAAACACTATACAATTCGCGTTCGCGTACATGTCTGAATATTGCGAAGTAGATACTACCCAGTTCATCATGTGCAGTATCTTTTCCGGCGAATCATACCCTGCTGATATGGAATGGAATGCCGAGTACAGTTGCAATCCCAACAATGAAGATTCAACACCCGCGTCTGTTGTATCTGCCATGATAATGGCCAGCATCTCGGGGCTCAATTCCATTGCATCATAGTAATCACCCCCGTATGATGAATTATCCATGAAGAATGAGCTTATCCTGATTCCGCGTATCCTGGGGAGAACGGTGGGGATGATCCTCTTCTTTATAGCCCGAACTACCATTCGATCATGTATGTCCACCTGTTCAGTTTTGACATTTTCAATCTGAAGGGCATTTGCAAGGGTGTTACCCAGCTGTATCCTGTATAAATCCAGAACTGATAACAGGTTATATGAATACGGTTTCCCTGAAATGAGATGACCAAGGCATAAGATGGCAATCAACTCGCTTTCCTGGTTGTAACAGGGGATTAAGACATGAATACCGTTCTGTTTCATTAAATCCAGGGCACTGCTCCGGTATTCAAGTAAACTGCTGTCAGTATAAAGAATAGATCGATCAACGATTTTTCGCCTATAGGTCAACAACTCAGGAAGAATGTCCCCCTCTCCAATTTTTCTAAGGGTAAATGACTCTCCGTAACTGTGGCTGAAAATATACCCTCTCGCATCTTCGTTATACAGGTAGAGTGCCGCGCTCTCGATCCCGAATGTTTCACACAGCCGGTCTATCGTAACAGAAAAAAAGGCATCCCAGTATGTCTGCTCCTCAGATATCTCTGATATCTGCGAGAACTCCTGTATAAGCATATTAAAACTACGCTCAAGTCGTATGTAATCCCTTCGAAAAAAGTTAAATATGCGCGGGTGAATAACCCTGAAGAATATAAAGAAATACGCAAATACTGGAAGGGCCACTGCGAGTGATGGTAGTCCCCCCCCTTTTCCGTATATTACCGTGGCTGCTTCCAGGATCAAGTAAGCGGGCAGAAGCAGAAAAATGATCGTCAATGTCCATGCTCCTATCTGCAGGTAATATCCCTTGAAGTCAATAATTTGTTCATCTGAGGTAGCGTACACATTTATTATGTTGAGTATAATAGCAGCAACAGGGATTCCTATAGCATGGTATTGGAAATCATTGAATACGTAAGGCATTAAAAGAAATGTAACCACGATACATAATGCCCCCACATGATTTCCCATAAACTTGTAGAACAACTGATAGCGAAAAGATTCGTTTTCCAGAACCCTGGTTTTCCACAGTATATTCAGAAATGTTCCGAGAATATAAAAACCAAAAACTATCAGGTATACGTAGAAGTATTCACCATAATGAAAGGCAACCACTTCCCGGTAGGTTACCCCCGAAACCACGTAATCAGTCAACAGGGTAATGCCGGCCACTGGAAGCCCGGGCAACACGCTTAAAAAAATACCCCAGGCAGGGGTTTGCTTTTCCCAACGGGGAAAAATCTGGGTGTAATGGAAGAAAAGCTGGTTAATCAGTATGATCAAGGCAAAATATACGCGTACATACAGGATAAGATCATCTGAATGAGGGAACAAAAGCTGCAACAACAGGCTGACCAGCATACCAAGGGTAGCCAGGGCTACCAGGCTGTACACCTTGTTTACCGCGAATTTAAAACGCGAAAATACATTAATCCCCAGTACATATAACGTATATATAATAGCTAAAACAGTTACCGTAATTTTAAAATAAAACAATGCTGTTTCCCCGCTTTTATCTTTTCTTATTTATATCGAATTTATATCGAACGATTAAGACATCAATATCATCACGAAGTATTGTCTAAAATCATGAATGAAATTTCAAGCGAAATATCAATATTACCAGGTAACTACACAGCTGTCATGATTAAAAGTTTCAATTATCGTAAAATGAATAATAATATTATGATTCCCCCCGCCGAAGGCGGGGGGAATCATCTCTATTTCTGTTCATTAAATAGAAAATGATTTTTATTCTGATAATAACTGAGTAATAACATTACCCGTGACACCCTCCCTGTCAACATAAACACATCATCAGAATTTTAGTTCTTGACATATAAAAGGGGCAATAATAAATTTGGCTCGCTTATTCTGGTAGAATGCAATCACATGTTAAGCGAAATCAAAGCACACGCCAAAATCAACCTTCATCTCAACGTATTGAACCGGCGAGAGGATAGCTATCATAACATTATATCGATAATGGCATGTGTGACATTTTCTGATCTTTTAAAACTGATGGAAGTCCGCCTGGATAACCGGGCAGATGGTCCGGTTTCTATATTCATTGATCCGGTTAACGGTCTTCATGATGAAATTGTGAAGGGTATGCCACTGGAAGAGAACCTGGTTTACAAGGCAGCAGCCCTGTACCTGAATAAGGCTAAGAAATCAGGAGCAGTGACATTCAGCCTCACCAAGAATATTCCTTCAGGGGCGGGTCTTGGAGGTGGAAGCAGTGATGCCGCGGCTGCACTGCGATTGCTTAACAATCATCTTGATATTTTTGAGGAATCCCAACTTCATGCCATGGCAGCATCACTTGGAGCAGATGTTCCCTTCTGCCTGCAGGGTGGCGCGGCCCTTGTAGAAAAAACCGGTGAAAAGCTCACTTCACTTTCTCCGCCTCCATTTCAAGGCTATGTCCTGCTGGCATGCCCCGGAATTCATGTACATACCGGGAAGGCATACGCGGCACTGAACCGCGAAAATGGATTCCCGGAACACAAAGCAGAATCTATCCGCAACCGGCTTCGCATTCTCTGGGATGAGGGTAATCTTGAAAAACTGGCGCGTGTTCTTGCCAACGATTTCGAGGAATTCGTGTTTACGGCCCATCCCCGTGTTAAGGATATCTATGAAGAGCTTGCGGGTACAGATCCCATTGTTACCCGGATGACAGGTAGCGGGTCTACCCTTTTTGCATTATATCATACAGAGGCACATGCCCGTTCAGCAGGGGACTTTCTTTCAGGTAAGGTTGACGATATTATCATCACACAATTCTGTGATCAAGGATAACCAGCGCTATACTATTATTATCAAATATACCGTGATGATTTTATTATTACATACTATTGAGGCGTAGCCAAGTGGTAAGGCACCGGGTTTTGGTCTCGGCACTCCCAGGTTCGAATCCTGGCGCCTCAGATATACTTAATCGTTGAAGACATTGAAGAGGGGAAATCACTATCAGCACACAAAAGGCAATAATACTTGCGGCAGGAAAAGGAGTACGGATGCAATCCAGTCTCCCCAAGGTTCTGCATCCCCTCTCGGAAAAACCCCTGATACAGCATGTTCTTGATAACATCAGGGATGCGGGCATCAGCGAAATAGTGGTGGTGATCGGGTATGAGGGGTCACAGGTGCAGCAGGCCGTCGGAGATACTGTCACCTGTGTGTGGCAGCATGAACAACTTGGTACAGGCCACGCGGTAATGCAGGCCCGGCCTGTATTACAGGATTATGATGAGAACGTGCTTGTAGCATGCGGCGATGTGCCCCTGATACGACCAGGTACATTTCGTGCCCTGGCTGAGGCAGCCGACGACCCTTCAGTGGGAGCGGTTGTACTCACTATGATAGTTGATGATCCCACCGGGTATGGCCGCATCGTGAGAGATGATGCAGGATATCTCAGCCGCATCGTTGAACACAAAGACGCTTCTGAAGATATCCGGGCAATTAAAGAAGTGAATACAGGCACCTACGTGTTTAATACGCGAGACCTTTTTAACGGCCTTGCTACCATAAATACTGATAACGCCCAGGGAGAGTATTACCTGCCCGACGCGCTGCAGTACATACGTAATAATGGCCGGAAGGTGGCCCTGGTAACCCTTGAAGATCCGGTTGAAGGCAGCGGCATTAATTCACGGGAAGATCTGGAATACCTGGAGAGTATCATTCATACGTAATCATTTGGTGAAGAAGGTAATTATTTAATGAATATACCCATGAAATTATTTTCAGGATCGTCAAACAGGAGTCTTGCGCAGGAGATCGCGGAATACCTGGGTATTGAGCTGTCTGAAACGGAGCTCCGTAAATTCAAGGATGGTGAGATATCCATCAAGATCGGTGAAAATGTACGTGGTGTTGATACCTTCATCGTGCAATCAACAAGCTATCCCGCAAACGACAACCTTATGGAGCTGCTCCTCATGGTTGATGCTGCCATGCGGGCATCGGCTCAGCGAATTACCATCGTAATACCCTATTATGGATATGCCCGGCAGGATAGAAAAGTTGAACCACGGGTACCCATTTCAGCAAAGGTGGTAGCAAACCTGCTGCAATCTGTGGGGGTGGACAGGGTACTGACCATGGAGCTCCATTCAGACCAGATACAGGGCTTTTTTGATATACCCGTTGACAACCTGTTCGGTTCACCACTTATGATCGATTATCTTAAATCATTGAACCTGCATGAACCCACTGTAGTGTCACCTGATACGGGGGGTACCGAACGGGCCCGGTTCCTTGCAAAAAACCTGAACGCGGAGCTGGCCATCGTTGATAAGCGGCGCCCCGTTGCCAATGAATCCGAGGTTATGAATGTTATTGGCGAGGTAAACGTAAAAGGGCATGACTGCATTCTCATTGATGATATGATCGATACAGCCGGTTCCATAACAGGGGCTGCACGGGCCTTGCGTGATCTCAACGCAAGGGATATATACTGCGTATCCACACACGCGGTTCTTTCAGATATAGCCTCTGAAAAATTGAGAAAAGCAGACTTTAAAGAAATCATTGTTACAAATACCATCGCCATTCCCGAAGAGAAGGTTTTACCGAATATGACCATTTTATCCATGGCACCACTCTTTGGAGAGGCCATTCGTAGAATTCATAACGGTGAATCTGTAAGTTCGTTGTTTATTAAAAGTTTTGACAATTAAACATATTTAGCGTATACTAAAGTGAAGCAAGAGAGGACACTATGCAGAGTAACACATTGACAGTTATGCCGAGAACTGAATTCGGCAAAAATGCCAGCCATCGATTAAGAAAGGCGGGTTTTATACCATCCGTAGTATATTCACATGGCGAAGCGGAATCCATCAAGATACCAATACGGGATTTTAACAACCTGTTCAAGGGGTATATTACCGAAAGTGTACTGATAGATCTCGTCTTTCCTGATGATCCCGACAAAAAAGTAAAAGCATTTGTCAAAGATTATCACAAGAACCCTGTGAATGAAGAGGTTCTTCATGTTGACTTTTTCAAGATAACCGCCGGTGAAGCAATTCAGACATCCGTACACCTTGAATTTGTTGGGTCTGCCGCAGGTGAGCGGATGGGTGGAATTCTTGAGGTTATTGAACGAGAGCTGGCAATCGAGGTGCTTCCAGCTGATATGCCTGAAAAGATCGAAATTGATGTAACAAATCTGGAGATCGGTGACTCAATACATGTACGTGATCTTGAAGCAAAGGATTCGTTAACCTTTCTGGTAGATGCTGACCAGGTTATTATTACCTGCGTAGCACCGCATATGCCGTCTGAAGAAGAAGCAGAAGAACTTGCTGAAGGCGAAGAAGCTGTTGAAACCAGTGAAGGTGCTGCAGAAAGCGAAGGAGACGAGAAGGAGTAAGGCAGTAGTACCTGCCTGCTCCTTTTAAATTATTAAAAAGGGGTGATGTTTCTTTGAAACTCATTGTAGGATTTGGTAATCCAGGAGAAGAATACTTTAACAATCGCCAGAATATCGGCTTTAAGGTTGTCGATATTCTGGGCAACAACGAGAACATTGATATACGGGTAAAAAAGAAGAAGTCCCTCATAGGACGGGGAACTATTGATGGAGAAGAGGTAGTTCTGCTTAAACCGCAGACATTCGTCAATCTCATCGGCGAATCGGTTTTATATATTGCTTCTTTTCTGCGAATCAATGTGAAAGATATTATCTGCGTTCTGGAAGACCCTTCCTTACCCGTAGGTGATGTTCGAATCGATACCATCTATTCAAAATTGACACATCCTGGTATCCTTTCCATGACACGGGCTTTAAAATCAGACCGGTTTGCCAAGGTGCGTATCGGTGTGGGGCAACCCGAAGAAGGAACAACCATGGAAGAACACCTCCTGAAGGACTTTCCCATGGAGGAAAACCTTATATTAATCGATGTACTCAATAAGTCAGAAGATGTTGTACGCATGCTCATCACACATCCAACCGAAGAAGTTCAGGAGAAATTCAATCCTGAAGGCGCGCCAAAAGTCAAGAAACGACAGGTTCGCAAAATCAGAATTCGTCGATAATATATTTCTTTCATGACAAAAATACTTCCGGGGTGTATCCTCATGAATCATTTCACTGGTATCGTGGTACCGGCTGGCATGACACATTATTCGATAAAAAACTCCATGTATTAACCGATACTGGTAATATGAATATTAAGCTGAATACAACCAGCATCATCGTGGCAGTATTCCTGCTTGCGTATGGGTCCATCTCATACCCGCAGGATACATCACCTGATTACAGGCAATTGATGCAGAATGGCCAGTATAAAGAAGCCCTTAACCAAATTGAGCAAACCCTTCGTACAGTATACGCTGACAGGGTAGAGGATAAACGTATCCCCACTGATTTTATATCTGTTCGGCAAACAGAAAAGAATATCGACCTGGAAAAACTTTTTATTCAGCGAAAAGCAGAACCTTTTTTTATCGAGGAAAACCCCGAACTCTTCGTCCTTCATTATAATGCCGGAATTTGTGCCCAGGAACTGAATGAGCATGAAAAGTCGTTAAATCACTTATCCCAGTCTCTCAGGTACAGAACCCTCAAGCCTGAAGAAGACCACGTTGTATACTACCAGATATCCCAAACATATAAAGAGAAAGGGGACACAAGGGCCTATCATGCCGCCCTTGAAACAGCATATGAACTGCAACCGGAGAATTACCGCTATTCACTTGAACTCGGTAGTTCACTTGCAAAGACAGGAGATAAAAAAAGGGCCATATATCACCTGGAACGGTATGTTGAATCCATGAACACCACACTTGAAGATAACAGTATTTATCTTACCCTGGCAAATTTAAATAGTGAAATAGGTAAATACCTTGAAACCGTGAACTATTACCAAAAATACCTGTCGGCCCAACCAGATGATCACCGTATTCATTTCGCTCTGGGCACCCTTTGCTACACGCGCACCGGGAACCATGAGCTGGCATTGAGATCTTTCAATACCGCCCTTACTCTACTACCGGAAGATGATATATACCGCAGGGCAAAATCCCTTGAATACAGCGGTGATATTCACAGAAGTGATCTCAATTTTACAGAGGCAATCAGTTACTACATGCGCACCTTCAACTACCAGGAAGAATTGAGAAAAGAAATAGCCCAATATGAATCAGAAATAACCGAATTGAAGAAAAAAGTAAATTCACTAAAAGCTTCTTTACTGAAAAACCGTAATTACGATGCATATAACGATTACGAATACGCTGAAGAAGAATTGGCAAAAAAGCAACTGTCATTTCGCTTGAAACAACATGAACTTGAAAAACTGAATCCCGGCAAGGTTCGCTGGAATATGGCTGATTCCCACGAACACCTTGGACAGCTCAAGGAAGCCCTCAGTTGGTACCGTAAAGCTCTTGACATGGCGTATCGTCCCCGAGAAGCTCGCTTAAAAATATCAAAATTACAGTTGATAATTCAACGTGGGTATTGAAAAATTGCCATCGTTTGCTATTTATAATCTGGTAGTAAATAATTATTGAACAGAGGTATTACATGGCTGGACATTCCAAGTGGGCAAATATAAAGCATCGTAAGGCATCACAGGACGCGAAAAAAGGAAAAATCTTTACAAAATTGATACGTGAAATAACTGTCTCTGCCCGTGAAGGTGGAGATGACCTCAACTCCAATTCACGTCTCCGAACCGCTGTCAACAAGGCACGTGAGAACAACATGCCCAATGATAATATTGAGCGTGCTATAAAGAAGGGTACCGGCGCGCTTGACGGTTCAACCTACGAAGAAATCCGTTATGAAGGATACGGACCGGGGGGTGTGGCTATAATGGTTGACGTGTTAACCGATAACAAGAACCGAACCATGCCTGAAATACGAACCATATTTTCCAAGAACAACGGTAACCTGGGAGAAAACGGTTGTGTATCTTATCTTTTCGACAGAAAAGGCATAATAATCCTTGATGGTTCAGACTACAATGAAGACGACATTATGGAAAACCTGCTTGAACATGATATTGAGGATATTAAAACAGAGGACAGCAACATTACAGTAACTATACCCCCCGAATCATTCAATGATGTACTGGACGCGATAAAGGAAATCAAGTATCCGGTTGTTTATAATGATATTACCTTTGTACCGCAGACAACCGTTCCACTTGATGAACAAAAGGCACGTCAGTGCATGAAACTCATAGATCTTCTTGATGAACATGATGATGTGCAGAACGTGTACTCAAATTACGATATATCCGATGAGGTCATGGCTAAGTTAAGTGAGGAGCAGTGAACATTCTGGGCATAGATCCTGGTTTTGGCAGATGCGGTTGGGGTGTTATCGGCGACGAGATGAAGGTGCTGGAATACGGGGTCATAGAAACGTCCCCCTCAATGCCCATTGAAGACAGGCTTCTTGAAATTCATCAATTCCTGTCAGCAATAATCAAGCAACATCAGCCATCATCATGCGGTATTGAGAAGCTGTATGTGTCCCGAAACACAAAAACCATCATTAACGTGGCACAATCACTTGGTGTTATATTTCTGACATTGCGCCTGGGATCCATTCCTTTTGCCGAATATACCCCAACCCAGGTAAAACAGGCATTGACAGGATATGGCCACGCACCCAAAGAACAGATGCAAACAATGACAAAGAGAATACTTGGCCTGCAATCACTGCCGCAACCTGATGATGCAGCAGATGCACTTGCAATTGCCCTGTGCCACTTATTGTCAAGCAACCGGCAAAATGCAATATTACGGAGTATAAAAAAAAGTTTATGATTTCACGGTTACGGGGAATAGTAACAGATTTACGTCCAACAGAGATGATCATGGACGTTCATGGAGTGGGATATCATCTTCATATTCCATTTTCAACGTATGAAACCGTTAATGTCGCTTCTGATGAAGTGATACTTCATGTCTATACTCATGTTCGGGAAGACCAGATAAAGCTTTTCGGTTTTGCCACGCCAGAAGAACGGAAACTGTTTATTCTCCTTATCCAAATAGCAGGCGTGGGGCCTTCCATGGCACTGTCAATACTTTCCGGAATAACCATAGGAGAACTAATTGAATCAGTTCATCTGAATAAAGTTGACCGTCTTCTTAAAATTCCCGGTATAGGTAAAAGTAAGGGTGAGAAGTTACTCTTTGAAATGAATAGAAAGATCAAGCAGCTTGAATCTCTTTCACCTGGCTATATTGCCCCCGCGTCAGCAAAAACCGAAGCTGTTGAAGCATTAACATCCCTGGGATTCGAAGAAAAAAAGGTTATTCCCATCATTGACGAAATACTTGCCACCCAGCCAACCCCGGAAATAGAATTACTGGTGAAAACGGCATTGAAACATCTGTCCTCCTGACATCGCTTGTTCATTCAGCAACTCACTTATTGTACAATATTATACCATACTGCACCTTCAGCAATGTCTTATTTGTCATCATCTGACGTATTTCGGAGGCCATATCAAGATCTCGGATCCCGCTTTCCGCTGCCTGCAGGTTTATATAATAATACTGCTTTCCCTGTATTCGCATCTTTAAAATATTGTCCTGTGCCCCAAGCCTTGAGCGCATTTTTCTGATACGGTTCATCGCGTTATCTATTGTTTCAATAGCTTCACCGGGACTATTAACTACATTCACATTCTCCACACCCAGTTCTTCCGCAGTCAGATCAGAAATAACCTTTTTGGTATTAAACGTCGCAAACCTGGCATTATGATTAATGGCATCTTTCATCATATCTATCTCCGACTGAACAAGCTCCCTGTCATCCCTGTTAAGAATACCTCCAGCGGCCCGCAGCACAAGCTGCCGCATCCTCATAAGAATTGTTGAATCCTGCTTGAGTGTAGATTCCACGAACTTCATGTAATTACGAAGGTCTTCTTCGTTCACCGACTGTTGTTTCACCTGCTGTAGTACAGCCTCCATTTTCTCAGCTACAGCAAAGCCCGCGGGATCATCCGAAGGATTAACAATGCGCAGTCCGGATGCAAGTTTTTGTATATTCTTCCGTATTTCCATATTCATAAAATGCTGCCTGTTTACTACAAAATAATCACTACCCCTGCCATAAATCATCATATTGCTGGCATCGGGCATAATCATATAGGATAACTCCCTGGTATCTCCATTTGCGTTCAGACCTACCACAAATAAGGGCACAATTAGAATACACCGAATAATGCGTTGTATTGAAAGATTGTATTGCATTCGTATGCCTCCTGGTATACAATCACTAACTAATTATTACATAATATACCAATCATGTATGTGTTTTTCAAATATAGGACATATTTCTCATTTCAATGGTATTAAATTTTGACTATCATGATTTAATATTTTATAATAAAATTTAAATTTTATGAATGTTTTTTTTATTATATTACATAATGTCATTGCTTTCTTTAATATTTTAATTTATATTATTAACATACTAACTAAAAGGCGATGCGAGGTGCATCATGAAAATTGAAATTACCATACTCGGACTCCTCATGGAAGAGAACCTCTACGGCTACGAGATCAAGAAAAAGATTGTCGAACGGCTAGAAGATTACGTGGATATTAAATTCGGTTCAATCTATTACGCCATTAAAAAGTCCGTAGAGAACGGATGGGTCAAAAAAGTTGGTACAGAAAAAGAGGGCGGCAACCCCGAACGTTATATTTACCAGATTATGCCGGCCGGCCGAAAGTATTATAAGAAGATGCTTAAACAGTATTTCGAGCACAACATGATTCATTTTGATATTGATATTGTTCTCATGTTTCTAAACAGTTTAAGTGCAGACCAGAAAGAACAGTTCACCGAAGACAGGCTTGAGTATATTAAGGATAAGATGAATGTTATCAGGGAAAAAATTGAAGCAGCAGAGAAAAATCCCGAAAATAATTCCCAGGTTCATGTATATTCTTATCTAGAAAACCACCTGAAAGCCGAAATGAACTGGCTGAAATCACTCAAGAAAGGCGAAATTTCGCTTGTTGAGATGTAGTATGGCGGCAGAAAAAGTCAGTGGAGGATGTCAGTCAGGTACTGTGCATCCTTCTGCTGGGCCGTTTTTTCAACCTCATTTTTCAAGGAAATCAGTTCAGTATAATTCTTTGAAAAATCCAGGGTCGCTGGTGCTTTTTTCTGATCATCCCCTCTAAAATATTTTTCTGCCAGGCTTTCATTAATCTCGTGGATGCGTGTTACATTATTGCTGTGTTTTTTCGATAGTGATAAGGCAACGCTTTTTAACACTACAATGCCATTGTCTGATTTTCCCTGAAGGTCTTCCTTGGTAATCCTGGTAACCACCACGTTATTGCGGGCTTTCAATGATGCCGTCCGTTTCTGACCCAGCAGCATGGCAATCTCCCCTATTACAGAGCCCTTGTCATCCAATGTTGCTACTTTTTTTCCATGTATCAATACATCAAGAGTACCCGATTCCAGTATGTACATCTCCTTGCCCATTGAATTCTCTTCAAATATGAATGAACCCTTGGTATACTCAATCATGTTATCAGAAAGTTCATGAGGTGTGGTTATCAGTACAGGCTCGACTGTCCTGCTGAATGCCTCACCCTTCTTATATGTAAGGCTTGTTTCGTATTTAGTGACAATATCCTTCAGCCATGGCATTTTACGTTTTTCGTATTCATCCCTGATACGTGACACTATGCGATAATATTCAATACAATTATCCTTGTCCTTTGTCTGCTCCGGATCTACTCCTGTAAGGTTTTTGTTTATAATATCATTGGTCAGCACTACCTGTTTTGCTATAACCATTGAAACGTTCAGTAGAAATGAAAACACGGTAAGTCCGTTTAAGAACCTTTCGCGTGATATTTTTTTTATGGATGCGTCACGTGTCGATATTGCGGTTTCAAGCCTGCGTATCGCGGGATTGCTGTCACTGAGAATGAGCTCTGAAGCACCCACAATTATATTTTTTCCTTTTATAACATACTTATCACTTTCTGTTACAAAAAAAAATACCTGACCCCCGTTTAAGAGGTACGCAGCGTCAGGAACAGTATCAATCTTGTACAACTGCAGGTACTGATTTGCTGTCATATAATCTTCTCAACAATATCAAGCAGTTCTTTTTTCTCAAAAGGTTTGGTGAGAAAAGCCCTGGCATTAATATTTTTCTCGTTAAGACGCAAAGTTTTCTCACTAAGGGCTGATATTACCACGATACGCGCATCCGGAAAAGACTCTGAAATCTCATCAATTGCCTTGAGTCCATCCTTTCCCCACATGGTTATGTCCATGGTAACAAAATCGGGTTTGTTCTCGTTATACATGCTTATGGCATCAACACCATTGTCAGCTTCTGCAACGATATCATGCCCACCCTCTTCCAGTGTTTCCCTGATAATTCTTCTCATAAACCTGGAGTCATCAACGATCATAGCTTTCGCCATTACAACCTTCCTGAATATTTATTCTCGACATTGTGCCATACACATCATTCATACTATATGATGGGAATAATCACATAACATTGTAGAAATTTTGATTTGACTAATCAATCATTTTTACCCAGTTTTTGCAAAAATTGATGGTTTACCAGGAGAATACATTTGATAAATGATAATAGAAAAAGTAAGTACCTGTCACGACTTAGAAGGGAAATCGGAAGGGCCATTAATGAGTACGCAATGATCGGCAAAGATGATTCTGTGCTGGTTGGTTTTTCTGGTGGAAAAGACTCCATGGTGCTCTTAGACGCCATAGCTGAAAGAAGGGTTCATCTGCCCATACATTATTCAGTACATGCCGCCTACGTTCATGTAACCAATTTTTCCGATGGCAGTGAAATCCAGGAATACCGGGATTTTTGTCAATCCTGTAATGTTCAGTTACATGTAAAAGAATTAACCCTGGATTTTACAGATTCAGGGAAGGCTCCGTGTTTTATATGCTCATGGCACAGACGAAAGGCACTTTTTCAAATGGCACAAGCACTGGGATGCGGAAAAATCGCGTTCGGCCATCACCGGGATGACATTCTTGAGACATTTATGATGAACATGGTATACCACGGAAACATGTCCACAATGCCGCCCCGACTGGAAATTTTTAATGGTGAAATCGATATTATCAGGCCGCTGGCATATCTTTCCGAAAAAGAGGTGATCTGGTACAAAAATCTGAAAAACTTTCAGATTTCAGAGAACAAATGTCCACATAAAGATCAATCAAAAAGGAAGGAAGTGAAAGAACTGCTCAGGCATTTCGACAGGCTCTATAAAAACGCCAGGTCAAATATTTTCCGGTCTCTTTCACACAGGCAGGACGAGTATCTTCTATAGCCATCAACCCCCACCGGAAGGCCTGAAACAGGACAATTCATCACCCTCATGCAATTTTGTCCACATTCCCACACGTTCTCCGTTTATGAAATATGCCAG
>CAZAOK010000005.1:58026-71043 GCA_964486725.1 uncultured Leptospiraceae bacterium
TTCCATTGTAATAGAATCTTTTGGACAAATGTCAACACATTCACCACAATAGGTACATCGTGAGAGATATATAACAATTCGCTTGGATTTCTTCTCACCAGCTGTAACCGGGTACAACTCAATGGCATTTGCCGGACACACCTTTTCGCACATACCGCACCCTATGCATGTGTCATAGTCATACTCAAGCCGTCCTCGCAAACCTTCCGGTAGTGGCACCGGTGGATGCACACTGCCGTTTGCAAGTGCTTCAATGGCAGAGTCAGGAATATATCTCCCCGGAAAGGGGTTTGTTGCCTTCTTCGAGAAAAGCTGTTCTATTACTTTATACAATATGCCAAACATTAATATCTCCTTCTGAACTTACAGGGTACGGATCACGGGATCCAGGGTAATGAGAACGTATCCGGCCAGGCACATAACGGTTATGGTAACCAGGAACAGTTTCGCTACCTGTGATATCTTCAATCGAGCCATGGCTATCCGGACAGTTGTCACCGACACAAAATATACAAGAAACACTTTCACCATGAAAAGCACCACATCAAGAAGCAGTGTGATATCATACCCCGCGGGTACTATCCTGTACCCGGTCATCTGCACAAATCCATTTGGGAAGAACAGGATTACCGCAAGGGATATCACCGCAAGGGATTTCACCCCGTCAGCAATCTGGTAAAAGGCAAGGTATTTTCCCGAGTATTCAGCAAGCAGGCCTTCCGCGATTTCTGTCTCTGCTTCAGCCTGATCAAAAGGTATCTTTGCCAGTTCGGCAGGTATCACAACCGCAATTGAAAGGGCCAGCAGCATTCCTCCCAGGATGCCAAATGGCCCCATACCCGACCAGAGGGGATGGGAGGACATGGTAACCAGCGAAAAATGAGATGCCCCCGGTGCCACGTGTGATAATCTCCACGCGAAGGTCACCGCGGTAACCGCCAGGGGCAATTCAGTACTCATTAAAATTACCATCTCACGCTGTGCACCCAGGGTAGCATAGGGAGAGCCAGAGGCGAATCCACCTGCTACCAGCGCGATTGAAGGTATCATCAGCAGGTACAATATTAAAATAATGTCCCCGCTGTTGCTGAAAAAAAAGTTAAAATCGCCAATCCATGCAAAATACGGAACTAAAATATATACCAGGAGAATAACGCTTGAAGCCAGTGCCACAAATGGTGCCCCGCTGAATATCCAGCCTACGGCATTTTCAGGGATTATGGTCTGTTTCTGCATCAACTTGCCGATATCATAAAAAGGCTGCCGCAGGGGGGGGCCGATCCGGGATTGATAATACGCGGCAAATTTACGGTCTACCCCTTTCGCATACAGTCCGATAATTCCACCGCCGATAAGCACTACCACTGGTATCAGGAAAATATATATCAACCACTGCATCTGGATTTGACCTCCTTCATCTTGTCTACACTTAACCGGTGAAGGTATTCGGCATTCAACGTTTCAGTTGCACCATCATCCCGAAGAATGGTCATACGATCGGCACACGCGATACAGGGATCAACGGAGGCGATAACGATTGGAATATCCGCAATTTCCGATCCCTGCAGCATGGGAACCCACGCGAAGGCGTTGGAATATGTTGGAGCCTTTACCTTCATCTGCACAGGGCATTCGCTCATATCCAGTATGTCATAATGGGCAACTTCCCCCCTGGGGGCCTCGTAACGGCCTATCCCTTCTCCCTGCACCTTTTTAAGCTTGTTGATAATTTTAATTGAACCATTGATAGACGCGATTGGTCCTTCCGGAAGATTGTCCAGGCAGAAACGTATAATATCTATGGACTGCTTGAGCTCAAGCACACGGACAACCATCCTGTCATATACATCACCTGCAGGTTCCTTGCCGATATCCAGGGGGGTTACCGGCTTCAGCCAGTCCATGTCAGGATAGGCAAGCATGGGATAATCAACACGAACATCCTTGGCAAGGCCGGAAGCACGGGCCGTGGGACCAACCGCGCACAGTGCCACCGCCTGGTCATAGGTAAGAATTCCTGTCCCCTCACACCTGTAGCGTATACTCTGATCATCCAGCAGTATTTCAGAAGTTCTCTGGTATAGTTCAAGATAATATTCGAGGGTCTGCTCTATTACCGGTATAAGATTTTCAGTGAGGTCTCTTCTTACACCCCCAATGGTCAGCATGGCATAATTAACCCTGTTACCCGTAAACTGTTCAAGACAGTCCAGCACCTTCTCCCGTATGTTCCATGTATACAGGAAAAGGGTATCAAATCCGATCTCGTGCGCTGCCACCCCTGCCCAGAGAAGATGGGAGTGCATTCGTTCCAGTTCTCCAATTATTGTTCGTATATACTTCGCCCTGTGAGGAACCTCGATTCCCGAAGCGTCTTCAACAGCCATGCAGTAGGCCATGGGATGGGATACTGAACATATACCGCATATTCTCTCAAGCAGGTAAATTGTCTGAATAAAGTTACGTTCTTTCGAAATAACCTCAATGGCACGATGGGTATACCCCAGATCTATATCAACTCCGGCAACCCGCTCTCCTTCAACCTTGAAGGAAAACCGTACTGGTTCCTTGAATGCCGGATGTGTTGGTCCTATTTGTAATGGATAGGTGATTGTTTTGTCCATTTTTCAAAAACTCCATTTAATAATTAATGCATCATCCCCCTAATCCCGCATGGGATAGGTATCTCCAAGGCTGTCGGGGGTAAACAGCCGCCTGGGATCGGGTATGTCCTCGATAATAATACCAAGCATTTCCATTGTTTCACGCTCCATGTAGAGTATGCCCGGTACCAGGTCACACACACTTCGTATTCTCATGTCATCCCTTGGGATATCCACAACCAGGATTACAACCAGCTCACCGAAAGGCTTTGCGGCATAATTCATGGTAAATGGATAGATGAGCTCGATAGTATCAGCGTATTCTTTTGATGCCATCGGTGTGCAGATATGAGGCGGCCCGAATTCTTTCAAAAGCGAAACCGCCCTGTGGAACACGTCACGATCTATGCTCAACCACAGTCGTACCCTTTTTTTTGATTCATCAAGACCTTCTGCAGTCTCCTGGATTCTGGAGGCGGTAAAATGTCCCTTTAATTCACTGCTGAATCGTGCCACTATATCATCAGGATGCATTTTTACTTCCCTCTTTCATTATCATTTCAAGTTTTTCCCATGCCCTGGCCACCCCGTAAAGAATGGCTTCCGGACGGGGGGGACATCCGGGAATATACACGTCTACCGGTATACAATTATCAACAGGCCCGGTCATTGCGTATGACTCCTGGTACACTCCCGTCGTGGAACCGCAACCACCGATAACGATAACTAGTTTTGGATCGGGTACCTGCTCATACACGCGGATTACCTTGTCCCTGATTTTGTCAGTAACAGGCCCCGTGACGAGAAGTACGTCGGCATGACGCGGTGTACCAACAAGTTTTATACCGAACCGTTCGGCATCATACCGGGGCATAATTGTGGCAAGTATCTCGATATCACAGGCATTACATGAACCCGTATTTATATGAAAGGCCCATAGTGAGCGCTTAAAAGATTTTTTCATTTTCCGTATTCTCATAACAATCCCCCGCTTACAAGTAGCAGCACAACACCTATTGACAGAAACAACCATACCATGTAATCATTCAGGTCACCCTTGTGCAGCGATTCAATAAAAGTAAAATATGATTCGAGAGCCTTCTTAAACCCCCAGTACAGGTTTCCCGAACGAACAGGATAATTGATCTCATCAAGGTTGCCCGAGTTAAATGGTTTCACCTGGGCGGTATTTTCATTATAATCATTTCTAAAATAATAGCGTCCCCATACCCAGAGTATAAACATAAGCAACAGGAAGATGGCTACCAGCAGCAGCGGATACCAGATAATTCCAGTGTTTTGCGTAAATATTTTTTCCACGGTAAACATATTCTTTTCTTTACTCCTGTTAGAGTATTGTTACCAGGCTTTCAATTGCCGGTTCAACTATTGTGCCCACTACAAGGTCGGGAAACAACCCGAATCCAACTACCAGGAGACAAAGTATACTCATCCCCAGTATCATTCCTCTGGAAATGGGTGTGGCATCAACTATCATGTCCTTTCTTTCCGGTCCCATGAAGGCACTGTAAAAAACCTTCATAAATGATGCCAGGGTAAGAACCGACACGAAAATGGCAATAATGGACAGAAGTGGACTGAACTGGTACACCGATTCATACAGCAAAATCTTGGAGGAAAAACCATTCAAGGGGGGAATCCCGGCAATAGCCAGCGCCCCGATAACGAAGGCAACTGTGGTAAATGTGTCACGGTGGGCAAGCCCTACCATTCTATTCAAATCCCGGGTGCCAAACCTGCGGGCCATAACCCCTGAGGTGAGAAACAGCAACCCCTTGTAGAAGGCATGGTTCATCATGTGAAAGATGCCCCCCATCATGGCCACCCTTCCGAAAAGTTTGAATGCACTGCCACCGTCAGCCTGCGCGTGTACCGCGATCCCCACACCAACACCAAGAAGCATGTACCCTGTCTGTGATACCGCGTGATAGGCCATAAGGCGTTTCACATCATTCTGCACCAGTGCCATGGTTACACCAACGAACATGGACAGTACACCCATTACGATGATAATCCATCCAAGGGTATGATAATTCATCCCCCCGCCTTGCAGGGGATTGCCGAAAAGGGAGAAAGAAAGCCTGAAAAGTCCATAGAGACTTGCCATGCTGGCCGTTTTCAGCAGGGCACTTATCGGGGCCGGTGCCTCCGAATAAGTATCGGGCACCCACATGTGCATAGGTATTGCCCCTGCTTTCATGGCAAGGGGCACAAGCATGAATACCAGTGCCATCTTGTCCAGCAGGGTGTATTTCATCATGTCATGAATGTAATCAATATTAAATGAACCATACTGTGCATAACAGAGGGCAATACCCATCAGCAGAAAACTGGTTGCTATTGCACTTACCAGCATGTACTTATACCCTGCAAAGGGGGGGTGTTTTCTGTCAGTACGGTACGCCACCAGGGCTGCCGAGGATATGGACAGTATTTCCAGGAACACGAAAAAGTTGAAGAGATCATTTGTGAACTCCATGCCAAGCATGCCGACAAAAATCAACAGCATGAGCAGCTGGTAGTAGTTTTTCCTTTCCCCTTCCTGGATATAACTCCATGAAAACAAAAACACCACGAAGGTGACAACCCCTGAAATCAATGCCATAAAAAGTGAAAACCCATCAATTTTAAGCACAATACGAATTGGAAAATTAAGTCCTTCCCTGATAACCTGAAGGGGATCTGCCGCACCCACTACGTAATGGAGAACCTCTCCCCCGATGGACACCCGCGGTATAAGGGAGATCAGCATCAGGTTGACGACAGCGATAACCATAAATACGAGTATATTTCGGAGACGTGTATTAATCATCCCCACAATTGGCAAAATAAAAGCGGTGAGCAGGGGAAGAGCAATTATCAATACGGGAATATGATCAGTCATTGTTCTCTACACCTCTCAGCTTGCGAATATCAAGGGTATGATTGTTCTGATATGTCAAAATGGCCAGCGTCAGCATCAGCGCGGTTGTGCCAAACCCGATCACAATATTGGTAAGGATCAATGCCTGGGGAGTGGGCAACACCATCTTCAATTCACCAAGCGCCGGCGCCAGGGTAAAAATGGGAGCCGTGCCATTGGGACGATAGGCAAGTGAAATAAACAACAGGTTGATACCGGCTTCGATTATATTCAATGCGATCACGATCTTGATTAAATTACGTTTATATATCAGTGCCACCATTCCAAAAAAGATCAGCAGCACCACGGTCACGTATAGGAAAAAATCTGTCATAGTGAGTTCTCCAGCCTATTCATCTTTTGCCGCGTGATACATTGTCACCAGGATTATGCTCAATCCGAAAAATACCTCTATACCAATGGCCAGGGAGAGCAACGGAAGGGTACCTGCAGATACCAGGTAGCCGGGATTGGGTCCGAAAGCTATTGTTTTCCCAAAGAAAAGAGGATTACCGTTTGCAAGAAAATTGGACAAAAACGAAACACCAATACCCGCAAAACCGATGCCTATAAACAGGGTTAATCCCAGTGATTCAAAAAAGGAGAATATTTTTTTAGTTTTCTGCACATTCCTTGTTATAAGAGAACTTATCAGCAGCAATGCCGTTGCAGAGGCCATTACCGCACCACCCTGAAAACCACCACCCGGCGACAGGTGACCGTGCACCACAAGGTATATACCGAAAGTAATAATAAGGATATACAAGAGAAACGAACCAAAGGTGATAACCCTGGAAACTCCCGCAGGGAATTCACCAATGCTGCTAACCCCGCTTGTTTCAGGACTTTTCCGCTTGATCATAGTAAAAAACAGCATGGAAATACTTGATACAACAATAAAAAGCACCGTAGCCTCACCCAGCGTGTCAAAAGCCCTGTAATCAAACACCACGCTGGCAACAAGATTGTTGGATCCTGTCTCTGTCTGCCCATTTCTGAGATAATAATCATCCATGGTATCTACATTGTTAATATCTGTAATGGCATCTCCCCTGTTTTTAAAAACATCAGGATTGCCCAGCGGCTCTCCTACCGGGTGTAACCTGAGTATACCCACGAACAAAAAGCCGGCGATAAGTACCAGTGATAAAAAACTTGCCAGTCTCATTCTTCTCTTCTCCTGGTCATCTTGATTGCAATAACAAAAATACAAACGGTCAGTGCCGCGCCAATTCCAGCCTCGGCAATTGCCACGTCAGGTGCGTCAAGGTGGAAAAACATCACCGTTAATATGAGGGACATTACCGAGTAACTGACCACACTTGCCAGCAGATCACGAAAATATAGGCTGATAACAGCTGTGACAAGCATGACAATTGACAGGAGTATAAATATTACCGATGAAATCATCCCTTTGCCTCTTTCTTCTTTTTATCGCTAAACTCGTTAATCTTCGCACCAAAGGGCTTTATACCTTCAATTAATGCAGCCCGCGCGATGGCATGGGCGCTTATGGGGTTGGTAAAAATTACCACCACCAGGGCCACCGCCGCATGTATGATGATAGTAGTACTTGCAGCATCAGAGATCATCACACTGTGTAGAATCACCGCTATCACCATGAAAATCCCCCCGAAGGTGGTTGTCTTGGTGGCTGCATGCAGCCTCGTATACATATCAGGAAAACGCAGAATGCCAACGATACTCATGGCATTTACGAATAATCCTGTAGCCAGTAAAATATAAATAACAGTATCCATTATTTCCCCACATCAATTAAGTACCGGGCAATATACAGGGTTCCGATAAATGAGATTATTCCATACACAATACCAATATCTATGTATAACGCCTTACGCTCAACAGCACCCAGAACAACCATCATGGTTATTATCATTGTATTTATAGTATCAAGAGCCACGATCCTTTCGGGCACATTATGGCTGAAGGCAATACGGATAACAATTAGTAGTATATATACGCTCAACAACAGTACAGAAATTAGAAGCATGTTTTCCATGAATTGTGCTCCTTTAACCGAATATCTTCTTAATGAAAAAATGTAATACACCCGACACGTCATCGGGTTGGGCCTTCTCACCCTTTTCTTTTTTCCAGTTCAGGCAGTGTACATAAAGAACATGGGTATCGGGCTCTAATTCAATGGTAAGAGTACCAGGCGACAGGGTTATGGAGTTGGAAAGAATGTACGCACCTGTTTCACTTTTCAGGTCTGTCTCCACCCTGACAATGGCAGGGTTTATCTTCCCGGAAAGTACCCTGTAAATCACTTCAATGTTTGCCACCAGCAGCATCAAAAAAAACGGGCCTATGAGATAGAGAATAACCAGTATCCATCGAATTGGGTTAAAAGCCTGCATACTAACCGGACGGGGTAATATTTTATGACACATTAAACCCAGAAAAATACTGATACCAATACCGGCACACAGCTCTTCAATTGACCATAACTGAAGTATTTGTCCCGACCCGGCGGTGAGTACCAAATACGAGATAAAACTGATCAACGCGTAAAAAAGAATTCCCATGCTGTATCCTCCCGGAAGATCTTACAACAAATGGTAGAAAGTAACGGTGCTGGTTTCACCATTTTGCCGTATATATATATTTTGCCCCTTTTTGAATGATTGCACAAAAAAAAGGTTACCTTTTAAATATTAAAATTTTTACGTAACTTGATTATACCCTTTCTTTTACCACGACAAAACACCAATATCGACCTGATTTATAATTTCCTACCGGAATTATTGTCCTTTCTGTATTTTTGTGGTGTTTTCCCTGTAAACCTCGAAAAGGCATCATAAAATGATGATTTTGAATTGAATCCAACGGCGTAGGCGATGGAAAGTACAGACCTGTCCGGTTCATTGATAAGCATAAGCTTGGCATCACGTATCCTGAACTGGTTTACAAATGTATTGAAGTTCATGTTCAACTTTTCATTCAATAACTGCGATAATTGATGAGAGGTCAGGTTCAGCTCATCTGCCAGTTGTTTCAGGGTAATGTCCTCATAGGCGTATACCCTTTCAGAATCCATTAGTTGTTGCAGCCTGGAACAAAGTTCGTCTGTAGCATATCCCTTCAGAAGGGATCGTTCATAGCGTTTTTTACGGGCTTCCTTGATCAATATCTGCAAAAATTCAGGGTGACGCTGCCCCACAAGATATGTACCCATAAGAAGAATGGTAATAAATACCACGCTGACCTGCAACACCGTTACCGATCCCATAATGAACGCAGCCGCGATAAGTATCAGGGATATTGATGAAATAATAATATAAATAAGAGTGATGGTGGTAATAAATGTATAATCCCGAAATTTCCAGAATGTCAGAATATTTTTTAAAAGCATCCCCAGGTACAGTGAAGCCTGTACCGCTGCTCCCAGCACAATAATGCGAATAATAACTATGTGTGTAGACATGTTCCCGCTGAATAAACCGGAAATTATCATCGTTTTATATGTTTCCGCCTGTAGTACAAAAAGGATATCCAGGATCATTGCCGCCATGGCTGGTACCAGGTATAACAACTTGCCCAGCGGAAGAGAATCCTCAAACCGCACAACCAGGTAGTACGCGTAAAAAAGAAGGGGCCCAACCAGGTATAAAAAAGTAAGATGGAAGGACATGATTGCAGGTAACTTAAATTCCATGTCATTGAGAACGAATCCATACTGCATGAGTATAAGACCCACGCAGGTAAAAAGAACCGCCAGGTTGATATTCTCCAGCCTGCGATAGGTTACTACCAGCTGTCCAAGGGCAATCAGGAGGGATAACATCCCCCCGAAAAACGCGGTGTATGTAACCACGGCATCAATCATCTATTCCTCGTTGTACCCACACCCATCGTATGGGCTCAGCGGTTCCGCCCTGTTAAGATGTGTTACATCATCATAATATGGAAAATCTTTGCACATGCGGGGCCGAATTTCATAGATGGAGCAGCCCGGGCTACCATCAACGTCTTTTGTAAAATTTTTGCAATAGTAATGGAAGGGGAGGTCTTCAGACGTATTTTCATATTTGAAAACCAGCATTGGATAAATAAGGTATATTTCAGAAAAACCCGGATCCACCTCTGCTGATTTCCGCCAGTATTCATAGGCTTTTTGCAGCAATTCAGGAGGTTCAGCCAGCCGTACATCCTGGCAGCATTGACCGCATCGTTTACACGTTCCCATTTTTCCCCCGCTCTTCCCCTGCGCGTGGCAACAAGGTCAGCACCATGATTAATGAATATTTACAGAAAGTACAGAATTCTTAAGAAAAATACATGTACTAATATACTACCTGCAAGAAATATTATTGCAAATTCTTGTTGAAAGATGCTAATTAAAAGCTACATTTGTATAAACCAATAGCTGCAAACCCCACATGCTATTATTCTATCAACAGGAGTAAACCATGACAAAAAAAGATGGATTCAGTGCACAGGAACTGTTCGATACCGTTCATGGCATCGCATACAATGACTTCATTATTTTACCGGGATTCATCGATTTTAACCCCGAAGATGTAGAGCTGGAATCACGATTGACCCGCAATATCATGCTGAAACGTCCCATCGTTTCCAGCCCCATGGACACGGTAACCGAATCTAAAATGGCAATAACACTTGCCCTGCTTGGCGGCATCGGGATCATCCATTATAATAATACCCTTGAAGAACAGGTTGAAGAGGTACGAAAGGTTAAGCGTTTTGAGAACGGTTTCATTATGGATCCCGTGGTTCTGTCACCGGATCATACAATTCATGATATCGACAGAATAAAGGAGCAATACGGCTTTTCCGGGATACCAATAACTGAAAATGGCAGCCTGTACTCCCCCCTTATCGGCATCGTGACCAACAGGGATGTGGATTTTGAACCTGACAGGGGTAAATCCATAAGAGAGGTAATGACAACCGACCTTCTTACCGCCCACGAAGGGGTTACCCTTTCAGAAGCAAATGAAATTCTTAAAAACTCAAAAAAGGGCAAACTACCAATTGTCAATGATGATGGAATGCTTGTTGCTCTCATGAGCAGAAACGACCTGCTCACCAACAGGGAGTATCCCTGTGCATCCAAGGATGCGAGGAAGCAGCTCATGGTCGGCGCGGCAATATCCACGAAAGATGAATCCAGGGAACGATTACACGAACTTGTGAAAGCCGGCGTCAATGTTGTGGTGATCGATTCCGCCCAGGGAAACTCGGTATACCAGATAGAGATGATAAAGTATATTAAAAAAACCTATCCCGAGCTTGATGTAATGGCGGGAAATGTGGTTGCAGAAGAACAATGTGAAAACCTGATCCGCGCAGGAGCAGATTCATTGCGTATCGGGATGGGACCCGGTTCAATATGCACTACCCAGACCACCATGGCCGTAGGCAGGGCGCAGGCAACAGCCATTTACCGCTGCGCGAAATATGCCCGAAAATATGATGTCCCCGTTGTTGCTGACGGGGGTATTGCGAATATGGGCCATTTAGCCAAGGCTATATCCATCGGCGCATCCGCCGCCATGATGGGATCCATGCTTGCCGGAACCGAAGAAGCACCGGGTGAATACTTTTACGAGAACGGAATCAGGTTAAAACGATACAGGGGCATGGCCTCACTTGAGGCACTTGAAAAGGGCGGATCCAAGCGTTATTTCTCAGAAGATGCGAAGATACTGGTAGCCCAGGGTGTTTCAGGTGCTGTTGTTGATAAAGGATCCCTGCTTGACTACCTGCCCTACCTGATACAGGGGCTGAAGCATTCATTTCAGGACATGGGTGCAAAGAGCGTGGATATTCTTCACCAGAAACTGTATTCAAACGAACTCCGATTCGAAATGCGGTCAATATCAGCCCAGATCGAAGGGGGTGTACATGACATGCATTCCTACAAGGAACCCAAGTACATGTAGATTCCTGCTCTTACAAGGCTTTAAACAAAAAACCATCCCGCACACGGGGATGGTTTTTTCCTTTGAACAGTATTTAGGTCAATCCCCACTATTTAAAAGAATACCCCTCAGTGCTTATAAGAATTTCACAGGCATCCACAACTCCAGGGTCATATAATACTCCCCTTTGGGTGATTATCTCTTCAAGAGCGGTTGCGATGCCCAGTGCGGGCCGGTATGGACGGTGAGAGGCCATTGCTTCAACCACGTCTGCCACTGCCAGTATCCTGGCATGCATATTTATCTCTTCACCTGCAAGACCGTATGGATATCCTGACCCGTCATACCTCTCATGATGCTGGAGAACTATATGTGCCAGTGGCCAGGGAAATTCGATTGTTTTGAGAATTTCAAAAGCTGTCAGAGGATGACTCTTTATCAATTCAAATTCAAGCTCACTTATCCTGCCCGGTTTACTGAGTATCTCGGCGGGAACCGATATTTTGCCAAGATCGTGAATGATCCCTCCCAGCCGGATTCCCTCCACCTCATCCACACCAAGACCCATCTTTCCCGCAATTGCCCTGGCAAGGTCTGCAACCCGGCGCTGATGACCAGCTGTATAAGGATCCCGTGATTCAACGGTCAGCGCCATGGCCTGAATCACTCCGCCCATAGCCGTGCGCAATTGATGCAGGGTTTTCTTGAGCTTCTCGTCAGATTGTTTACGCTCACGGGCGTTGGCAAAGATCTCTCCAACCATTTTCATCAGGGTAATAATATCACCATGCCAGTTCTTTTCATTGTACACTGTACTCAGGCCGATAATCCCCCTTACAAGACCGCTGCTTACCACCGGCACCAGCACAAATGATTTAATTGGCAACTCTTTAATAAAAGCCTGGTCCCCGGGGGTCTTTAGATCATCAATGGATTTACATGACACGGTTTCTTTTGCAAGTATCCGGTCTGACAGAAATGGCACCTGTTCTACGGCCATATTCACCATCATGTCCTTGATAGAAGGGACATCATTGTGGCACCACTCGCATCCGGACTCAATGACACTGCAATCATGATTGAAAAAGTAAACACCGGCACGATCCGCTTCTGAAAAAACTGCTATTCTCTCAAGTGCATCTACGATCCCGTTCTCAATTTCACTGTAATCAAGATTTATAAAATAAGTTGAAATATGGGTGACAATCCTTTCAAATCCAACCCTGAACCGCAGAAGCTCCCTGGCCAGCTTCTTATCAGATACATCACGAATAGAGATCATCACATGCTTCTCATCAAGATTTTCTCCGATTATATCATACCAGCTCTTAAATCCTCCCCCGTCCTCAAAAAGAACAGTTGTTGAAAAGGGAACGTCATGGGGAGCTTCACGAATATAATGATAGATACCCTGTGCCGTATCGCTATCAAGCTGCAGTTTCTCCACAAGATTCTTTACTGTTGGTTTACGGCCTCTATCATTCAGAAACGTAGTCATGTTTCGGTTGAAATACACTATTGAACCGTCTCGTCCACATATGGCCACTGCTTCATTGAGACGATCAAGAAGTGATACCATTAA
>CAZAOK010000006.1:0-69744 GCA_964486725.1 uncultured Leptospiraceae bacterium
CATGTGGCCTATCAGCTGATACCTCGAAACGATCATTTAAAGAATATCCGGAAGCAATCAAAAACAACTCACTCTTTCATCCCGGTTCGGGAATTCTTTCATATGCTGCCTCCATAGACGTGTCCCCACTGCAACCCTCACCGGCATCTTCGGTGTTAAATGGACGATAGGCGAAAGCCTGTGTACACATCATAATCACGGTAAATATAATGATTCCCATCCGTGTAAAATGGTGAAAGTATTTTTGTAACATTTATTCTCCCTCATCAGAACATTATTATTATCTTCTATAGTTAGCCCAGCTAACTATTTGTTATGATTTGTCAACTATTACATGACATTTTTTATTATATTGTATTTCAGGGATATTATCAAACTGTTTGCGAAAACATGGCTTCAAAGAATCAACACCAGGCAGGTTTCCTGTGAATTTACCGAGATTTACAGAATTTAACGTATGCCAGAATAGGAATGTTCGACCCCGTATGTTATTCGCGTTATCCAGCATAGCAGCCATTGTTTTACCGGTGTATGTTAAATCAAGATTTATGTTTTCATCACGGGCAAGCAATTCACTGCTTCGAATGGCTTCTGGTGTCTTTTCGGCATATCCTTCTCCGATATAGTCGTGTATAAGGTTGATATCCCTGGGACATACCCGCCGTATACCAACATCCACACCGTGCCGGCGCAGGTAGCGCAGAGTACGATTAATCTCCCAGGCCATCATGTACTCGTTCACAAAAATACGTTCCAGCACCCTGACTCCAACCACGGTCCCGATATCCCCGCATACAAGAGATCCCAGGATAAGACCTGCCGCCGTACCACCGGTTCCAACCGTGATATAAATATAGTCGGGCCGGGGGCATTCACCTGCACGCACCTGTTGTTGCAATTCCAGTGCGGCGTCAAAGTATGAAAGGACTGACAGGGGTGAGGATCCCAGCAGGGGAACAAGGTATGGTTTTTTCCCTGTAAAAAGCTTTTTTAAATAAATAGATATAAGCTTCACGAGGTACACCAGCGGGTTTTTACTGAAAAACTGCTTCACTCCCAGGGAAGTTGATATTAGAAAATTCCGTTTCACATAGGGCTGATATGGCTGCCAGTTATGGACCGCACTGATATCGTCAAACCCCATACGTTTTCCGTATATCACTGAGCCAAGCACCTGGTTTGAACCCAGGGCTCCCCAGGTTACCAATGACTTACGCCCCCGTGAGATGGCATCGGGAATGATCCATTCCATCATCCTGCACTTGTTTCCTCCATAAACGCAGGAAGCCTCATCATCACGCTTTATCCAAATACCGGCACCGGTCCTCTTGCTTACTTCATCCAGCCTGTGCACACGGCTGGGATACTCACCCAGGCGGCAAAAGGGGATCTTCCCATTGAGTTGTGGATACTTTTCAAACAACAGGGGAGTTTTTCCCATCAGACAATCCTTTCATGTTATGTGGTTTAACCAGTAATTGATTAGTGATCATTTTGGAAAGGAATTCATGGGAAAGCAATAATATTTTTATGATTTTAAGTGGCCAATACACAGGAGAGTAAATAAAAACCCGGCAACGGAATATGAATGTATTCCGCCGCCAGGTTCATAAGTAAATACCATATAATGAGGCTATTGCCGGTTTTACAGCAATTTAGAACGACATTTCACACCCAAGGTAATATGTCCGTGGTTTTACCGGACCGTATACGTACCCGGCATCACGTTCATTATCTTCGTCAAGATCATCCTGGAACTGGTCGGTAATATTATCTACTCCACCGAACACAACCAGTGTTCTGTTGTTGTCAACCTGCCAGGCGTATTCAAGCCTGGTATTCAGCACAACGAAGGTTTCTGTTTCTTCAAGCTTATTACTGGCAAGCCCCACATCATGCTCAACTTTCTGGCTGCCGATAATCTGGCTGCTTATAGACGCACTGAAGGCATCGTACATAAGTTTCAGCATGGCAAAACCGGTGTACTCGGGAACCCGCAGCAAGTCTTTTGTTTCTACATTGTCGTAGGTTTGCGTTTCGGGCAGTTTTGCTGTTGGTATCCAGGTGATCCCTGAAGAAAATGAAACGTGTTTTCCATAAATAAGAGAAAACTCCACGTTACCACCAATGACCCTTGATATACCGGAAACATTATCACGAACATAATAATCATTGTTGGCATCCGAATACGACGGTGCCCCGTAGTCAACTTCAAGTTTGTCACGGATCTCGGTATAGAAGCCGCCAAAGGCAGCTTCAAGCATCAATGATCCCAGCATAATATCACCGCTGATATCACCTGAATAGGATACTGAACGTTCCACTTCGATATCATCCGCGTTAACGATAACCTGGTTTTTCGAACCGCCAGGTGCCAGTGTTACATCAATATGAAAGTCTTCGTCAAATATCTGCGGCGCTTTGAAACCGGTGGCCACCGTACCGCGAACACGCAGGTGATCTGATACGTTTACGATAGCACTGGTTCGCGGACTGAACTGCCACGTATCCACTTCACTGTGTTTATCCGCACGGATGCCGGCAACAACATTGAGAAGTGACCATGTAAGGTCATATTGCGCGAAAAGCCCACTGGTATGGTATACCTCGTCTATCACCCTGTCTGGTATGCTGGGGTTTTCGTCTTTAATGGCATCACGACTATACTCGCAGCCAATTGACAATATGTGCCCTTTCACAGGCGTAACGACTCCCTTAACCCCGGTGATGTAATAGGGATTTTCTGTTCTTCCATACATGTCCAGATCTTCATCTTCGGTATCATCATCCGGGCTTTCAGCTGGTCCATAATATGTTTCACGCATAGTCCTTGCGAATGCCGCGTATATGCTGTACTGGAACATGTCTGATACATCATGGTCAAGCTGAACGTCCCCATTTATCCTGTTTGTCCTGGCCTGTTCCCTGACATCAGCATCAAAAGGTTCACTATCAAGCCTGTTCCCACCCTTTCTGTCTTCGAACGTTGATATCAGGTTATATGACAATTCCATGTCCTTCACCAATGTCAGGTAACCACTACCCCCAAAATTTTTCAGCAGGGCCCTGCTCCTGTCGGTAAATCCGTCATCGTTCTCATCCCATTCATCCTGTTCTGTCTGTGAGCCGAAAAGAGCTATCCCGGCTTTACCATTCTGAGCAACCGAGGACACGTATCCGGAAACGGTACTTGCGAAAGCCTCGTCACCCCTGGTAAATTCACGCTTGTAGCTGATGCTTCCCTCGTTGGAAACCGGTTTCCTGGTAATGACGTTCACTACGCCGCCAATGGCACCCGAACCATAAAGGGACGATCCGGCACCCTTCACCACTTCCACACGCTCAATAAGCTGCACGGGAAACTGCTGGAGATAATATACACCGGCAAGGGAAGAGACCACCGGGTAACCGTTCACCAGTATCTGGGTGTAGTTACCTTCCAGTCCGTTTATACTTACGGTATTTGCGCCACAGTTCTGGCACTGGTTATCAGCCAGAATACCGCTTTCAGCATTCAGTGCCTCGAAAAGGTTGTTTGCCCCTTTCTCTTCAATCTTTTCCTTGCCTACTACCTCGGTTTTAACAGGAGACTTCCTGTATAGTTTCTTGGTCCCGGTACCGGTAAACACTACCCGGGCATTATCTTCATCACTACTTTTTTCAACTTTTTCTTCATTGCCTGTTTTCTCCTGTTCCACTGTAAAATCCTGCGCTGAAGATTGTAATACGGTGGCAGCAAGAAAAATGCTGCATATGGTAAACATAAAAAGTGTTCTTAAATATCTAATTATTTTCATAAATATTCTCCATGCGTTAATGTTTTGATCATACGTCATCCTGCTCCATTGTTTTACCTTTTAGTGGAGTCCAGATTACACACCCGAAGGTGGTGCCATGTAATATCAATTTGTTCGTGTGTCCGGTTCAGGCCGCCATGTTAAGCGACTCACCGGCAATGGCTGGTGGGGACCGGATGGATTTGTACAACCGGAAATTTTCTTTACCTGATATAATTTCTTTCACAACCAGTATGGTGGAAATATATACCGGCACTTGACAATTATCAGTATAAGAAAGGATACCGGAGTTAAATACGGACATTGTTCTACAGAAAATGTCTGTATCCACACCCGGATGCGGGTCAAAAACTTCCCTGGGAAGTAAAAAGGTACAGGCGGTAATAATTGCCAGGATTAAAGCAGCACCTTTTTTTATTTCCCCGGTATTCAATCTCATCAGTCTAACCTGAACTGTACTTCAACCTTGACTATCATCTGTTCATCTTCAATCGCCGGCGGGAAGGGGTGAAAAGGGTTAGCCCTTTGTATGCTTGCGATAGCAGCATCAGTCAGGGCCTGGTAGCGTGCCGGTCTGAGTATACCAACCTTCCGCACTTTCCCGTCATTGCCTACATACACTTTTAATAACACTGAACCCTGATGTCCCTGTTTCTGCTGCTGAATGGGGTATACCTTGCAAGCCTGGATCCTTGACACGAGGTAGGAAACATACCTGTTGCGAACATCCGATTCGGCGAGATTCTTTTCTTCATCTTCTTTTTTAGCTTCTTCTTCTGCCCGATCTTTCTCGGGTATACTGGATACTTTTTTTACGTGGTATTTCTCCTGCTCCTGCTTCTTGTAGACGGTTATCAATTCGGATTCACCCAGATCAACTACGGAAACGCCAGCGGCCAGTATAAACAGCAATAACACCACGGGCATAATCAACCACAGAAATCTTCCCCTTTCCAGGCTGTCCAGGAAATCCATTCTTTTTACCCCGTCATTCATTCTTATCATGCTCTATTGAAAAACTGGTTGCCCCGGCCATCTTGGCAATATCCAGGATATCAACGAACTGGCTGTAGCCGATTTTATCATCACCCCTGAATATTACGTCATATTTCCCAAGTCTTGCCATCTCAGCAGCAAGATATGATTGTAATTCATCTAACTGTACCATTTCCTTGTTCACGTATATCTCATTTTCGGCGGAAAATGTGACCACCAGGTCAACCTTTTCCAGCTTCTCTTCCTCGTACATGGCCTTTGGAAGCTCCATCTTCAGCAACGGTTTTATAAAATCCGAGCTCACCATGAAAAAAATGAGCAAAAGAAAGATGATATCCACAAGGGGGGTCACCTCTATACGAGGTGTTTCCTTCTTGGAGTGAATAAAATCCATTAGCACACCTCCCCGGGGCTGCCCGGCAGGTGTACACATGCCCGTTCACCATTAGTACCAGTGTGCTCATCATTCTCAAGACCGGCACGGGTATCACCATCGCGTTGAAACTGAACCTGGTTTAAATAGGTAACCACGTATCCCATCCTGTTGGTTCGAGCAGCCACTATTTTTTCAAAAAAGACGAATCCAAGCTGTGCCGGGATAGCCACCGTAAGACCGGCAGCGGTTGTAAGCATGGCTTCCCAGATACCTCCCGCAAGAGAGGCAACATCAACCTGTCCTCCCATGGTGGAAATAACCGAGAAGGATGTAATGATACCTGTAACGGTACCGAGCAGTCCCAGCAGGGGAGCCACATGTGATATGGCAGTGAGTCCGCTCATGTGATTCTCCATCTTTTCAATCTCTTCAGAACCCACCCGTTTCAGTATCTCATCCCTGGATCTCTGCCCGGTTGTTCTGTTCTCAAGGTAAGCCACCGCCATCTTTACATAAGGGCTTCTCTGCCATTTTATACTGGTTATCTTCGCTTTCAAGGAAGTGAACCAGTTCTTATCTTTGAAAGATTCCAAAACAGGGGGGGGCACGGGGAGCATACCGTCTCCCCAATTAAGGGTAATATCATCAATCACCCGTGACTTGAATTTATCGTAATCAAGCCCGGTTATGAAAAAGTATAGGGCCCTCTCA
Organism: uncultured Leptospiraceae bacterium; assembly: GCA_964486725.1. Classification (GTDB taxonomy): domain Bacteria; phylum Spirochaetota; class UBA4802; order UBA4802; family UB4802; genus M55B154. The sequence goes on from CAZAOK010000006.1 coordinate 5,881, forward strand.
ATTATAATTGCGATGGTTATCAGGGCGCAGGCCATAATCGGCCACATGACAGGACCACCCTTTTGTATCAGTAAAAACATAATTCCTCCTTTTCACAGAACAGTAATATTACTATTTTATTTCCCTGTAGTTTTCTCATGCTATATTGTATAATAGGTTATTAACCAGCTTACTGTGACACATTATATCAAACAATGTTAGAGTCAACTAATTTTTTATTATGGCCAAAACACACGCAACAATACCCATATTCATACCCCACCTGGGATGCCCGCACAGGTGCGCCTTCTGCAACCAGGCAAGCACCAGCAATACCACTTCAATGCCTGGTAATTCTGATATTACCATTAAGATCAGCAGGTACCTTGCCACCATGCCTGCAAGCGTTACACACAGGGAAGTGGCCTTTTTCGGGGGCAGTTTCACCGGTATCCCTCGGGACATGCAGCAGGATTACCTGCAGTCAGTTAACCCTTTTCTAACGAACGGTGAAATTAACGGTATTCGGCTTTCAACAAGGCCAGACTATATCGACAATGATAAACTTTCTCTTTTAAGAGAACACGGGGTTACCACGGTTGAACTGGGAGTACAATCATTCAAGAACCATGTACTTGAACAATCACGCAGGGGACATACTGTATCAGACGTATATGCTGCATGTACGCATGTAAAGGATCACGGCTTACAGCTGGTCATCCAGTTGATGCCGGGACTTCCGGGAGAATCTGTTGATGACGCCATTCAATCGGCTGAAGAAGCCGTGAAACAAGGACCCGACGGGATACGGATATATCCTGCCATTGTACTTTCAGGCACTGAGCTTGAGAGACGATACCGTGATGGCACATACACACCAATGACGCTGGAAGAGGCCATTGCACGATGCACACCAATGTACGAAATGTTTACGGCAAAAAATATACCGGTGATCAGGCTGGGATTACACCCCTTTGACAATGCGCATCAGGATGCGATAATCGCCGGCCCTTACCATCCCGCATTCGGATTCATGGTAAAATCAAGATACCGCTACCGGCAACTTGCGAAAGTTATTCTTGAATTTACTACGACAAACATTCATATATCTGGAGATCTTCATATTCACATTCCCAAAGTACACGCCGAAGAATACATCGGGTACCGACGGGAGAATATATCAATGTTACAACAGGATTACCCACAATATAAAATAGCCTATTCCATCACCAGCGTTGACACCCCCGTACTGGAGACATTATAATTATTGTATAAAACATACCGGAGGACTAAATGAATTATAACCTGAAAGTACTTTTTATCGACGCTTCAACCGGCTTCTACAAGTTCAAACGATACCCCGTGGGTGATTTCTTCGGACCCGTTGACCTGGGACTTCACCTTACGGGCAAATACAATACATTAAATATCGGAAAGGGTATCCTGGCAGGATCAATCTTTCCAGGATCCAACCGTTTGTTTGTCACCGGGTTCTCTCCATGCTGGAGAGGATTTTACATCTCGTCGATGGGTGGTGCAGGACTGATTTTTGACAACCTTGGTATTGACCTGGTTTCCATTATGGGCAAGGCCCCTGCCCCTTCCATGATGTACCTGAACAGAAATCATGGTGAGGAGATTGAGGTACAGATTGATCCATTCAACCTTGAAAAGGTTTGGGAAGAAGGACGGGGCGGCGTGTATAACCTGATGGACTTTTCACTTTCCCACTATGGCCAGAGATATGAGAATGACCCGAGGGTACTTGCCACCGGCCCCGCGGCCATGGTTACCGATTTTGGCGCTATCGGCTCGGCCCCAGTCAAGAATGGAGTCGCCTCTTTCGTGGATACCTGGGCGGGACGTGGAGGTTTCGGTTCCAGTCTTCTGCAGGAACACGGTATAGCCTCTATCATTTACGGCGGCACCTTCATAGACGAGGATTTCAGGGAAAGAAACGTGGCGGACGAGTGGTTCAAGAACAAGTACAACAAGAAACTTGCCGCCAAAGATTTCGAAGCCACTACAAAGTACCGCTTCGATCCGAATTTTGATACGGGTGGAACTTTCGGTGTAAACTACGCTTCAGTGGGTGGAAGATTGCTGGCGTTTAATTACAACAGCATCTACATGACCGAAGAAGAACGCGTTACTATCCATGAAAAGTTCATCAAGAATCACTATCTCAGGCAGTTTAACGAAGAAACAATGAGTGACAAGAAAAACATGAAAAATTGCGGTGAACCGTGCGTGGCCGTATGCAAAAAAATGTTTGAAGGACACAAAAAAGACTACGAACCTTATCAAACCATGGGCCCGCTTTGCGGCATTTTTGACCAGCGAGCGGCTGAAAAATTAAACCATTATGCCGACATGAATGGATTTGACGCTATTTCAGTTGGAGGTGTACTCTCGTGGATGATGGAGCTTCTGGACAAAAACCTTGTAACAAAAAAAGAACTCGGCGTCAGCACGGTACCGGTTTTTTCACCGGATAATTTTGACGTAGTAACAGATTCAATGCACAACGCTGAACTGGGTGTGGAACTAATTGATTCAATATTGGAACAACGGGGCATAATAGACCTCAAAGAAGGAGCACGTAAATTTGCCCGTCGACTTTCCAGGCAAAAGGGGAAATCAATTATTGATTCCTTCGTGTTCATTTCAAACGGCCGCAAAGGCTGGATGGTACCTAACCAGTACTGGACACCCGGTGTTCTTTCTCCCATGGCCATTATGGGGAAGTATTACATGTATTATGGAAATGATTTTGTTCCTCCAAGAACCCTTGGAAGAATGAACGCCCAGCGCATGATACAGGAACTGACAATGGACAACCTGGGTTTCTGCCGGTTCCATCGCAACTGGGCCGAAGAGATGTTACCTGAAATAGTTGAATCGCTGTTTGGCATGGGCGCGCAGCTTGAAAAGTCCATACCGATGACTGCCAGCCGCATCAACAGCCGCAATGCATCTATCTTCTGGGAATCGCAGCGTAACACTGACTTCATTCATTCTTTTATCAGGCGACAAAAAGAAGTTGAGGGCACACGCCATGAAGAGCTTGACAACTGGCTCAACTTATTTGATGAAGATCAACATGAGGCAGCATACAGCTACTGGTTTGAGATCAGCAAGGGGATTCATGAATCATTGCAGGAATTCAAGTAATACCGGAGAGACCAATGCAAAATGATGACTTCCTGGCACGAATAGCATGCCAGGACTACAACATACGGATATTTGCCGCGCAAACATTGAAACTGGCCAAAGAAATTTCTGGTATTCACAATACGGCACCCAACGCTACGGTTGCCATTGGCAGGCTGTTAAATGCGGCAATTCTGCTGGCCGGTTCATCATTGAAATACCAATCAAGCCAGTCCATCTCTGTGAAGATTTCCGGCACCGGGCACATTAAAGAGCTCACCGCCCAGGTTGACGGCATGGGGAATGTCAGGGGATACGTTGCCAACCCAATGGCAGATATTGATGCCATGGCTGAAAAAATTGATATACCCGGTATCATCGGCAACGGTTTCTTAACCGTGGACAAGGACCTCGGCCTGAAAGAACCATATAAAACTGTTATTCCATTATATCACAGCGATATAGCCATGGACATCACCCAATATCTTGCAGAATCAGAGCAAATTCCTTCAGCATTAATGATAGCACTGAACCTTGGAAAAGAAGGAGAGATCATCTCATCAGGTGGAATACTTATACAAACATTTCCCGGCACCCCGGAGAGTGTTATTACAGAAATTGAAGAAAGAATGACCGGCTCTTCATTTTCACTGGATGAAACCCTTCGGCAGGGGAAAGATGTTTACGCGGGTGTTTCGGAAATTCTTGGAAACAGGCCCATAGAGATATTAAGCGAAACTCCCCTTTCTGCCAACTGCAGGTGCAGCAGGGAAATGCTGGAAAATGCCCTTAAAACCATAGACAAAAATGAGATACAGAAGATGATAGAAGAGGACGGGGGTGCAGAGATGCATTGCTCTTTCTGCAATACGCGCTATGAATTTACTGAAGCCGAACTTCGTTCTATCATCCAGCAAAATAACATCCATTAAGTTAGAGAATATACCGCGAGAGATCCTTATCCTTTACCGCGTCTTCAAGCTTCCCTCTCACGAACACGGCATCCACATTAATGTTATTTTCACCCACGGGGATATCCGGTGCGTCAAAAAGGATATCCTCGAGCATCTTTTCCATAATGGTGTGAAGGCGGCGGGCACCAATGTTCTCATGCTCCTCGTTGATCTGCCTGGCTATACGTGCTATCTCTTCTATGGCGTCATCCTTGAAGTCGAGTTCAACACCATCTGTACGCAGCAACTCCCTGTACTGCCTGGTTAATGAATTTTTGGGTACAGTTAATATTTTCTTAAAATCATCTTCGCTCAATGAATCAAGTTCAACACGAATGGGAAAGCGTCCCTGTAGCTCTGGAATAAGATCTGATGGCTTAGCAACGTTAAATGCTCCTGCGGCAATAAAAAGTATATGGTTTGTCTGAACAGGGCCGAATTTAGTCGATACTGTTGTGCCTTCCACTATTGGCAGCAGGTCACGCTGTACCCCCTGCCTGGAAACATCAGGTCCCGCCCCTGAATCCTGTCCGGCAATTTTATCAATTTCGTCTACAAACACGATTCCCATTTCTTCAACCCGGCGAAGGGCATCACGTGTAACTTTCTCCATGTCAATCAGCTTTTCTTTTTCTTCTGTCACGAATATACGCCTTGCGTCTTTTACGGTTATCTTTTGCTTTTTGGATTTTTTTGGCATTATATCACCCAGCATGGCCTGAAGCTGAATATCGATATCCTCAAGTCCCGAGCCGCCGAACACCGACATAACCGGCATTGTTGCCTGCGATTCTGACTCGTACTCAATTTCAAGCTCGTCAAGCCTCCCTTCTGCGAGGTCTTTCCTGTACTGCTCCCTCATGTCTTCCTCGATGGTCTCCTCTTCGTGATCAACAGCGTCGTTGTCCACCTGGAAACCAGTTGACCGGTCATCCCCGCCATGAAACATCGTCGTCGGCATAAGCAGGTCAATAATCCTCTCTTCGGCGTTTTTCACCGCCCGTTCCCCGTAGAATTCACCGTATTCGTTCTTTACCATATTGACAGAGATAGAGGTCAGGTCACGTATCATTGATTCAACGTCCCGGCCCACGTAGCCAACCTCTGTGTACTTGGTAATCTCAACCTTGATAAATGGGGCATTAACAAGCCTTGATAACCTTCGGGCAATTTCGGTTTTCCCAACACCGGTGGGTCCTATCATTATAATGTTCTTGGGAGCAATCTCCTCCTGCATCTCCTGGTCCAGCTTTTTTCTTCTAGTCCTGTTACGAAGGGCAATGGCTACACTTTTTTTCGCGTCATTCTGTCCGATTATATATTTGTCCAACTCCCTGACTATTTCCCTGGGGGTCATTGATTCAACCATCAGCTGCTGATCATTTACAGTATTCATGCAGTTATATTTCCTCGACAACAATATTTGAATTGGAATAAATACATATCTCGGCGGCAATTTCCAGGGAATTTCTCACAATGGCTCCCGCATCCATGTCAGTATTACGAAAAAGTGATCTTGCGGCCGCCAGGGCATAACTGCCGCCAGAACCAACAGCAAGGATGCCATCATCAGGCTCAATAACTTCACCATTGCCACTGATCAGATACAGGCTTTCTGAATTACCGGCTATTAACACGGCCTCCAGCCTGCGCAGCATCTTATCTGTACGCCAGTCACGGGCAAGTTCAACCACAGCCCTGGGAAGATTTCCGGAGTATGTTTCAAGTTTTCCCTCAAACCGCTCGAAAAGGGTAAGGGCATCCGCGACAGATCCCGCGAAACCGCTCAACACCTTTTGATTATACAATGAACGGATCTTCACCGCCCTGGATTTAATCACGGTATCACCCAGTGTCACCTGGCCGTCACATCCCAGGGCCAGCGTGCCTTCTTTTCTCACTGCAAGAACTGTTGTACCTTTAAATTCATTCATTCTTCACCTGTACCTTTTTCTGAACCGGAATGTGGATGAAAACGGTCATATACATCTCTTAACCTGTTCTTTGTTGTATGGGTATACACCTGCGTGGTGGAAAGGCTTTTATGGCCAAGCATCTCCTGAACCGCACGCAAGTCAGCACCCTGGTTCATCATCTCGGTGGCAAAACTGTGCCGCAGCATATGCGGAGTCACTTTAGCAGGAAAACCTGCCTGAATGGCCCGTTTTTCTATCACGTAAAAAATTCCCCTCTGTGTTATTGCCCCCCCTCGATCATTTACAAAAAGTGGTTCAGTTATGGTATGGAACTTTTTTCTTCTATGTTCAAGGTACTCACTTAGCGCCTCAACCGAAGTGGGGGTAAGAAATACGAATCTCTCGATACTTCCCTTTCCTCTTACCCGCAATGCCGATCTTTTTAAATCACAGTCCAGGCTTTTTGCCCAAACCAGTTCCGAGACCCGGGCGCCCGACGAATAAAATACCTCAAGCAATGCCCTGTCCCTGTAGTCGATAAATTTCTCGAGTGGAAAATCAAGAAGGGCGTTTACCTGCTTCTCTGTAAGAAAATGAGGTAATTTGCGCTCACCCTTTGGAAATACTATAGAAGAAGCCGGATTGTGAGATACCATATCCCTGTTATACAGAAACTTGAAAAAGGATTTCAAGGTGGCTATAGTACGACGTATGGATGACTTCTTGAGACCTTTATCATAACGATATTCAACAAAGGCCCGGATGGTATCTTTTGTTATAGAATCAATTCGAACATCATGTCCATCCAGTTCTACCTCTATGCCGTAGTGATCTGAAGAAGCCTCGTCAGAGAGCATAAATTCCAGGAATTCCATTAAATCACGATTATACGCCTCAATTGTATTCACCGACATGTTCCTTTCTACGGAAAGGTAATCCATGAACAGGTCAATTTCAACAATCACTCTTCCCCCATCTCCTGCGGGTTAGTATCATTTTTTTCTGACTCGTCAAGAAGCTCAAGTTTATAATCACATGATTCGTTCAAACAAACAAGCATTTCTCCCCGTTTGCCCAGTTTTTTAATAAACAGCAATTTTCCGCATTTGGGACATGGTTTATCCGAAGGTGAATCACGGCTTATAAACTCGCACTCGGGATAGTTGGAACAGGCATAAAAGGGTCGCCCCTTTTTTGAAGACCGTTTCACTACGTCGCCATCACAATCCTCCCGGGGACATTTCCCAAGTGGAAGAGATTTTGAATTTCTGCATTCGGGAAACCCCGAGCATGCCAGGAAAAAACCATACCGGCCAAGTTTCTTCACCATCGGTCGGCCGCATTTTTCACAGACCAGGTCTGTTTCCTCATCCAGGATACCTTTCATTTCCTCCATTGCATGCTCAGCATGATCAATAGTGGCTTTAAATGGAGTGTAGAACTCCTGCAGCATGTTTTTCCAGTCACTCTTTGCTTCTTCAACCTGATCCAGATTTTCTTCCATGGTGGCCGTAAAGTCTATGGAAACCAGGTCACTGAAATACTCCACGATGAGCGAATTAACCAGTTTCCCCAGCACCGTGGGTACCAGCTGCCTGCCGTGTCGAACCACGTAATAACGCTTTATAAGCGTATTAATAGTGGGGGCATACGTTGAAGGCCGGCCGATGCCTGACTCTTCCAGGAATTTAACCAGTGAAGCATCATTATACCTCGGGGGAGGGGTTGTAAAATGCTGCTCTGGATTGAAATTCTCCGGTCTCAGCACATCACCTTCTGAAAGTTCCGGTAATATCTGTCTCTTCGATTTATCATCTTTATAAAGAGCGGTAAATCCCTTAAACAGCACCGTGCTGCCTGATGCCCGAAATTCAACGCCGTTACATTCAAGTATGGCAGTCACGATCTCAGACCTCTCAGGGGTCATCTGTGATGACACGAATCGTTTCCATATGAGCTGGTACAGCCTGAATTGATCCCTGGTGAGATCAGCCTTAATAGATTCCGGTGTCCTCATAACCCCAGTAGGACGTATGGCTTCGTGGGCATCCTGTGCCCCTTTCTTGTTTGTATAAAAGTTCGGTTTTTCAGGCAGGTATTCACTGGAAAAGTTTGACCCGATGTATTCCCGGGCCATGGTAAGTGCACCTGGAGATACCCTGGTAGAATCTGTTCTCATGTAGGTGATAAGACCCACAGGGCCCTCACCGGTTATGTTAACCCCTTCGTACAACTGCTGGGCAACCATCATGGTTTTACCAGAGGTAAACCCCAGCCTGTTTGCCGCGTCTTGCTGAAGTTTACTGGTGATATAGGGAGCAGGTGCTTTTCTTTTTCTTTCCTTTTTCTGCAAACTGTTGATTATGAAATCACGGCCCTTCACCCTGTCTATGACAGTATCCACTTCATCCTGGGAGCGAAGTGTTTTTTTCTCACCATCAATGGTTATAAAGGAGGCAGTAAATTCCTTTTTCTTTACTTTAAACAATGCGTCAAGAGACCAGTATTCTTCAGGGATAAATTCATCGATTTCTTTTTCACGTTCACATATAACCCGCAATGCCACAGATTGTACACGCCCCGCGGAAAGTCCCTTTTTAACCTTTTTCCAGAGTATGGGACTGATGTTGTATCCTACTATCCTGTCCAGGATACGGCGGGCCTGCTGGGCGTTTACCAGGTCTTCATCAATTTTCCGGGGATTGTTTACCGCGTCCTTAATGGCATCCTGGGTAATTTCGTTAAACACTATACGCTGGATATCATCGTTCCTCTGCTTCAGGGCATTATTCAGATGCCACGCGATGGCTTCACCTTCACGGTCGGGGTCAGTAGCCAGAAGAACCCGACCCGCGCTGCCGGCTTTCCTTTTCAGCTCGTTTAACACCTTGGCCTTTCCACGTATGGTTATATATTCGGGGGAAAACCCGTTATCAACATCCACTGCAAGCCGTGACTTGGGCAGGTCAATCAAGTGACCCATAGAAGAAGTTATCTCGTAATCATTTCCAAGATATTTATTGATAGTCTTTGCCTTTGTTGGTGACTCTACGATTACAAGTGTCTTATCATTTTTTGGCATTATACATTATTCCCTTAGCTTTGATATGCCCCCCTGCCCGGGCATTGATACGACAAAATGTAATTTAATCATATTTGTCAAATAATTCTTTAACCTTTATCCCCGGCTGCCACCTGGCCGTCAGAAAAATCAGGCATGTTATACCAAGAGTGATCAGTACAAATATCAGCACCCTTTCAGAAGAATAGTACACATGACCATCATACTTTCTTGAAAATGCCAGGATCCCGATAACATCATTGGATGCACTGTTCTTATGACAGAAAACACAGCGGTCCTGTTTTTTAAAAGGTATTATACCGTTATACCTGCCCCCTTCAATGAAAAAAGACGGCCGGGGATGGGCGGAGTGTAATATTCCCAGTACTTTTTCATCGGGAACATCCTTTCTCTCACCCGGAACAGGCACCAGCAAGCCATCAGAATCGTAGACACGAACCCGAATATCATGATGTGTTTCCATGTCATCAAGAAATATCCACCCGTATACAGCCCTGCTCATAGTTTTTATACTGAGAAAACTGTCAGCAACAACTACCATCTGACGTTCAAGTTCCAGGAAATACCCTGACTTATATACAGAATATACGTCTCCCGCGTAAGGGGGAACAGAAAATATCTGAATAAAACTGACACCCCACAAGAGAATCAGATTTACCAGAATAAAACGTTTAAGATACATTGATCACGGGCCTCCGGGATATTATTATTCATGCCGACATGATTACACTATACCAACCATGTTACCTTCACGCCGAATGATACTGGACAACTCCAGCATAACAATCGCCTCGTTAACTTCTGCGCTGGATAACTGGAGTTGACGAACAAGTTCATCAATTTCCATGTCTCCTTTTCGCAGAATGTTTACCATCAGCCCTGGAATTCCATCAATTTCTTTCGGGGTTGAGACACTTATATTCTTGTCTACATGGTGGTTTTCTACTTTTTTGCCTGGTTGATCCTGTGTCCGCATCCAAAAGCCGGGCAAACCATCAATGATATCAGAAGTGTTGAATACGGGTGTTGCTCCCGTTTGAATCAACCGTATACACCCTTCATATTCTTCATCAAATGCCATTCCGGGACACACGAATACTTCCCTGTTCTGCTCACACGCATACCTTGCGGTAATAAGCGCGCCGCTTTTTTGCGCGGCCTTAACGATAACGGTTCCCATTGACATTCCACTTATTATGCGATTTCTTCGGGCAAATGTCCAGTTGACAGCGTTTATTCCGGGTGGGTATTCAGACAAAAGAAGTGAATGCTCCGATTCAGATATCCGGTTATAGATGTCTCGATTTGAATACGGGTACCGCTTATCTATTCCGTGCGCAAGGACTCCAATTGTCACACCGCCACTATCCAGCGCCCCGCAGTGTGCCTGCCGATCTATGCCAACTGCCATACCACTTACCACGGTAAAACCGGATTTCGCAAGCTCAGAGGCAATTTTCACGGCAACTGACGACGACCTGGCATCTGACTTTCTTGTACCCACCATGGCAATAGTGTTACGATTCAGCGTAGTTACATCAGCTCCCAGGTAATACAGAACAAGTGGCGGCCTTGCTATTTCCCTCAGAAGTGATGGATACTGCTCGTCCCAGAAGGTAACGATACCGAACCCGCCACGCTGGCAGGCTTTCAGAATAGATGAGGACACCTCTAATGGTGAGCCGCTATACACCTGGGCGATATGTCCCTGGCATTGTCGTGATTCCGTTGAAAGAAAATCGTTATACACGACAGGTGGTGGATATTCTTTACAATTCTCCCATATGTTATTTTGAGATGGCGCACTTACCAGCGACAGGGCCACGGCGTACTCAAGCATATTGTTCTGCATCAATTCCCCCCCGATATTTCACGCATTATCCGCTGAATATTTTGCCTGCAATTCTCCCGGTACTCCCTGACCCGCGATGAGTCGGGCAGCTTTTGCAGATCAGCATACAGCCGTTCATATACGGAAAGCGCCTTTTGCGGCTCTTTATTCTCGTAATGAAACCTTGCCAGGGCAAACCTGGCCATGTAATAAGAAGGGTTTGTAACCACAAGCTCTTTTAAGATCCGGGTTGCTTTTTCTTTTTGTCCTCTTGAGTAATAAAGAAAAATACTGTAGCTGTAACGGGCTTCGGTGTACTCAGGCTGTAGTGATAATGTCTTCCGGTAATGATATTCTGCCTTGTCCATGTCTTTATCACTATCCAGTTCAACTCCCCGGTTCGCATAGGCAAGGGCCAGCTGGTAATGAACACGGGCAGAATCCCGACCATAGCCGATAGCCTTTTTCAGCGAGTCAATGGCCGGGTCCCATGAGCGCCTGTCGTTATATTTTTCTCCAAGTTCCTGGTAAATGCTACCCAGTTGATCAGCATGTTCCATCTTTTCTGATACTTTTTTTTCGTATTTACCGGCTTCCTGTTTTAAACGGGATATCTCATCTTTTCCAACTGTCTTCACCGATTTTAAAGTGAAGAGGTCATCCATGAATCCATTCTTACATCCGCTCATAAAAAGAACAGCCAGTATTACTGGTAGTAATAATTTTTTCATTGGTTCATTCCACTCTTAGTATTATACAGCTCCTATTATATTATACGTGAGAAATGCTCCTGTTGTTAAATTTTTTTAAAAAAAACTTGATGAATTACGCGTAATTATACTCTTTGAAAACAATCGGCAACAATAATTTCATCAAGGAGGTAATAATGCTGCCAAGACCCATGCGCGCCAAAGATTTCACCTGCCTGTATTGCGGATCCAGACTTGAACTTACAATAAAGAATCTTCATATAGGAGAAAACATTGGATCATGCCCCATGTGTAGTGAAGAGTTCTGCCTCAAGATAGACAAAGAGGACATGGAGCAACTCTGGGAAGCGGAAGAGATAAGACCAACCGGGCACTGACTATTCACCGCCATTACCATGGAAGCGGTTTCTCATTCGCTTCATAACATCATTTGGGTCAATAACCATGACCCTGGTATCAGCAAGCACGTCAAGAAAACCTGTTTCATTGGGAAAGCGGGGAACAATATGCTGATGTATATGACTGATACTGGCCCCGCTCCATTGGCCCAGGTTGTACCCCACGTTAAAACCTGATGGTTTAAATTCATCTTTTAAATACTGAAGGGTTTGCACCGTTAACCGGTGCATCTGCAGTGCTTCTTCTTCTGTCAGATCTTCCAGGTTCATTATATGACGCAGGGGAAAAATCATGAGGTGACCGGGATTAAAAGGATACAGGTTAACCGTAACAATGAAAAGATCTGTCCGGTACACCTCTAAAACATCAACGGCTGGGTCATGATCCCTTATGGCACAGAGTATACAATCCACATGGTTATTTTTACTACCCACGTATTTTATTTTTTCGGTATTAAAAAGATGATGTCTCATGCGTTCCCGGTTAAATACTATTTTTGTACAATATTTCTTTTTTTCCTGGTAACAATCAATATGTAAACCGCGAATGAAATAATAATTAAAATACTAATACACGCGGTCAGCAGGTAAATCAAGTCAAGCCGCCTTACAACTGTTATTTTCGACTTGAGGTCATTATCCAGGTATTCAATTTCAAGTTCCACAAACTTCCTGGTGTATTCTATTTCCTGCTTGGAAAACACGTGCACCAGTTGATGGAAATAGCTTTTCAACTCCCTGTAACGCTCTTCTGTTTCTCCTTTCTCAACATGTCTTTTATCAAGATATTCGAAGGAATCCTCTATATCCTCGATACTTTTTTCAATATTTGAAATCGCGGCTACCATCTGCCTGGAATACTCAACCGAATGGCAGTCTGAACAGGTGCGGTCAGAGATAATATGCAAGGTTGAACGTTGAATATTATGTTTACCGTGACAACTGACGCAATTGGGTTCCCCTTCTTTCATTACAGAGGTATAATGAGGACTTCTTTTGAACTGCCTGTACGCGGTTGAATGACACTCCTGCCTGCCGCAAAATGTAAGCACTTCACGCTTAGAAGGCTTACCAATGAAATTATATTTTTTTGACTTTGCAAGCCGTGAATCGTTTACACGGGGGTTGCCACCGTGACAAATCTGGCATTCCCTGTTATTATCTGCATGTACACTTTCACGCCATTCCAGTAATACAGAACCGGTTTTCCCGCTTAGTGTTTTATGGCATTCAATACAATAATTAACCGCTTTTCTTTTATTCCGTGCCGAATCTTCATTGTTGTCCTGTTGCGCCATTATCATGGCGAGTGGTGAAACCACACATAGGATAAACAACGACAGGCCAAAGGAGATATATCTTTGCTTCATTCTCATTACCAGCACCCCGGGAAAATAGTATGACTTACTTACTTTTCGTCAAATGATGTTATAATAATTACATACTTATCGAATAACTTCAGAATGGAAACAGGGCATCCCCGGCAAATAGTACAAGCATCCACAAAATTATATTAGTATATATACCGGCAACGATATCATCCACCATGATACCAACTCCACCACGGAGTTTCTGCAGCCTGTTGATGGGAAAAGGTTTCATGATATCAAAAAACCTGAATAGAACAAAAGCCATGAGTACCATTACCCAATTGTAAGGGAGGAAAAGCATTGCTATCCAGAAACCGATAATCTCATCAATGACTATCTCTGAGGCATCTTTTTTCCCAAAAAAAGATTCACCTGATTCGGCTAATCGAAATGAAGGATAAAGGAGAACAAGCACTATCAGAACGTTTGCCAGGCAACCGTAACTACCCAGCAACTGCTGTTCAATAATGTATATCAATACAGCCAGTAATGTCCCGGCAGTACCGGACATGACAGGAGAATACCCCGTGTATAAACCAGTGAACAATAATTCCTTTAATCTCATGGGCAATTAATCCTTTTGCGAATAAGGAGGCAGGAATAATCGCCAGTTTGAAACCATGTATCGCAGCCCTGAAAGGGCAGTCAGCAATGTAACCAGGGCCATGATAAAATAAGGCCCCAGAATCAACCACTTGTCAGGAAGTGAAGAATTCATAATGTCAATTACTGTATTGTACTTAAGAAAACTGGAGGTTCCAAACTCATAGGTGACCTCCAACAGGTAACTCCTGAGAATTAACACCATTATTATTACAAAAATTGAAGTCATCTGAAAGGCGGTCTTCACTTTTCCGAACCTGCTTGTCTTGAGTTCAGTGCCCTTTCGTATGGCAAGGTATCGCATTCCGGTAATCAACAGGTCACGTCCAACAATTATTATCACCATCCAGAGTGGAATCAGTGGATCAAGAAAGAGAAAGGCTATCATGGCAGAAATCACCAGGAATTTATCAGCCAGGGGATCAAGAAATTTCCCCATATCCGTCTCCTGGTTAAGTTTTCTCGCACTCCACCCATCAAGCAGGTCAGTAAATGAAGCAAATGCGAATACCACAAGTGCCAGTATGCGATGGCTTACCGTAGGGGTAAATACCAGGTAAAGGAAAAGAGGTATCAGAACGATTCTAAGAAGTGATAACAAGTTTGGTATATTCAGAAACAGGTCTCGTATATTCAAGCTTTTTCTCCTGAGAGGTCATATTCCAGCGCATCCGTGATGATGGCTTTTACAAATGAATGTATACGAATGGAGTCTCCGGTCAAGAAAAAAATACCATCTACTTCAGGAGCATCATACTGGGTTCTCCCTATCCAGTTATAATCATCTACCTGTTCTTCAACCAGAACGGTAACTGTTGATCCGATAAGTGACAGGTTTTTCTCTATGGAAATATCTTTCTGAATTTCCATCAACCTGTTAAACCGCTGCTGTTTCTTCTTTTGTGAAACTGTATCCGCAAGCTGCGCTGCCCTGGTATTCTCTTCCGGGGAATACATGAAACAGCCCACCCTGTCCAGCTTCATTTTCTGCACAAAGCACATCAATTCTTCAAAATCATCGTCGGTTTCACCGGGGTATCCCACCATGAAGGTGGAACGTATATGAATTCCCGGCACCCTCTCCCTGAATCGCCTGATAAGTTCTTCGTATTTTTTACTATTGCCGGTTCTCCCCATTGATCTCAAGATATGACTACTCACATGCTGCAGGGGAATATCAATGTATGGCACAACTTTTTCATTCTCCGCGATTAGATCGATAATGGAGTCATCCGCGTGATCGGGATGGCAATACAGCAGGCGAATCCAGAAATATGTATCAGAAATAGTGGATATTCTTTCCACAAGTTCTTTCAGCTCTGTTACTTCATACCGGTAGGCTGCGATATCCTGGGCAACTATATTCAGCTCCATTGCGCCATTTTGCAGCGCAAGGGCGGCGTCATTACACACCTGGTCAGGTGAATACGATACATGCTGCCCCCTGATCAGAGGTATGGCGCAATAGCTGCAGTTATTAGAGCATCCCTCGGCAATTTTAATATACCTGTAGGGAATAGTATCGATAAGGGGAACTTTTGTAACCTGCGCAACCGGCTGAACATCTATGCCTAATACACGGCCCATCTCCGGAAGAAAATTCTCGTCAATGAGGCCATACACAAAATCAACCTCCGGTATCTCCGCAACCAGTGATTCCCTGTAACGCTGAGACAGGCAACCCGCAACAACCACAAAGGGAGACTGGTTGTCCTGCTGAATTTCAGCATCGTTCTTTAGCTGAAGAGCTTCGAAAATAACATCAATGGATTCTTCTTTGGCATCCTGAATGAAACCACAGGTGTTAATAATAACCAGCCGGGCATCTTCGGGATTTTCCACAGGCTGGAATCCCGCCGACTCCAGGGTTCCCTGCAGGAATTCCGAATCAACGAGATTTTTTGAACAACCAAGTGAGATGATGTAAAATGATATAGTTTCCGGCGTATGCACTCTTACCAGTCTTTAACCTGTATGTGATACTTATTGGGATTACCGGGGTCTTTGCGCCATGTTATCACCTTGTTTGCGATTTGCCCCGGCAATCCGAAGGTATAGGGCTTACCGTTTATTTTTGCCTTAAGGCCGCCCGCATTACCAATTTTTAACTGGATATACTCAGAGGCTTCCCATCTTTCACGGGTTCCGGCAGGGATTATCCCTTTCACCTTCTCATTTCCGTCAAGGTAAAGCTCAAGGTAGGTCTTCTGATTAAATTCAGCGTCAAAGACAATCTTTAAATTATTATCAGTATGCGCCACAACCTGGGTCCCCTGTGTCTCTTCTTTTTCAAATTCAGGCTCAACAATGTCACTCTTCTGATCCTCTGCTTTGGCTACTTCTTCATTGCTGGCCCCGCCAAGCATCACCCGAAGCTTGGCACGATTATCGGTCAGGCCTTTCAGCGTAACAATCACATCACGGGGAACACCCGGTGCGTCAATAGTGACAGGTTTTTCCATCTCCAGGGTATATGACATGCCTTCGGGCAGCAATTGCAGAGTAACACCCGAGTCAGCTATATCCGAAATGATAAACATTACCTCTTTGTTATCCACCATAAACTGGGCAGCTTCATTGTTATACAGCAGAATAAAACCACTCTGATTTGTTAATTGCATTGAATGGATTTTTTCAATTTTAATTTCACTGTCCCTGGCAAGCTTATATTCATTCTGAATATTCGCGATTGAATCATCACCCTCAATATCGATATCCGATGTAAAGAGGGTAGCAGCCAGCCAGCCCACAATCAATATAACCAAAACAACCCCGACACCCAGCAGCATACTTTTATACTGTTCAACATATAGCGAAACCTGTGAAAGAATCGATGGACCCGTTGGTTTTGTAAGCTCTTCAATGGGCGTAGTACTTTCTCCAATCTTATATCCTTTATATGATTGAATGATCTCGTCAGCGTCCATTTTAAGGTATTCGGCGTAACTTCTCAAAAAACCGGTAACATATGTCTCTCCCGGAAACTTTTCGAACTCTTCGTTTTCAAGAGCTTCAATATATATGGCCGACATATTTGTATCCCTGGCCACATCCCTGATGGTAAGTTTTTTGGCCTCCCTGGTGGCCCGCAGTTTTTCTCCTATTCCTTCCACAACCTACTCCTCGGATAACATTGGATTTTTAATTACGCGTGCTTTAGACGGGATGTCAAATTTGAAAATTCCATTGGGAAGGTTAACCCCTGTTTTAATATTACTAAAATCAATTGTAACCTTTTTTCCTGATGACGTTTCACCTTCAGCACGACTTATAAAATATTTTTCATTGATCCACAACTTAATGGTACGATATCCGCTCCTGGTTTCCCTCTGTTTAAGGAAAAGGGTGTAGAATTTTTCACCATCTTTATTTGTTTCCGGCTGATCACTTGAAGCAAACTTATAGTGGTACTTAGAAAACAACCTTGTCAGGCCGCTCCTGGTTCCCGAAGAGAAGAGAGAGGCAGAATCTGAATTCAGATCCTGGTCTGCCACCACGTTCATACTTGGAATGTATATCCACATACGGGAGCCATTTGAAATTATCTTTTGCCCATAGGGACTGCTGAAATCAACCAGCAGCTTTTCGGGGGCCTTGAATTTTACTGTACCCCGCTGATGAAGCTTTTTCCCAAGTTTATCAGATACTATAACGAAGTTTGCCTGGTAGGTCTTGACCTCTGAAAAAGTCTTTTTTACATTTTTTACCACATCGCTAACGGTGGTAAACTCGAAATTATACCCCATGGCAATACCGGCACTCATGAGTAAAACCAGTACTGCGCATACTGTTTTTAGTGATCTGATCATTATACGACTATTCTCCTGATTTTTAGGATGGTTCCTTGTTAAACAACAAAAGTAATTTCAAACAGTAAAAAGTCAAATCAAAAAATCAGCTATAATAAAATGCAAAATTATTCTATATAACCCAAAAAGTGTTTAAATATTGTAGACAAATACTATTCCCTGTACTAACCTGTTGATAACAGAACAGATACAAATTCAAACCAGGATGAAACTACTATGAAAGCAATCTTTATCGGGCAAAACAGGTTGAAAGAGGTCGACTTTGAAGACTTGTATCTTGACGATGAATTTGTAGCACTTCTCAGTGAATTTAATATCCTTGAGTCACATATAGTATATTTTTCCGCCGGTGACGCGAAGATCAAGGAAATACTCATCAAGAAAGAACCATCCATATCAGCATAGCACACCACGAGATTTACTGTACCTGAAACCGGCCATAAAAATGCCGCCTAAGCCGGTGATCACCCGGGCTTTTCGCGTAAATACTTGATCATTACAACAGCATCCCGAAATGTGCAAACATCCCCAAAAAAATGACTCAAAAAATCAGGGGGTGGACGTCAAAGCAGTGAACTCAACCACACCCCCTGCATCATCCATGCGGGCAGTACCGATACAATAAGAAACTGCGTGATAAAAAAACAGAATGTGTTGTCAAATGCCCCGTCACAACCGATACTTTAATATACTGAAATAAATATGCAATGAAACAATAAACAAAAAATAATCCGACCAGACTGGTTTTTCCCTTGCATGTATAACCGGTATATGTAACTATAAGTAATCGTCAATCAAGATAAGTCAGGGTGATCCACTATATCATGAAACCATCTTTTAGACAAAATACCCTTACGGCACACGAGCTAACTGACTCACTTCTTCAACTTTCCAGAGAGATTGATATATCAACATCCATCAAAGAATGCGCTGTAGCTATACAATCCAGTATAATACAGTTGGGATTGCCTCTTGTCAACATATCCTTCCTTATAAATGACATGGGGGACGACTACCTTCTATTATACCCCATCTGGAACAGGGTTAACGAATTAACCGGTAATTCCCTGGACTACACCGCACGAAACGAACCCGGCCCCATTGACATCCGTCTTTTGATAAAGAAAAGAAAAATTTCCCGTGACAGTATTATCTTTTCACTTATGCGTGGAATTATTGTGAAATCAGAATCGCTCCTTCTTGAATCATCAGATGAAGAATGTACCACCGTCCCGGCAAGCCAGTTCATGGTTGATTTTTTCACTTTATCAGGATTTGACCACAGTATGCTCACTCATGAGGATATCGAGAATATCGTTGAAAATGCAGATATTGGAGGCATTCTCTCGTTTCCATTACGCGATAAAAAGAATATAATAGGAACCCTCGACTTCGCCTTTCCATCAGGTTACACAACAATTGATACATACACATTGCAACTGTTGCACCTGGCTGCCAATATTATTGCCTCAGGGTTCAGTCACTTTCTTTTAAAGAACAGGATGCACATATCAGAATCCAAGTATCGTTCATTGTTTGATGCCACGCCGGTAGCCATGGGTGTATTAAACTCCAACCTGGAAATACTGGAAACAAACTCCCTCTTTCACGAATGGTTTTCCTCTTTCACCGGTACCACCAGGCAGAAATGTTACGAGATTATGCCAGGCACCCCGGGTACAGAGCCCTGCCCCCAGTGTCTTGTCCACAGAACATTTGAAACAGGAAAAATCGCGTCACGTGAAAAAAAAGTGGAGATGAACAATAATGTCCATTATTTAAAATACACAACCGCACCGGTACTCAATGATTCTGGCAGCATAACCTCGGTGATACAGGTAATTGAAGATATTACCAGCCGCCGGATAGCAGAACAAAAAATTGAAAACTACAACCTGAAACTCGAAGAAGAAATATCACAACGTACATCCGAGTTAAAGAACAGGGAGCAATGTCTTGCAAGTGTTGCCCATACAATATACGAGATAAAGCAGGCCAACAACCTGATGGAAAGCATCAGTAAGATAATCAGGGGATTCTCAGGCCTGAATGCCATCAGTATTATTTGCGCAATTTATGACCAGGAACGTAATGACGTCTACCTGGCCGACATGTATCCTGATACACTGGTGTCCCTTATAAAAAAAACCACTGGTGTAAAAGTATCCGGAATGCATATGAAGAAAGAAGTGTATCCCGACAATCCACTCATTAAATGTATAAACACCGGAACTCCCATACACTTCAATAGTGAAGAGGAGGTAACCGGTTTTATTTCTGCCTGTTTTCCGGAAATCCAACTGTCGCGTTTATCACCACTGGTTGATGCTGTCGCAAATAACGCCTTTATCGTTTTCCCCCTTTCAACCAAGTACAGGATTGAGGGGTCAATAGCTATTGCCGCCCCGCGTGATCTCATTGAAATGAATCTTGAATATTACCAGCTGCTTATTGATGCCTCCGCCGTAGAAATAAGCAGACAGAAAAATTCGGATAAACTGGCCATGTCAGAGATCAAGTACAGAAACCTCGTTGAAAATTCCAGCGATATAATTTTTCTGTGTAAAACTGACGGAGAGGTATTATTTGCTAACCGGACATTTTATGACACACTTGAGCATTCCCATTGCAGTATACAAAATATGAATATTTATTCTCTTTTCTCCAGTGAACACAGTGAACGGCTTGAAAAGATAGTATCATCAAGCTTCAGTCTCGGGCGTGACCCGGAGCCTTTTGAGATAAAGATACAGTCGTTGAACGGAAAATCCATCTGGACTGAAGTGAATATAAACCTCGTAACAGGTGATGAACCCGGTTTTCAGCTGGTTGCCAGGAATATCGAAAGAAGAAAATCGATGGAAACACATATCAACAGTCTTACCGCCTTCCAGGAGAAAATACTTCAAAACGAGATGGTAGCAATTGTCACCACTGACCTTGACGGCAATATCACCAGCTGGAACAGGGGAGCTACAGAAATTCTTGGCTATCTTCCAGAAGAGGTAAAGGACAAAACCATTCACAATCTCATCGTGGCCCGAAACGTAAATCATCATTTCGCTTCGGAAAAGACCGATCACAGTGATATTACAGAACAACCGCAACAGGAAGTCAGCATTCGTAAAAAAGACGGTGGGGCTGCCAATACAATTTACATGAGTTCCTTAATGAAAAATGAAGAGGATATTCCCATTGCGCAAATGATATTTTTTATTGATATATCAGAAAAGAAGAAACTTGAAAACAACTGGAAAGAACTGAATGAACGACTTAATCACGCCCAGCTTATAACTATTGTCTCTCTTGCCAAGCTGGCTGAATACCGTGATATTGAGACCGGGTTACACCTTGAACGAATAATGAAATACACCGAACTGATCGCCAGGCAGCTTGCCGGATATACACATTACAGTAATTACATAACCGAAGCGTATATTACAGACCTTGTGAACTCATGCCTTCTTCATGATATCGGGAAGGTTGGTATCCCCGACCAGATATTGCATAAACCAGGCATGCTGACAGAAGAAGAATACGAGATAATGAAGAAGCACACATTGATCGGTGGCGATACCATGGCCAACGCCGAGAAGAAAGTCAAGGGCAGATCCTACCTGAATATCGGTAAAGAGATAGCTTATTATCATCACGAACGCTGGGATGGCTCGGGATATCCTTACGGATTAAAAGGAAAATCAATCCCCCTTTCCGCCCGAATCGTATCCATCGCCGATGTATATGACGCGTTAACCACCAGCCGACCCTACAAGGAAGCCTATAGTCACGACAGGGCCATGGAGATCATCGTGGAAAAAGCGGGATCACAATTCGACGAAACAATTGTAGACGCACTGCTAAAATGTAGCGGGGATTTCAAGGAGTGGAAAAACAAACTGGCATAGTTACATATGTTTTTCCCGCCGGTGAAAAAAGTTAACATCTTCTTCTATGGATATTACCCCGTAATAGCCACCACGGCATTCACCCGGATTAAACAACCATGGTTTTTTTTCAGAAAGATACTGCAGGTGGGTATGACCGAACAAGGCAACATCACACCCCGCCCCTACCGTATCATCATATAAACCCGACAGCCCCCTGTGAACATGGAGAGTATCTCCATGGATAATATACACCTTGAACCCTTCAATTGTTTCGATTAGTTTTTGCTCTATCTGCATACCACGTGCCCTGTCAATATTCCCAGATACCTTCAACACGAATGGATTTCCCGGTAATTGAACATGCATCAGGTCTGCAACACCGTCACCACAATGAACAAGGTAATCGAATGGTTTTTCCAATGAAACAATACGCTCCAGGGCAGTAGTATTCCCATGGGAATCAGATACCACAAGTATCTTCACCGGCATCAGTCAACACCATGTTTTATGTTTTCTATGTACATGATGGTGCAATCATCGTATATGGCATATTTTGACTCATCAAGGACAAGGGCAACAAGTCTGGCAAATTTTTCATTTGTAGAAGATGTCCCATTTTTTAACACTTCAAGAACGGGATCCTTGCCCATCATGTTCCCCTTCTCGTCCATCTTGTCAATCACCCCATCGGTAAACAGGAAAAGCACTTCACCTTTTTTGAAGTCAGTTTTCCGGGTTATATAATCAATATTATTTCTAGGTCCGAGTATAACCTGGTTCTGGTTAATTTCTTCAACCCTGTCGGGTTTTGTCAGCAATGGATATTCGTGTCCCGCACTGGCGTATTCAAGAATTTCCCTGTGTGGGTCAAGCACGCCGCAGAAAAGCGTAACGAATGCTCCCTCGGGGAATGTTCCATTTAATTCATCATTCATGATGGTCAGGATATTACCGGGTTTGTCGGTGATTTTCAGTGTATTATGGAAAAGCATTTTAACCATCATTGTATACAGGGCTGCCGAAATACTGTGACCGACAACGTCAGCCACGTAAAATACAACCCGCCCGTCGCGAAATAATATATAATCGAATATATCACCCCCCACATCGGTAAGGGGACGCATCCATGATCTGATTCGAACGAGGTCACCATCATACTCATTTTCCGGGAGCATGATTTTCTGTACATTACTTGCCATCAACAATTCTGACCTTATTTCATCATTAAAACGCAGCATCTTGCCAATTTTCATGCCGTTCTCGATACGGCGCAGAATCACTTCGACACGTTCGGGTTTTTGGATATAGTCATAAACACCCATTTTAAAACTTTGCACCACCAGGTCGGGATCACCGGCACCGGACATGATCAGCACGGGCACCTTATGCAGCAGGGTCTCGTTTAACTCTGCGAGAAAATCGATACCGCTGAGCCCCGGAAGAAACATATCCAGTATTATCAGGTTTAATGAAAATGATTTAATTATAGACCGGGCATCTTCTGCCGATTCGGCTTCAAGCACGTGATATTCATTTTCAAGCAGCCGAAACATGAATTTTCGAAAGTGTTCGTCGTCATCAATTATGAGAATGGTTTCTTTCATCAACTTTCCAATTTAACAAAAAAATGCTTGCATTAAGATAAAGGCCGCTGTTAGTCCATAATAATATGTACATCATGTCATGAACCGCACAGGGCTTCAAGAAATATTATAACAACGTGATATATTTATCTAAAAATTCATTCAAGTGAAAATTATATGAACCAGAATAACATTCGAAATTTCTCAATTATTGCCCACATCGACCATGGCAAGTCAACCCTTGCCGACCGTATCATTGAATTGTGCCATATGCCCGGGGTGCCAGAACACCTTGAGCAGCTGCTTGATGACATGGATATCGAAAGAGAACGTGGAATAACCATAAAATCAAACGTTATCACTCTGAATTACACCGCCAGGTCGGGGGAAGAATACCTGCTCAATCTTATCGACACACCAGGGCATGTTGACTTCAGTTACGAGGTATCCCGCGCCCTTGCCGCGTGCGACGGTGTACTACTTGTAATTGACGCCTCACAGGGGGTAGAAGCGCAAACCATAGCCAACCTGTACCTGGCAATGGATAATGACCTGGAGATCATCCCGGTAATCAACAAGATTGATATGCCCAACGCCGATATAGAAGCCACCAAAAGCAGCATAGAAAAATCCCTTGGCCTTGATGCTGATGTGGCTGTTCTTACTTCCGCCAGGGAGGGAACAGGAATCGAGGAGCTTCTCGAAAGAATTATTGAGTTTATTCCTCCTCCCAAGGGTGATCCTGATGCTCCCCTGAAGGCCCTCATATTCGATTCATCATTCGACCAGTATGTGGGTGCCATATGCAAGGTACGAATAATTGACGGGATGGTTAAAAAAGACGATGTGATACAGATGTTTTCCACCGGGAAGGAATACCCGGTGAGCGAGGTGGGATTCTTCCGAATTAACAGGGTAAAAAAGGATGTGTTATATCCCGGGGATGTAGGCTATATCATTGCCGGGATTAAATCGGTTATGGACACCAAGATCGGCGACACTATCACAACCGTTGATAATCCCGCCGACACGCAATTATCCGGATTCAGAGACGTAAAACCCATGGTTTTTTCAGGCCTGTATCCCATGTACAGTGACGATTATGACTCACTAAAAGAAGCACTGTACAAGCTCAGGCTCAATGACGCATCACTCTTATTTGAACCAGACAACTCGTATGCCCTGGGATTTGGTTTCAGATGCGGATACCTGGGTCTGCTTCACATGGAAATAGTACAGGAGCGGCTGGAACGTGAGTTTGACCTTTCTCTGATTACCACCTCCCCAAGTGTTGAATACATCGTGCATACCATCAACGGGAAAGTGATGACCATCGACAACCCGGTTAAAATGCCCGATCCGGGACATATCGATTACATCGAAGAACCATTTGTAGACGCAAGCATTATCACCCCCTCGGAATACGTGGGAAACATAATGTCACTTGTAAGTGAATGCAGGGGTATTCACCGTCACATGGAATATTCCGATCCGACACGGGTTCAGCTTTTTTATGATATACCGTTATCTGAAATTGTATTCAATTTCTACGATAAATTAAAATCCTGTTCACGGGGATATGCCTCATTTGACTATGATTACAAGGACAACCGCCGTTCGGATATGGTAAAAGTGGATATACTGGTAAACGGTGAGTCGGTAGACGCCCTCTCCTTCATGGTTCACGAGAGCAAGGCAGCCCTGAGGGGACGTGAGATAATCGGCAAGCTTAAAGACATCATACCCCGCCACCAGTTCAAGATACCATTGCAGGCCGCAACGGGGGCAAGAATTATCGCGAGGGAAAACATATCCGCCCTGCGGAAAAACGTTACCGCCAAGTGTTACGGCGGGGATATCTCCAGGAAACGAAAACTCCTTGAAAAGCAGAAAGAAGGGAAAAAACGGATGAAGATGATCGGTTCTGTTGAAATTCCACAGGAAGCTTTTCTTTCAATCTTAAAAATCGAGTAGTGCGTACTGATACCATGCGTATAACATATCCCGAAGATCCCGTTAAAAGAAAATTTATCACGCTTGCCGAAGAGTACGCCAGGCAGAGGATGCAGAACCTCCGCTCAAGCCATGGATGGGACCATGTAAGCCGGGTGGTACGCATGGCCCTCCATATTGCCGAAGCCGAAGGTGCCGACACTTTCGTGGTGCTCATGGCATCCCTTCTGCATGATATCGCCCGGGATGAAGAGAACGCCAGCAATGGACAGGCATGCCATGCCCTTAAAGGTTACCAGCTCACCCTTGAGTTTCTTACAGCCGCTAACATGGAACACCCCGTTGCCCTGCACATCGCCGAGTGTATCAGAACCCACCGGTTCAGAAGCGACGACACGCCGGAAAGCCTTGAAGCAAAGGTATTGTTTGACGCGGATAAAATTGACTCTATCGGGGCCGTTGGCATAGGACGGGCATTTCTTTTTTCAGGAGAGGTAGGGGCCCGGCTTCATAACGATGAACACACCGACATCCTGTCAACCCGGGCTTACACCGAAGAAGATACCGCCTACAGGGAATTCATGGTTAAGCTGCAATATATCAGTAACCGGCTGTTTACAGGCGAAGGCAAACGGATTGCCCGGGCCCGCCATCAATTCATGACTGAATACTTCAACCGTCTCCACCTTGAAGTCACGGGTGAAGCATGATGATGGTAATTACTGTTACTTGAATAACGAGTAGGCGAGCTCTCCCAGTCTCTGCATAAAGGTATACAGGGAATGATCCTTTACCTCCTTGCTCCCCTCGTCGATCTTCCGGGTATATTCTTCCATCTTGGCAAGTTCGTCTTTATCCAGCCAGATACTGCCGCAGCGGGGACAATGATCGATTATAATATCCGAGTATTCCAAAAAGTTTATCTTGTCCATCTGCACATCACCGCATTCGATACAGGTAAGCTCCGGTAAACGTTCTTCATCAGGATTGTATTCAACCGAGATGGTTTCAAAATCACCTACCCCGTCTACCATGTCATGTAGAAGCTCGTTTAATTGATGACGATGCAGCCACATGCCGTTACACGAGTCACATGAAAGAATATTATGGTCCATTATTTCCGTTGTCTTCAGTTCGCTTTCACATCTGGGACATTTCATTTGTAACCTCCAATCATGGTGATCTATTTGATGTATGTAACCCTTTATTGCTGCGCCCAGGTAATCATTCCGGACTGGAATTTTCGAATCATATGGGGATGTTTGGGTATAACCCTAACCGTGAAACCGAACTGTCCGGATTTCAGACACAACAGTTGTCCATTATATGTATATGAAGTATCACCGCTTTTTTCGTCAACTGTCATGGGAAGAGAGGCGCCATTTTCGATTTCACCACGAAGATTCAAGCTGCCAAAATACAGTTCAACCTGCACATCCTCGGGATTAAGCTTGCCAAGGTTTACATCAGTGGTCACTTTCAGGCGTGATCCCACGATGATCTCACTGTCCTTGCGGTATGATATATCTTTAACGAACACGTGATTCCATGCTGCTGATACCTTTGCCTTCCAGTCAGCCAGTTCTTTTGACCTCTTGAACCCGTTTTCGCTGAAAAGCCTGTAATTATGATGGGCGTTCAGATAAAATTTTTCGGTATAGTCACGAACCATCCTGTTAGTATTAAACTGGGGAAGCAATGACTTCATAGATTCCTTGATTTTACCTATCCATTCACGGGGCAGCCCGTCGGCTCCCCTGTTATAGAACATGGGCACCATCTCTTTTTCAAGAATGTTATAAAGGGAAAGACTTTCTACCTCGTCCTGGTAATCCAGGTCATCATATTCTTCACCTTTGCCGATTGCCCATCCGTTATGCTCGGATATGGCCTCAGCCCACCAGCCGTCAAGAACACTGATATTCAGACCACCGTTAGGTATTACCTTCATACCACTGGTACCCGATGCCTCCTTTGGCCTTACAGGAGTATTCAGCCATACATCCACTCCCTGAACTATGTAACGGGCAATATTGATATCATAATCTTCAAGAAATACCACCTTGTTGCGATACCGTTCATCATCACGTACAAGGTGCACAATCCTTTTGATAAGTTCTTTGCCCATATTATCCCTTGGGTGAGCTTTACCGGCAAATATCAGTTGTACAGGGTAGTCCTTGTTCAGTAAAATTCTATCAAGGCGCTCCATGTCCCGAAATATCAAAGTTGCCCTTTTGTAGGTGGCAAATCGTCGGGCAAATCCGATGGTTAACGCTTCAGAGTCCAGTACCGACTCAGCTTTCTGGGCCTCACTTCGGGGAGCCCCGCGATTTATAAGCTGATCATGAAGATGTTTCCTGGCATACGCCACCAGGCGCTCCCGTAATCTATCCCTGCAGCGCCAAAGCTCAGAATCAGGGATGGAATTGATGTTTGTCCAGATATTTTTGTCTACCGGGTTGTCGATCCAGCGGGGACCGAGGTATCGGTTAAAAAGCCGCATCATTTCATCCGATGTCCACGAAAGGGTCTGAATGCCGTTGGTGATATGATCAATGGGTATTTCGTGTTCAGGCAGCGACGGCCAGAGATTGCTCCACATCCTGCGGGATACATGTCCGTGAAGTTCTGATACACCGTTGCAATATGCCGCGGTTTTGATGGCCAGAACCGTCATACAGAATGTCTCGTTTTTATCAGTTGGGTTTTCACGGCCCAGTGCTAAAAAACCCTCCCTTTGCAATCCCAGGGTGTTATAATAATGACCGAGGTATTTATCTATCAGTTCAGGCGAAAACCTGTCATTACCGGCCGGTACCGGGGTATGGGTTGTAAAAACCGTGCTGGCCTTAACGAATTCAAGTGCCTCGCTGTATTTAAGACCCTGTTCTTTCATGGCATCATGAATACGTTCAATGGCCAAAAAGGCTGAGTGTCCCTCGTTCATGTGAAAGGCGGTAATATTTTTGCCCACTGCCCTGAGGGCCCTCATCCCGCCGATGCCCAGCAGCATTTCCTGCTTCACCCGCATCTCGTTGTCACCGCCATACAGCTGGTCGGTGATCATCCTGTCTTCTACACTGTTACGTGTTATATTGGTATCAAGAAGGTAGAGATGCAGCCGTCCCAGGTTAGACTTCCATATCTGGGCGTATACAACCCGGCCGGGAAATTCCACGCTGATCACCAGTGGCTGCTCATTTTCATCCATAACCAGTGTGAGGGGCAGGTTGTGAAAGTCGGTCTCGGGAAAACGTTCCTGCTGCCAGCCGTCTATGTTCAGGTACTGGTGAAAATATCCAAGCCTGTACATGAGACCAACCCCGGTAAGGGGAAGGCCAAGTTCGCTGGATGATTTCAGATGATCACCGGCAAGAACACCAAGTCCACCGGAATAGATAGGTAATGACTCATGAATACCGAATTCTGCCGAGAAATAGGCAATACCCGCGTCTTTGGCATCGGGGTTGGCTTCTTCAAACCATGATTTTTTTGACAGGTGCCAGTCCAGTTCTTCTTCCACCCTTTTCATGTGGGCGATAAAACTTTCAGATTCTGCTGCCTCGTCCAGCTCTTTCTGTGACAACGCCCCCAGCAGGGCAACAGGATTATGTCCAACCTCACGCCATACTTCAACGTTAAGCCTGCGGAAAAGTTCAATAGCTTCGAAGTTCCACACCCACCATATATTATACGCGATCTTCTTCAATGGCTTCAGCTTATCCGGTATATAGGGGTACACCTGGAATCTTTCAATCTTTCTCATAATAACCTCTTACAAATATATTTCACAAGTGTTATAATGTATCACTTTTCCGGGAATTGCAACATAAAATAAATATAAACCGGTGGAAAAAACCACGGCAAGGACAGGGTTTTTTCATTTGACCGGGAAAGCACTTAAATGTAAATTTGTATACCAATAACCAGGGGGGTGACGATGACAACCATTACTACAGCATTATACCAGTATCCGCTGGGCACGCGAATAACTCACGAAAGTGCGGCTATCATAAAAGGAAAGAAACCACATTTTATATGCTTTCCCGAATATTTTTTCGTGAACAGGTCACTTGGCAACCACTCACAAACCCCACATAATATGCACCGGCAGCATACACGACTATCGGTTATGTCCAGGGAACTGGATACCGTGGTTATCGGCGGCACCATGCCCGAACTGGCTGATGGACTTCTTTATAATACCACCTATGTATACAACCGGGGTGAACAGCTTGGATATTACCGTAAACGTACATTGTTTTTCGCCGAAGAAGGCAAAATCACCCCGGGCGATGAATTCAAGGTGTTTGAGGCATACGGGATACGTTTCGGTGTATTGATCTGCGCCGATGTGTTCAAGGACGAGAGCTTTCTTGCCATGAAAGAACTTGGTGCGAAGGTTATCTTTATTCCCACCTTTTCACTGGAAAGAGAAGAAACTCCCCAAGAGAAGTTCAAACGCGATAATGACATATTCGTGCGGGGGGCACAGCTTGCCGACGCGGTACTGGTGAAGGTATGCGGGGTAAAATCACCCTACAAGGATTTCCTCCAGGCACGAAGCCTCGTTGCCACGAAGGATAAAGTGTTATACAGGGTACAGCCTGACGAAGAGGATACACCAATGATTATTTTCCAGGACATCGAGGTATGATTCAGCAGTATGCATCATAGCTTTTATATACCCGCGACCATCACCCTGTAAGCATTCTCTCGATAACCATGCAGACTATCACCATGATGAAAAACCACGCCAGCAGCAGTCACATGTATGACACGGGGGCCCCGGCCCGCACCGATACATACCCCGTATCCCTCGTCTGACCGGTTATACACCATCGAAGAATTCCACCCGTAACTAATACCAGGGCGGCAATGGCAAATCCTGAGAGGTTCCACCACATCCAGGATACACCGGGCTGCATCAGCCAGAGATACATGTTCACTGACACACCCACGATCATGGCTGCTACCGCCTCACCCTGCCCGGGAAAGCGCAAAATCATGCCGATAATGAACAATGCGGCAATGGGACCGTAAAAGGCCGATCCGATCATGTTCACAAGTTCTATAACGGTATCACTGCCCCCTGCCATGTACATGGCGAAAAGGGTTGTGACGGCTCCCCAGAAAATTGTTATCAGCCTGGACAAGCGTATTTTGGTTTTGTCACGATACCCGTCCATGCCTGGAAAGATCTTCACAAGCATGTCACTCCAGGTAGAGGCACTGAGTGAATTAATGGCCGAGTCAAGGCTTGACATGGACGCGGCAAATACCCCCGAAACGATAAAACCCAGCATCCCCGCCGGCATGTAATGACGAAAAAATATCGGCATAACAAAATCAGGGGGATGACTTAACACCTCGTCAGCGAACATTGGCATTTTGTCAAGAAGTGGGATCAACAAAAGACCTACGGCACAGTAGGTTAGCACAAGGGGAAACCGGAATATGCCGTTTATCAGCAGGGCTTTCTGGGCGATTCGGGCATTTGGCGTGGCAAGCAAACGTTGTGCCTGGCTCTGATCACAACCATAATATGACACGTAAAGAAAAAACCCCCCAAAAAGCATTGGCCATACGGCAAAAGTATTTCCGTCACCAAGCCCCGTGGCATCAAGGTGGAATATGGCAAGACGTTCTTCTGCTGCTATCGGTATAGAATAATTTCCGTCAAGTAACAGCAGCAATATCCATATGGACACAAGGGACGCGACCCATAATATCACCAGTTGTATAATATCAGAATAGATATCCGCCCGTATGCCTCCAAGCGCGGTATACACAAGGGCTATCAGCGCAATACCTGCTATAGTAATATTTAATGGAAGGTCTATACACTTGCTGGTAACATAAGAGGTGGCAAGCAGGGCAACCCCCGTTGCCAGGGAACGGCTCACCAGGAAGACAAGGCTTAACATGGCACGGGCCGCCTTTCCAAAGCGGTATTCTATCCACTGGTAAATAGTAACACCTTCCATGCTTCTGAAGGAGGGAACAAGAACTGCCATGGTCACGATCATGGCCAATGGGATGGCCAGCTCATACTGAAGCCATTTAAGTCCTCCCCCTTCTTTGACTGCTATGAACGCGGGAGCCCCAACCAGGCTGATGGCACTCACCTGGTTGGCGATGAGGGATCCCCCCACCTGCCATGAGGGCACCCGCCGACCGCCGACGTAGTAATCATCCTGGTCTTTCTGCCGTCGTCCCACCAGGTAGCTGATACCCACTATTACAACAACATAGAAGGCAAGAATACCCCAGTCCAGTGCAACCACGGATACCCCCTTTATTTTTAACCGCAAAGGCGCTAAGTACGCAGAGGGCGCAAAGAAAAAGAAGAGAAAAGGATGTTATAGTTTTCAAAAAATATAATAACTTTGCGATTCTCTGCGCCCTTTGCGACTTTGCGGTAAAGCATACACTATGGTTCTACTTCGTATATGACAGAGCCACTACCACGGATTTCATCTCAAGGCCGTTTAAGAACCTGTCGTTGTACCAGCTGCTTGCAGAGGTAAGCCATCCGCCCATGCTTATGGATATGGAGAAGGCATCGGTGGTCATCCACGTGAGAGCCAGGCCCGCCATGCCGACACTGACGGGGTCCATCTTCATTGTCTGGCTTACTGTACCAAACGGGAATGGCAAATCAACCTTTGCATTGATCTCTGGTTTATTAAAACTTCTACTGTAGAGATAGTAGGGGGTTACTTTAAACATCTCCATTATTTTCATGGAGAATGCTATCGCTATTGATCCCCCTGTGAGAAAGCCGCTGCCGTCAGCTTTTGGCTTTAAACTAGCGCTTACTGGTTCTTCTGGAAGAGAAAGTGACGCGTTATACCGCTCCACGAATAATCCTGCGTACACCGGGATGGAGAAATTGGAATTATCACCAAGCAAGTCAAATCCGGCTCCCCCGTACAAGGCGGTTAGGGAATAGTCAGTTCCTACAGTGACCTCTTCCGACGGGGCTGCCTCCGGATAAAAATTTCCCGTCATGTCACCTTTTATACGCATGTGGGCAAGTATACCATAAAGCATCCAGCGGTCAGTTAACGCGTAGCCGGCCCCCAGTCCGAGAGAATACCCGGTCAGGTCTTTACCCTCAACATCCGGGTCATCATATGCTTTCTGTATATCAAAGTACGCCGGCACCAGAGTTGCCGTTAATTCTCCCTGGTTATAATGGGTCATCGGCACGAATGAATCAGCAATAATGGATGATGCCACATTGGCAATTCCGTTCACTCCCTTTTCTGCGACGGATGAATCCCATTGATGGGCGAATATTGAAAGAGAAAAAAGCAGTATAAAAGCGGGTAGTAACACTACGGCTGTCCATCTTGATAACATGTTCATGATAACCTTCCATTATATAGTGAAACAGTATATAAAACGATGTCACATTATTGCAAAAGCATAATAATAATCAAGAATTAATATGTAATACATTCAGTCTAACCGGAAAGGCAATACCCGGTCATACCATATAACACCTTCACGGTAATCAAGAAGCAGTGGATATAACTGCACACCGGAACGCAGGGCCTCAGTTACCGCTGTAGCAAATGCCGGGTCCATCCGCGCATTGGGAATAAATACTTCGGCGTCGTTTCTGAACACCAGTATAACGATTGCGGCTTCATTTCCAACTGATCGTAAATCCATCAGTGATCGAATGTGTTTCGTTCCACGTGTGGTGGGGGCATCAGGGAACAGGGCTACCCCGTCAACGGCGAGGGTGCATCCCTTGGTCTCGATCCATACTTCTGATGTATCATTTCGGGTCAGCAAAAAATCAAGCTGGCTGTGACCCCATTTTACTTCAGCCTTCAGGCCGGTCATTTCGCCAAATGGTGATATACTGCTGTCTGCAAAAACAGCCTCTGCCGCCTTCCGGTGATACCCTGAATGGGTAAACACCCATGAGTTGTGATCATGGGCGGCGATAATATCCCACTTTGTTTTTCTGCCTGGATTTTTGGCTTTTTTGAGTAAGACCCGGTTACCAGGATACAATAATTCTTTCAACCGGCCCGGATCGTGCAGATGTACAGCTACCCCGTTTTCGGCATAGGGCTCAACTATATCCACCATGCTCAGAAAACGGTTTGGCCGCTCCCTGAACACGGCAACGGCATCATGCCGCACCTCAATAAGTCTTTGCATTTACCATCCGCCCGAGGCACCGCCTCCACCGAAGCCTCCGCCACCACCGCTGAATCCGCCGCCTCCACCAAAGCCGCCTCCACCGAAACCGCCAGTGGTAAATCCACCTCCGTGATAACCTCCTGCTCCACCGGCACCACCAAATATTACCGGCAGAAGAAAGCCGAGAAAGAACCCCAGCGGCAGAAGAAAGAGAAGGGATATGAGGCTCATCTTCAGAACGGCCAGTCCAATAATGGGGAAAAAGATGGCACCGCCTATCCCGCTTACCAGTTTTTTCTGTGAACCAAGAACCATTATCAATATAATAACAGCGAATATAATAAAGTTGCCAAGCTTTCCTCCCGAAGGGGCAGGCTCACGTTTGGCAATATCCTCGCTTGAGAACTCACCCTTAACAACCCCGGCCATGGCGTTCACACCGTCAACGAAACCCCTGTCGAAGTCGCCCTTCTTGAAGTTGGCCATGATAATATTGTCAATTATTCGCCCGGCAACCAGGTCGGTAAGTGTTCCTTCAAGGCCATACCCTGTTTCAATACGGATCTTTCTGTCCTGTTTTGAGACAAGCAGCAGGGCACCGTTGTCTACACCCTTCTGCCCTATTTTCCAGGTTTCGGCAACACGAATGGAAAAAGGCTCCAGGGCGTCACCCTCGAGTGAGTCAATGGTCAGCACCACGATCTGCGTGGAATCACTCTGCTCAAGTTGGGCAAGGGTCTGCTCTAACTGCTGCTTCGCTGCGGGAGATATCATGTTGGCATAATCATTCACCCGTCCCTTCAACGGCGGAACTTCTTTTGCCGTGACAAGTGAAGGCAGCAGTGACAATGCAACAAAAATGATTGCCAGAGATAAAACCGTCTTTTTAATATAATTCATCAAGTACCCCTTTATTGTTCAACTCTTACTCACCTATTATGAGATTATCCAGCTCATCTTTGTCATCAGGTCTCACAGGAAAATGTTCCTTTAGTATCTCTCCTACCCTGGTAATGGATTCACAGATGGCGTCTCCCTGCCTCTTTTCCTTAATCCCCCTGATAATATGCTGAACGATCTCATCCCACATTTTTTTGTCCACTTTCTCATTGATCCCGTTGTCAGCAAGCACCCATACCCTGTGCTCAAAAACGGAAATGAAGATAAGCACCCCCGTCTTGTCCCGGGTCAGGTACAGGCCGTTACGAAAAAAGCTGGTAACAGCCGCTTCTTTTACTTCCTCGTCAATTTCAGCATCCGCGATGAACATTCGCTTCATGGAAGGGATGTACTTTAACAGAAAATATGAAAGAACATACAACACCATCCCAATACCAAGGAACATCCACATGGAATAATACAGGTAAGGGAAATATTCCATCAATAAAGACTGCTGCACCGCCAGGTAGGTAAGTGCAATGGCAGCCGGAATGGAGAAAAAGGCAGCCCCCTTAACCTCCGCAAGGGGATAGGCATAGCTTGATGATACCACCATGGGGACGATCTCCCCGGATGTGATATTCTCTACTTTTTTGACCGATTCTATTATTTTCTTTTTTTCGCCTTCAGAGAGAAACCTGTCTGCAAGATTCTTCATGTAACTACTCCAGTATGAATAAAATACAACAGCAGAGAGGAAAGCGTCCTCTCTGCGTTATTACGCGCAAATCATGATACATGATTGCACGGTCTAGAATTCAACTTTCGGGGCATCCTTCGCCCCTTCTTCGGCCTTGAAGTATTCTTTCCGTTCGAGATTAAGCATCATGTTGTTTGTTATATTGTAAGGGAACTTGCGGATGGCATAATTAAACTGCTGCACCGCCTCGTTATACCGCTGCCGTGCCACGTTGATCCTGTTTTCCGTTCCTTCCAATTGATGCATCAGGTCAGTAAAGTGCTTGTCCGCCTTAAGATTAGGGTATCGTTCTACCACCACCATCAACCGTGATAGTGCCGAGGAAAGCTGTCCCTGTGCCTGCTGATATTTCTGCATAGCCTGGGCATTGCTGAGATCACCAGGCTTTATGTTCACCGAAGTTGCCTTTGCCCGTGCCTCAATCACGCCGGTGAGGGTCTGCTTCTCATGGGCTGCGTATCCTTTTACGGTATTTACCAGGTTTGGAATAAGATCAGCCCGCCGCTGCAGGGTTGATTCCAGGTTACCCCAGGCCGAGAACACCTGCTCTTCCAATGCCTGCATCTTGTTATACCCGCAACCGCTGAATGCCAGTGCGGCAACCAGTACAACGCTCACCATGGTTATAATTCTTTTCATTAAATCCTCCGGATATTCTTATCTTCGTGTGTTATTTTTCATGTGTGATGCAGGAGTATATGCATGGTTACAGAAGGGTGTCAATTATTTTTAATCCTTACCTTTAAGGGGTCATCACAGAGACTCAGAGAAAAGTTAGAATTAAAAAGTGATGTTTGATCAGGAAATAAATCTATTTACATTTGTAAAAATACCATGTATACTTACAGGATCAATATATTTTTTCTCTGTGCCACTGTGTCTCTGTGGTACTACGTTTTAAATAAAAGGAGAATACTATGGCAAGCTGTCATACCATGAAAACAGGTGATATCTACGTATGCAGGGATTGCGGGCTTGAAGTACAGGTGATAAAGCAGTGTAAAGACTTCGGCATACCGCCGGAGGAAAGCAGCTGCTGCGATACCCCGGAGGAATGCGAGCTCACCTGCTGCGGCAACCCTCTTGAAAAGGTGTAAACGACACAAAAAAACAGTTGTGCTCTCACCTTAAACAGTAAAAATAGCCTCTATATTTGTAATTACTCAGCTGTCATGCTGAATATTCAAAATTATTCTAAAATGAATAATGATCCAGCATCTCCCCCCGCCTTCGGCGGGGGGAGATGCTCTAATTCCTTTTCATTATGAGCAAATGATCAATATTTTAGTCATAGCTGAGTAGTCACCTATATTTTATCAATGCGAGGCGTATACTTAATGGATTTTAAGGAAAAACTGGCACTTAAAAGGCCCGTCATTGTTGACGGTGCAATGGGAACCATGCTCTTCAAGAAGCTTCCCGGTTACACGGGCAACCTTGAGCTGTTGAACGTGGATCGCCCCGACGTGCTCCTGGAGATACACCGGGAATACGCTGGTGCCGGTGCGGACATCATAGAAACCAATACCTTTGGAGGCAGTTTCCTGAAACTGGCCGAATCCGGCCTGGGTGACCGCTGCGAAGAGATTAACAAACAGGCCGCCGGTATCGCCCGGCAGGCAGCCGACGAGACGGAAGCGCTGGTGGGAGGCTCCGTTGGTCCCTCCGGCGTGCTGGTTGAGCCCATGGGAGAAGTATCACCTGAAGAGGTATACAACTCATTTGCCCGGCAGGTGAAAGCCCTTGAAAACGGGGGAGCCCACGTAATCGTTATCGAAACCATGACCGATCTGCAGGAAGCACGACTGGCCCTGCTGGCGGCAAAGGACAACACCTCCCTCCCCGTCATAACCAGCATGACCTTCGAGAATGCCGGCACCACAATCACCGGCACCGACATGCTTACCGGACTGGCTACCCTCGCCCAGACGGGTGCCGACGTGGTGGGTGCCAACTGCAGCATGGGCCCCGAAGGACTCGCGGAAATATATGCCCGCTTCGCCGATGACCTGAAAACACTGAACATACCCCTCTCGGTATGGGCCAATGCCGGCATGCCGCAGATGGTTGAAGGCACACCGGTATATAAATTGTCACCGGAACAGTTCGCCAACCTGTGCCTCCCCTTTGCCGAGCTCGGGGTGAGCATTATCGGTGGTTGTTGCGGCACGACTCCATCCCATATCGCCGCCCTGGCGGCAAAACTGAAAGATTTTCCGGTAACACGCGCAACCGGCGGGGTGCATCATCGCTTCATAACAAGCAGGTATACCGCTATTGACATAGAAACGCACCCACGTCCTGTCATTATCGGTGAACGGCTGAATCCAACCG
This sequence comes from uncultured Leptospiraceae bacterium, assembly GCA_964486725.1. Lineage (GTDB taxonomy): Bacteria > Spirochaetota > UBA4802 > UBA4802 > UB4802 > M55B154. The sequence continues at coordinate 43,250 of CAZAOK010000006.1, forward strand.
CCCGCAAGAAATTCGCCGCCGAACTGAAAGAAGAACAGTTCTCATTTTTACGTGAAGAATCCAGAAAGCAGGTAGAAGAAGGGGCACACATACTGGATATCAACGTGGGAGTTCCCGAAATAGACGAGATCCGGGCCATGCAGAAATCAGTTGCCATACTGTCACACGGCGTCCGTGTCCCCCTCATGATTGATTCTGACAACGCGCGGGTTACCGGTGATGCCCTCATGTACTATCCCGGCATCCCCGTGGTGAACTCCATAAACGGGAAGGACGCCAATTTCAACGCCATGCTTCCCGTGCTGAAACGATTTGGCTCATTCGTGGTGGCACTGTGTCTTGACGAAACCGGCATACACGTAGACGGGCAGAAACGTATCGATATAGGACAGCGCCTGGTTGATCGCCTGGCCGAAAACGGAATTGCCCCTTCACGGGTGCTTGTAGACCCTCTCATGCTCACCGAGAGCGCCGAACCGGGAAGTGCCGCCGAGACGCTCAGGGTAATACGCCATTTTCACGCACGTGGTATCAAGACAAGCCTGGGAATAAGCAATCTCTCATTCGGCCTTCCTGTCCGCAAGCACATCAACAACGCCTACCTCAAACGGGCAGTAGAGGCAGGACTTGATGCCGCCATATTCAATCCCGCGGCTCTCACCAGCCTGACCGGGTATACCGACGGGGAAGAAATGGCCCTGGCCTACCTCGAAGGTAATGATCCGGGTGCAACACGCTATATTGCCACCTTTAGCGGCAAACCCGCAGAAACAGCCGTTAAAAAGGAAGATAAGGACGAAAAATCCATACTTACACGCATTTACACCATGGTAGTTGAGGGCAACAACGACGAGATAGCACCTGCCGTGCAGCAAGCCCTCAAGGAATACCAACCCGAAAACGTGATGAACGACGCCCTCATACAGGCACTTGAGCACGTTGGCGACCTGTACAGCCGTGGTGAGTACTTTCTGCCGCAGATGATCGCCTCAGCCAACAGCATGAAAAGCGGCTTTGCCGTGCTGCAGCCCCTGCTGAAAAAGGATTCGGTAAAAAAGACCGGCAAGGTGGTTATCTGCACTGTAAAAGGGGATATTCACGACATCGGCAAAAATATAGTGGCAATGATGCTTGAAAACCACGGTTTCAACGTAATCGACCTGGGGAAGGACGTGGATGCTACCATAATAATCGATGCGGTTAAAGAACATGCACCGGACATACTATGCCTGAGTTCCCTTCTCACCACCACCATGTACGAAATGAAGACCATAAGCCAGATACTGAAGGACGAAAAACTTGAAGTTTCACTGCTTGTGGGAGGTGCCGTAGTTACCCGTGAATTTGCAGAGAGTATCGGCGCAAGCTATGCCGAAGACGCGGTGGAAGGAGCCAGAATTGCTAAAAAGCTATCACTATAGAACAGATTTGTCAATTTTTTTTTCATATTTTTGTTGACAGCACGATTTCTCATTGGATTATCGAACGAAGCACATTTTAAGTATATTATCAGAAATTTGTTTAAAATGTGTAAGGATTACTAAAATATCATCATAAATCAAAGGAGTGTATTTGTGAAAGGGATCCGATCATCTTCAATGATAGTACTCCCTTTTATCATATTCACCTGGTTTTCGTTCTCAGCATTTCTAAAATCTTGTGATAACGTTATGTCGTTATCTGTCAAAACAGTTCTTCCATTCAAACAAAAATCTCACATTACTACACAAGGTGAATTCACCTGTGAGACAATTCATAATTATTATGAATACGGAAGATACCAGGTATATGTACGGCAGGTATCATGACGATATCACTACGAAGGTGCAGGCCTTCTTTAAAAGGGTTTCAGGGACACCGACAAGCCATGGGAGTCCTACGCCCAGCAGCCTGTCCTGGTGTACTTCAGCCGCATGGCAGTAACGAAGAACACCATGAATGTTTCTTGCGGGAAGTGTAACGGATGTAAAGCACCCATGGTTGTTTGTGCGGACGTTCGAAACACATTGCACGTAAGCAACAGATGCGCGGTATGCCATGATTAAAAAGTACAAGGAGTTATTGAATTCATGAAAAAACTTGAAAGAAAAGATTTCTTAAAAATGGTAGGAGGCGCGGTTGTTGGTACCGGTACCGGATATGTTTTTTCTGGTGCCCCATTCCAGTCGCTCCAGTGGCTTGTTGAATGGACACAGGATCAATACACGCCTCAAGAGGGTGAAGAAAAGTATATACAGAGTATATGCAATGCATGTCCCGACAAATGCACTATTTCTGTACGAAAAATCGGCGAAAGGGCAGTCAAGGTTGAAACGTCAAACCAGGGTTGTCCCATGGGGCAGTCACTTGTACATGTTCTATATCACCCTGAAAGGATCAAGACGCCTCTCAAACAGGTTGGCAAAAAAGGTTCCGGTAAATTCGAACCTGTCAGCTGGGATGATGCGGTAAACACAATCGCCAAAAAAATTGACTCCCTTCGTAAAGACGGCAAAGCAGCCGGTATCGTGGGAATTAACGAATCGCATGCAGGCATTTCCGGTATGCTGCTGGACAGGCTCATCACCGCGGCCGGAAGCCCGAATATGTACGAAGATCCCTGCTTCTGCAGCCTTTCAAAAGCAGCGGTTGAACTCACCCAGAATACAGAAGGATCTATTTATTACGATTTTGACAAGGCGGATTTCATACTGAGCTTTGGCGCCCGTCTTCTTGAAGGATGGGGAAATGCCGGTGCGATGCATCGTTTATTCGCGGGCTGGAAAGACAGGGGTGTCCGTTTCGTTCACATCGACACTATTTGCACACGTACAGCCTCAGCAGCAGACCAGTGGGTAGCCATTAAACCCGGAACCGAGGCAGCACTTGCCCTGGGTATTGCCAACATACTCATTACAAAGTTTGGCAAACGATCAGCCGGGGCCCAGTTCGGCCGCTTCCACGAGCTGATAATAAATGAGTATACACCCGCAAAGGTTTCTGAACTCACCGGTATAAAGCCCGAAGCACTTGAACAGCTGGCAAAAGAATTTGCTTCCGCCAGGAGACCGGTAGCGGTTACCGGAAAAGGCGGACAGGGCGTATCATCCTCCACTATGGAGATGGCAGCTGTACAGGCCCTCAACAGCCTGGCCGGATCACTCGGTTCGGTGGTCAAGGTGAAGACAGAAAAAGGTTTGGGTTCAATGCAGCTTGATAGTTACGCTAAAAAAGGACTCAATTCCGCGTCGAAAGCCAAAGGCCTTGATGAGTTTATAGCCGGTGACGCGAAAGCCGACCTGATAATAATTAACGGAGCAAACCCCGTATTCTTAAGCACCTACGGCAAAAAGCTCATAGAAAAAATGAAGGAAGCTTCGACGGTAGTTGTTATTGCTCCACTTCTCAATGATACTGCCATGTACGCGGACTATGTGCTTCCGTCACTTTCATCCCTTGAAATGAAGACTGAAGCCGGCGGACCGGTTGTATCACCAAGATTTAAAGCCATTCATGCGGGGGATTCACTTATACGCATCGCAAGAAAAATTGATGGTGTGAAACAATCTTTTCCATGGAAAAATTATACCGCACTTATTTCCGATACATCATCGCAGGTTATCAAATCAGTTTCATCATTCTCTTTCCCGGCAAAAATGATGTCTAAAGAGCTTGAAGAAACGCAAAAAACCAATGCCGCGACAAGTGATTATCCCCTCGCGATGCTGCCATATGAGATAACAATGGTGGGCGACGGCAGGGGACTGGCCCTTCCCTATGTACTGAAAGGCCTTAACAATACAGTTTTGACCGAAGAAACCCTCTGGGTACTCATGAATCCTTCCACAGCCGATGAGTACGGCGTTTCAGAAGGCGAGAAAGTCGATCTTGAATCCAGCCGGGGTGAGCTTGATAACGTGCGTGTACATCTCACCAAGACTATCGCGCCAGGCGTCATTGCAATACCGCTGGGATTCGGGCATACTGCCTATACAAAGTATGCTACGGACAAGGGTGTTAACCCCAAGGAAATAATGAATAATAAGATCGATCCCGTTTCAGGTACTGCCGACTGGTGGCTGACAAGGGTTAAAATTAGTTAAGAGGTGATTTATAATGGCTGAAATGAAAAGAAGATGGGGAATGGCGATAGATCTTGACAAGTGTACCGGGTGTGGAACATGTCAAATCGCGTGTTCACAGTCAAACAATATGCCAATTTTCCAGGATGATTCAGATATAGCAAAACGTGTTACCTTTCTTGACGTGATGCAGGTAACTAATGACAACGATGAAAACGCGCAATATCCTGATGTAAAGGTGGCATATCTGCCAAAGATGTGCCAGCAGTGCGAAGGGAATGACCCGAAGAATCCCAATCCACCATGTGTTTCTGTTTGTCCGGTGGTGGCCACCGATGTAGGTGATGATGGTGTGGTCAGCCAGATATGGTCTCGTTGTATCGGCTGCCGTTACTGCCAGGCATCATGCCCATACGAAGCAAGGCTATTCAACTGGTGGAAACCCAGGTACGAAGGAACCTTTAAAGAGTCAATGAATCCTGATCGTTCGGTAGCATCAAGGGGAACCGTGGTCAAATGTACTTTCTGCGACCACATATGGAAGAAGGAACGTGACAAGGCTATCGCGAATGGCGTTACCGACATCAACGCGGTAACCTATACCCCCGCGTGTGTATCCGCCTGTCCAACAGGTGCAATGGTTTTTGGTGATCTAAACGATCCCGACTCAGAAGTCTCCCGTTTATCCAGGAGTGACCGGGCTATCAGGCTCTTGCATCCGATTGACAAGCTTCGCGAAACTGATCCGGAACTATACAAGAAGAGAATCGCAATGAAAAATTATCCTAATCCAAAGGTCTACTACCTGACAAGCCAGAAATGGTTGAAGGAAATGATCGGCGGGTATAAACACTCTTCATAATAATAAAAGGAGATCATCGTGAGCAAAGCAATAGATTTTTTAAAAAACGAATGGAACAGTTATTCCAGGAACATACAGATCACCATCTACGTGCTCCTGGGCTTCACAGCCCTGTTCGCTATTTTTGGTATCCAGATACTATTCTGGGGTCTCGGTTATACCAACATGAACAACATATTCAACATGGGTCTGTGGATTCTCGGCGACCTTGGGTACGTGGCACTGGGCGGTGGCGCTTTTTTTACGGGGTTCATGTTGTACATATTCCGTGTTGACAAACTGCAGCCGCTCATAAACTCCACCGTACTTATCGGGTTTATGTGCTATCTTTTTACCTTTGTGCTTCTGGTGTTTGAGATCGGTCAGCCACTTCGTGCCTGGTTCGGATATACCTATCCTAACTGGGGAAGCGGTCTTCTGCCGACATCAATGTTGACAGAAGTAATCTGGTGCCTCACCTTTTACTTTATGGTACTCATAATTGAGCTTTTTCCTATAATACTATCTCATAAGGTATTAGACCGTATCCCGGCACTGCATTATATCGCGCACTACCTGCACAAGCTTATGTGGATAATGGCAGCAGTGGGTACTTTCCTCTCATTTTTCCACCAGGGATCACTTGGAGGAGGCATGTGGGACATTATGTACGCAAAGGCAGCATGGTTCAGGCCTAATCACCTGTACTTTTTCGTAGCAATCGTTGCGGCAACAGCTGGCGGGACATGCCTTATGATGCTGATACCCAAGATAGCCCAATGGGTACAGAAGAAAGAACTCATCCCCAAAGACTCTTTCATGAAACTTGCTCAGATATCCGGCGCCATGTTCATCTTCTATTTTCTGATAAGAACGTTCGACATCTATACACAGTGGACTACCGCATTACCACTATTTGACAGGTCATTCACGGATATCATGAGTGGCAGCATGTATGGATGGTGGGTTCTTGTACTTGAATTTGCCTTTATAATAAGTGCCATCGCTATACTGAACATCAAAAAATTTCGTGAAAATGACAGGATATTTACCGCAGGTATTATCAGTGGTGTAATGGCTATCATAATGATGAAATTCAGGGTCATCATGCACGGGTATTCTGTTCCCAACTTCCCGTGGAAGCCATATATGACATACGTTCCTTCCATACAGGAATGGGCATTGATGCTTGGGTCACTTGCCATCATGGTGCTTATTTACATGTGGTTCGCAAAGTATATACCAATGTTCATCCAGGATAAAGAACACCGTGACATACAGCATTTCTAGTAGATAATCATGTAAACAGCTAAGAACAAAAAACCGGGACTTCCTTTAAGTCCCGGTTTTTTGTTCCTGTCATTCCCGCGTTAATATGGAAATCCCAGGTAAAATCATCTTGTTGCTTATGTAATGTTATTGTGCTGCTTGAATGCTTTCAACGTATTCTTTAGCAACATGACTCTTGTCATTGGCCCCACTCCACCTGGTACAGGAGTAATGGCGGATGCTTTTCGGGCGACGTCGTCGTATCGTACGTCACCAATAAGCTTTTTCTTCCCTTCGGTTACCGGATCATCAATCCTGTTTATACCCACATCAATAACCACAACTCCTTCTTTAACCATGTCCCCGGTTACAACCTCAGGCCTTCCCGCGGCAACCACCAGTATGTCTGCCTGCCTTGTAAAGAAGGAGATATCCCGGGCAGCCGTATGACAGATGGTAACCACGCAGTTTGCCCTTTCGTTCTTCTGTACCATCAGGTTTGCCATTGGCTTGCCAACAATGTTGCTTCTTCCAACAATTACAAGATGCTTCCCCCTGAGATCATGCACATAACGTGTAATCAATTCCTGGCAGCCATACGGAGTACACGGGTAAAATGTGTTTTCTTCTCCGGCCACAAGTTTACCCACATTCACTGGATGAAATCCATCCACATCCTTCTCTGGATCGATGGCATTAAGAATCATAGACTCATTAATATGCAAAGGAAGAGGAAGCTGCACCAGTATACCATTAACATCATCCCTTTCATTCAGATCTTTTACCAGGTTCAACAGTTCTTCCTGTGTTGTTTTTTCAGGTAATGTGAATTGAAAGGAGTGTATTCCGACCTGCTCGCAATCACGACCTTTCATTCGAACATATACCTGTGATGCCGGGTCTTCACCCACAAGAACAACAGCTAACCCTGGTTGCTTGTCATGATTTTTTTTCAGCAGAACAACTTCCCGGGCGATCTGCTCTTTTATTTCTTCAGCTACTTTTTTACCATCAATTATTTCCGCCATGAATCAATCCCCATCACTATATTACAATTTACAATAATTAAAAAGAGTGGAAAAATACCAGTAGTGTCAACGATAAATGCCTTACCTTTATACGTCAAGGATCATAAACGAAATCCATTCGTCATTATTCTGAACCACACTCAATTCATGCATGGTTGCTGCCTTAACATCCACATTGAAAGAACACTTCTTACCTATGCGATCTCCCTTCATTGTGGCCACAATTTGTACCATGTTATTATTTCTTTCAATCTCTATGTTCGCTGGCATAAATATAAGGTTGTTAACGTCCTTCTGATAGATAAGTTCATTTATGAAATCATACAACAAGAGGTCATGTTCTTCTGCCTGCATCTGTATTATTTTTTTTTCATTCCCCTGAATAACACCAGTGTCTTCCAGCATAATGGCAGCAAATGCTTCAGAATTATATTTGAAAAGATCTTCCGGTGTTTTTGCCCTGCATTTAACGGCAACATCAGCAAAGGTTCCCTCATCAAGCAATTCATATCCCATATTAAAAATAACCTTATCCCTTTATCGTTCCCAGTGGCACAAGCCTGGCCACGCTGCTGCTTAATCCAGCTGATTCGGTTGCCTTAATCACCTCGTCGATATTCTTATATGCTCCACCAGCCTCTTCTGCCAGTCCGGAATATGAACCTGTGCGAACATGCATGCCCCTGGATTCCATGTTCACCAACAAGTCTCGTCCCTGAAAACTCTTTTTTGCCTGTTTCCTGGACATAACACGTCCGCTTCCATGAACAGTACTGTAAAAGGCGCTGTTACCTTCTTTACCAAGCATAACGTAGGAACCTGTCTCCATACTTCCCCCAATCAATACGGGCTGTCCCCATTTTTCGTATGCATCGGGTATTTCCTCCATACCCGGAGAAAATGCCCTGGTAGCACCCTTTCTGTGTACAATAAGTTTCTTCTTCTTTCCCCCTACAACGTGATCTTCAAGTTTTGCCGTATTATGGCACACATCATACACCTGTTTAAAGCCAATCTCGGCCGGGCTTTTCCCCAGAACATCACAGAACACTTCACGCACCCTGTGCAGGATAAGTTGCCTGTTCAAAAATGCTATGTTGATAGCACAGTTCATCGCGCCAAAATAGTCACTTCCTTCTTCAGAATCGAAAGGGGCGCAAGACAGTTCCCTGTCGGGTATATTGATTTTATATTTTGTGTTTACTACCGAGGCAAAAATCCGAAGGTAATCGGTAGCGACCTGATGACCAAATCCCCTGCTTCCGCAATGAATCATGCAGACTATTTGCCCCTTTCCCTTTAATCCAAGGGCTTTGGCCGCGTCCCTGTTAAAAATATTTTCATCTTCAACAATTTGTAATTCGAGATAATGATTACCAGAGCCCAGTGACCCCAACTGGTTTCTCCCCCTCTCACGTGCTTTCTGAGAAACTGACGCTGGTTCTGCCCCGTTTACTCGCCCTCCTTCCTCGCACATAACCAGGTCTTCCGGTTCACCATAACCGTTTTTTACTGCCCAGGCTGCCCCCTGTACCATGGCTTCATCAAGTTTTTTATCGGCAAGCGACACAATCCCAGAGCCGCCAATGCCAGAAGGGATCGTTGAATACAGCACGTCCATCAGCTTTTTCATGTATGGCTTAATCTCATCTTTTGTAAGACTGGTAACGGCCAGCCGTACACCGCAGTTAATATCAAATCCAATACCACCTGGTGAAATAACACCGTTTGCGATATCAATCGCGGCTACACCTCCTATGGGAAACCCGTAGCCTGAATGACCATCCGGCATGCAAAATGCGTATTCCTGTATACCAGGAAGCATCGCCACGTTAGTAATCTGTCGCATAACTGCATCATCCATATCTTCTATGAGTTCAGCCGAGGCAAATATTCGTGCAGGAACACGCATTCCCTTTACCTTATTAACTGGTATTTCATATAAATTGTTATTTACCTGTTCCAAATTTTCCAATTTCATAGCAACATCCTGTTATTACCTGTTGTTATTGTTATGGTTAATCGTATACAAAATATTCCAAGTGTGCAAGCAGTATGATGTAAAAAAGGGTGGCTATCCTTAGCCACCCTTTTTATTATATACAATTTCCACTTATCTCAGGCTAATGCCGGCTCATCTTTATTCTGTTCTTTATTCTGTTCTTTTTTTCTTGTTTTTTCAGCAGACTTTATCATTTCACATTTACCTTCAAACACCACTCCATCAGCAATAATCAGCTTTGATGTTCTTATATTACCATACAACTTGCCTTCTTTATGAATTTCAAGTTTATCAGTGGCTTCAACATTGCCATATACAGTTCCCTTGACAATTACCGTTTTTACCTTGATGTTCGCCCTGACTTCAGATTTTTCCCCAATTACGAGAAAATCACCATCCTTGATTTCTCCTTCAAATCTACCGTTAATTTGCAAGGATTTGTCAAATGAAAGATCTCCGTTAAACTCGGTATCCTTACCGAATACGGTCGCTATCATCCCTATTTCGTATACTGGATTTTTATTAACCTGTATTATCTTTTTCGCCATGGTTTCGCTGCACCCTGTACATTATAAGTTTTTGCTGCCATTCAATTACTTTGTCTTCATAATGAATACACCATCCCAGTCATCCGCCGGTGGGTTTTCCCTGTACTGCCTTGACCTTTCAATATACACACGAGAGGGACCATCCTTAGGATCAATGTTCAGGGCCATCTCAAATGATTTAATGGCTTCGTCCCATTTGCGTTGTTTATACGCGGTAAGCCCCAGGTTATAGTATTTCAATACATCTTCTTTTTCTTTTGTAATCATGTGGCCCTCCATATAACATGATCAATTATACACATGATACCTGTTTAAAAATTTCTCGCCAATAAAAATATTGCCAGATCTTTTATTGCCTTTTTACATTCTGATTCCGGAAACCTGTCAATGTAATCTACTGCTTTTTTTATGTATTCTTTTGCCACATCAATACAATATTCAATTGTATCCGTTTCATTAACCCTGTTAATTACGTATTCCCATTTCTTTTTATCCGGTTTTCTCGTATAATCCCTGATCAGCTGTGCATCTTTGTTGTCTACTACATCAATGAGACGAAGTAGCGGCAGGGTTATCTTACCATTGATAAAATCATTTCCCGTATCTTTTCCGGTTATGGTGTTATCCACGTAATCTATGGTATCATCAATAATCTGAAACGCATAACCAAGGTTAAGACCACTATTAAAGATAATCTCCATCTCTTTTTCATCCATTCCACTCAGTACGCCACCAAGTTTTGCGCAGGCACCCATGAATCGTGCTGTCTTCATCTCGATAATATCAAAATAATGGTTTATGGATATATTATCAATATTCGAATATTCAATCTGGTACAATTCACCCTTTACCATGTTCAAGGTAGCATCAACCATAATCGGAAAAAGGTCCATCCTGTTGCTGCTTACTGCCATCTCAAGGGCCCTGGTATACATAAAATCTCCTACCAGTACCGCTACCTTGCTTCCATACTTCTTTGCTACAGTGGCCTGACCACGTCTCAAATCGGCTTTATCAATAATGTCATCATGAACAAGTGATGCGGCATGTATGATCTCTGCTGCTGAAGCAATTTCTACAATATCATCTGGTATGGAATTTTTCAGCCCACTGGAAAGAATTATCAGAGAAGCCCTGATTTTCTTACCACTTTTCCTGAATGTATGCCATGAACCCTCATCCAGAAGCCCTATACCTGTTTCAAGTTTACTTTTTATTACTATATCAACCTGATCCAGGTATGGCCCAATACATTTCAGGATGTCTTTTAAATCAGCATAATTATGAGTCTGCATGACATCCCCATCAATCAAAAGCGTTAATACATTCCCGTTGAGATTCAAATATTTCGAAAACCTTGTCAAGCATTGTTGTTTGAAAAAGCTTTAATAAGTTATCATTGGCGATTACAAGTTTAATATCGCCATCTTCATCTTTAAGTTTACGTTTAATTGCCACGATTACACCCAGCGCGGAACTGCAGATATGTTTTACATCTATCATATCAATACATATATTGTATTTCTCCTCATCAATACAATTCTGCAATACTGACTCCAGTTCCTCGGACATATCCTGATCAATTCTTCCTTCAAGAACAATTAGCTCATAATTCTCTTCAGATAGAATCTTCATTCCACTCTCCCGGTATCGTTTTTATAATGCGAATATATATAATACATCTAATAAAATATTATTCAATCTTTTTTCGTTGTGTATCTCCCATTACTATCGCGTATACTTTATCAGCTCCGTGGTTTTTTAAAACCCTTGCGCATTCATTCAAAGTTGCACCAGTTGTATATACGTCATCTACCAGTAAAAGGTTTCTTCCTTTAATAACCGCATTATCAGGTTTTATGCTGAATCTGCCAAGAACATTTATAAACCTTTCATTAATTTGTAATGATTTCTGGATCATGGAGTAACTTTTTTCATTTAGAATGTTAATACATGGTATTTTAGATATTTTACTGATATTGTTACTTAATAATTCTGATTGATTAAAACCGCGCCTGGCTTTTTTTGATCTCTTCATGGGTATATGAACGATACCGTCTATTTCCCATTTTTTTATACAGATTATCTCATTCATAATATTAGATATTACCGGTACAAGGGATACAATTCTATCATATTTTATTGACTGAATCACCTTTTCCATAACACCAGTATAGGGATGAATTGATACACATTCATTCAAATACCATTCACGATTACCCATTGAATTACTACCTGGTTCATCTTCCTGGATAATGTTGGAGTGCACGGTTTTGCCGGTCAGCTCTGAAAGACATAGTTTGCAAATACCATTATCGGCATGAGATATTAAGTTCTCACACCAGCAACATCTTACCGGGTTGAGCAGATCCATGATACCTGTATTCAGCAACTTCAACACCATCATTCACCCGTTTCTATACCTGGTGGGATCTGCAATACCAGCCTCTTTGAATCCCCTGCGCCGTATACAACAACTGTCACATATTCCACATGATACGCCTTCTTCATCTGGACTGTAACAGCTATGAGTAAGCGAATAATCAAACCCAAGCTTATATCCTAATTTAATAATTTCACTCTTTTTCATTGAGATCAATGGCGCTTCCACTATAATCGAATTACCTTCTACACCTGTTTTAGTTCCATTATCAATCATGTTCTGAAATGAACTGATAAATTGCGGCCTGCAATCCGGATAGCCACTATAATCAACAGCATTCGCGCCTATAAAGATAACCTCTGCATCATGCGACTCAGCGTAGGCCAATGCCAGGGATAAGAAAACTATATTCCTGGCTGGTACATATGTTATGGGGATTTCGTCTTGAACAGAAATATCATTACCTTGTGGTACCTGCAGGTTTGAATCTTTTTTCAAGGCCGTTTTATCAAATAATTCAAGTGGCAGTTGTATAGTATGATGCAGTTTTATATCCAGGTAATCAACTATTCTTTTTGCGAACGATATCTCAACATCATGTCTCTGGCCATATGAGAATGTTATCGCATGTAAACTGTATCCCTTTTCGATAGCATATGCTGCCGTTGTTGCAGAATCCAGCCCCCCACTGAGTAATATTATTCCTCTTTTTTCTGCCATATAATATATATAAGCAGGATATCAGGATTTCAAAGGGAAGTATTCGTATGGTTTCATACCATAGACTTTTTCAAAATCCTTTGAAAATGGACACATGTTACAACTGGCCCTGTATACTCCTTCAAGCGTCATCTTCGCTTCATCATAAAGCACGCTGTTTTTATCAATTTCAGCGTTTCTCAGTTTAAGAAACGCACACTGTTTACATTTTTCAGCATTTTCTTTTATATTGTCGGTTATAAGCGGCATGTACAACCTCCATCTCATATAGTATTTATACTATAATACTAAACGGTAATAAATAAATCCAGTATAATTTTGCATATACATATAATTTTGAATTTCCATGGTTTTTGTCACCACAGAGTCACAGAGATACAGAGAGTTGGTTGTGTAATTGTACAAGGATCACCGCAAAGACGCCAAGTATGCTAAGTTCGCGAAGAAGAAGATATATATATTCTTTCTTTTCTTTGCGTAACTTTGCGATCTTTGCGCCTTTGCGGTAATTCTTTTATAAAAAACCTCTGTATCCCTGTGACTCTGTGGTGAATATTTTTAAAGATGATCAAACATTACAAGGTTAACCAGCCTGGCGATGAAATATGCTCCTGCGAAAAGAAAGAAGGGCATAGTGAACATGAAGATAAGTATTTCCTCGTAGCGTACAACAGATGAATGCAAAACCTTTTTTCCGAAATAGTTAAAATGATAGTTTTCCGGATCCTTGCTTCTCTGGTATATATTACGAAAAATGTTTATTTTTATGCCAAGCATCGCAAGCATGATCAGCCCGGTCATAATCCAGATAAGTAAATCTATATCAACGCCCCGAACCCTCCTTGGCTCAAAAATTGCAAGCACTGTAAGCGACCCGGCAATTAATATATTAGTTATGGCGGTATTGACAAACCATCGTAAATTTTTGCTGTTTTTTTTAAGTACGTAAATTATCAGATTATAAATATGAACGGTGAAGGATACCTGGAGGAGTATGAATAGTATTATTAATATCATACGGTCTATAGCATCAGCATTATCAATTATTTATCTTTCATCATCATAATAACGCAGTCTCTGTAACCTCAAAGTAGATAATCAGTAGATGATATACTATAGCATTGGCCATGTTAACGCAAGCAAGAATATTATAAAATATTTTTTTTATTGGATGTTAAATTTTGGATAGAATCACTTTGTCAGCGTAGTTTTTTCTTCATATGAATATTCAGCAAAATGCCGACAGCAATTAATGACACAACCAGGTTCGACCCACCATATGAAACAAAAGTAAGAGGTAATCCGGTTACAGGCATAACCCCAAGAGTCATGCCAATATTAATTACCATATGGAAAAAAAACATTGTGGTAATTCCGCTGGCAAGAAGCGTTCCAAATTTATCACCAGCTTCGAAGGCTATTTGAATTCCCTTGAAAATTACAATAGCGAATAAGCCAAGTAAAACAATTGATCCCAGGAGACCCCATTCTTCTGCTACTACAGAAAATATGAAGTCAGTTGTTTTTTCAGGCAAAAAACCCAGTTGCGATTGTGTTCCATGTAAGAATCCTTTCCCAAAGAAACCACCTGATCCAATAGCAATTTTTGATTGTATAACATTATACCCTGAGCCATGTGGGTCAAGCGTTGGATTGAGAAATACCAATATTCTTTTTTTCTGGTAATCCTTAAGAAAATGCTGAATAAAAACAGAAAGAAAAAGCCCCATGGAGAACACCATGGATGGTATATATATTTTCCTGTATATTTTTTTTATGAAAAAAAAGTGCAGCACAAAGGCAACTATTGCAACCACGAGCAATGCCCCGGCTATAATAAAAAGCAAATCACTGCCTTTAAAAAAAGCTATTACGGGATTTATAACTTCATTTCCCTGGCCAACCCATTCTGTATATGTTAATATCATGGGAAGAATCAAGCCAATAGCGGCAATACTGATTATTGAGCCTATTTGTGAAACATCGGCACCACCAAGGAAAAGCATGGTAAAAAATATGGGAATAAATATCATCGCTGTTCCGAAATCTGGCTGCATGTAAATAATAAACACGGGTATTATTGTAATCAGCGATGGTATCATCAACTCCCTGAAATTCTGTATATCCCTCTCGCGAATCTCAAGGAATTTTGCTATCAGTATGATATAACCCAGTTTCATAAACTCGGACGGTTGTATCGAAAAAAATCCGAAATTTATCCACGCCCTGGCGCTTCTTACCGGTGTACCAAATATGGTGGTAAGCACCAGTATGAACAATAATCCAATATAAATATATAATGAGTAGTCTCCCAACAACCTGTAATTTACGAACGCAACAGTCATCATTAAAACGAAACCAATACCGAACCAGACCATTTGTTTTTTGTATAAACCGTTATTTAATTTATCAATTGGATCAAACCCGGTACTGTAAATCATAAGAATACCTATGAACACGATCAGGATGACAGAGACCAGCAGGGGAATATTTATATTTTGCAATTCATTTTTTTTTGCCATTTAAAAGTATCCAAGTCTGTAAAGTTTGTTAAAAACAGCCTCCGCAACCGGCACCGCACTCACAGCTCCGGCAATTCCATATTCAACCATAACAACTACAACTACCGAATCTTCAGGCTTACCATCATAGGGCGCAAAACCCACAAACCATGCGTGCTGTGACGCGTCATCTTTTCTGCGGGATATTGTCTGCGCAGTACCAGTCTTCCCGCATATGGGAACTTTTATATATCCCAACCTGGCGGCGGTACCATTTTTGACAGCTATCCGCATTCCCTGTTTTACTACATTAAGCGTGGTTTGCGAAAGGGGAATTTCTTTCAGCTTTTCAGGAGTATGGTTACTTATAATGCCCTGGTTGTTATTAGAACGTATACTTTTCACAAAATGAGGTTTATATGAAACACCTTCATTCACAATGGCAGAAACAAGGTTTGCCATACCAATATTGGTGACTGCAAGAAATCCCTGCCCAATGGCAAGATTCAATGTATCACCATCAAACCATGGTTGACCAAAAGTCTTCAACTTCCATTTCTTTGAAGGGATAAATCCATCGATTTCACCGGGGATATCAATCCCCGTTTTATTATTAAGTCCGAAATAATTCGCGTATTTCAAAATAATGGAAGGTCCGATACTATATCCAAGCTGGTAGAAATATACACCGCATGATTTACCAATAGCATGTTGCATATCAAGACTTCTATGTACAGAATAACAGTAAAAATCCCTGTCAATATACCCCTGTAATGTATACTTGCCGGGACAATAAATTACTCGTTCTGGATTCCATTTTTCTTCTTCAAGTGCTGACATCGTAGTAACCAGCTTGAAGGTTGATGCCGGTGGATACCTGGATTGAATTGCCCTGTTTAAAAAAGGTTTATCTTTATCTTTATACATCTCTTCAAGTGCTACTGAATTGTCTCTTGATATGATCTGATTTGGATCATAATCCGGCTTACTCAAAAGGCACAGTATCTCTCCCGTGGTGGGTTTCAGAACCACCACTGAGCCCTTTTTCTGTGCCATTGCTTCGTAGGCTGCTTTTTGCACCTCGTAGTCTATTGTTAGAACAATATTATTCCCAGATACTGGATGTTGCCCTATTTCTTCACCTTCCATCCTGTTTTTTACATCAACGATTCGACGGACATATCCATCAACGCCCCTTAACAGCATATCATATTCTTTCTCGATACCTGTCTTCCCAATCTTCTGGTAATGCTTGTACCCGGCATTTTTCAAGTTAGCATATTCATCCCTGTTTATACTGCCGATGTACCCGATAGAGTGGGCGAACATATTACTATGCTTGTATACACGAACTGGAGCGTCTCCCCAGTCGATATTTGGGAAATGATTTTGGTACGAAGCAATTTTGACAATTTTATCAAATTCCACGTCCTCCTTAATCACAAACCTGTCCCAGGGATTTGACTTTTTAATTTTATCAATAATTGATTGATAATCAAACTGCAGCAACCTGGACAGCTTCATAATAGTTTTTTCGAGAGTGGCATCATCTTCGAAATTTGCGGGAATTGTCGTTATAATAAATGAAGACCTGTTCGAAGCGATTACAGGGTTATCTTCAGCCAGGGAAAAATTTCGATCATATATCTCACCGCGGGACGCGGGAATTGGAATATTACTTTCCATGTTACTTCGTGATCTCAGAGAATACTCCTCGTATTTTAAAACCTGGAGATAAAAAAGCTGAGCCAGGAACATGGTAAAAACCACAAGCACCATCGTCATAAAGAAATACATTCTTCTGCGAAAGGCTTCCAGCATCTTTGTACGAATAGACGCGTACTGACGCATTGGCTAATGAACCTCCCTGGATAGCTCCTGCTCAAATATCTTATCAAACAGGAAAAACAGGGGAGGCGCGAGAAGCGCGTTATAGAAAGACTCCGGGAAGATAATTCCGCTTATCATAGATAATGACCCCTGGTGGAAAAGATACGCGAGAAACATGGTTACTACTCCTTTAACCAGGGATGCCGCGAACAACAACAAAAAGATAGTTATAATGTTTTCCCTGAAGATAGATCTTCCAAGCATTCCTACAATAAATCCCAGGGCCATCTTTGGAAAAGCCATGAGTCCCAGGGGAGAATTTGAAACCGAGTCCTGTAACAATCCCCCGATAAAACCGGTAACTTCACCGTAAAATGATCCAAAACTATACCCGAAATAGATAATAACGATAAACATAAGATCAGGTTTCACACCTGCAATCCTGAGTACATCAAAGGATGAATGTCCCTGAATGATGAGTGATGCCAGTAATATGGCCCCTGTTATTATATATTTCAATATCATTCTTCTTTAGACTCCAACAGGTTTAGAAGTTCCCTGTCCGGCTCCTTTTTGATTACAAAGACCTGTTCTATCCGATCATAATCGATAAAAGGCTGAATAACTATTCTCTGAAAAGAGCCCGATTCTGATACGAAACTCTTTAACGCTCTACCCACGACCAGGCCCTGAGGAAATATTCCCGCCTGACCGGAAGAAATAACCACGTCCCCCCTGTCCACCCGGGAACGTTTATCAACATAGTCCACCACACACATCTTGGAATTAGCGGCATATCCACTTAGAAGTCCGGGGTTTCTGGTCTTTTGAAACAGCACCCCCATTTTCATATCAGGCGAGATCACCGGCATGATTCTTGACACTGACCAGCGTACTTCTATCACCTTTCCAACCACGGCTTTTTGTTCTCCGGAGAAAGCAACAACCGGCATATTTATCTTGACACCATCTCTAGAGCCCCTGTTGATAATAATGGTTCTAAACCAGTTATCCGGATCTTTTGATATTATTTCAGCGGGAATAGACTCAAGTTCAAGCCTCTCCTTCATATTAAGAATTGAACGCAACCGGTCATTTTCTTTTTTTATTTCAGAAACTTCTTCGGCCATTGACTCGTATTTTTGAAGTTTCATACGTGTTTGTTGCAACTCATCCCTGACCTCGTTTAACTCGGTAAACCCGGCCCACAGGAGGGAAATACCATTCTGCACAGAGTTGTACAGTTTCTGGAAGGGCATGGTAACAAGATTACCTGCTCCTTCCACCGTACCGGTAAAACCGGTTGACTGTACTGACAGGGAAATGAAACAAAAAAGGGTAAAGAAAACAAACGCTACAATTGTTTTATTTCGTACAAAAAAATCCACCAGTAACCCGACCTTCAAGTATTAACAAGTACATCATTATTTCAGGTTAGACCTGTAAAGATGTTTTAATTCTTCAAGAAATTTTCCGGCACCAAGCACAACGCAGGTCAAAGGATTTTCAGCACGTATAACAGGAACACCTGTTTCCTTGCTTATATACTTATCAAGTCCTTTCAGCAGTGAGCCGCCACCGGTCATCACAATACCCCTTTCGACGATATCAGCAGCCAGTTCCGGGGGTGTTTTTTCCAGGGTATGCTTTATCGCGTCAAGTATCTGGTCTACCGGTTCTTTGAGAGCCTTCCGAATTTCAGAGGTATCAATTTCCAGCGTCCGTGGTAAACCGGAAATGGCATCACGACCCTTCAGCTCCATTGTATCGATCTTCTTCTCTGGAAAAGCATTCCCTATTCTAAACTTAACCTCTTCTGCCATTCGCTCACCAATAACCAGGTTGTACTGCGTTCTCATGTACTTAATAACTGCCTCGTCAAACTCATCACCTGCCACCCTGATTGAATCAGCAATAACCATGCCACCCAGGGATATAACGGCGATCTCGGTAGTACCACCGCCAATATCCACTATAAGATGACCCGCGGGTTCATGAATAGGAATATTGGCACCAATAGCGGCCGCGAGAGCTTCTTCGATAAGAAATATTTCACGGGCACCGGCCTGTTCGGCAGATTCACGCACAGCCCGCTTTTCTACCTCGGTAATACCCGACGGTACACCAATAACAACACGGGGTCTGACAAGAGCCTTTCTTTTATGCACTTTTGTAATAAAATAACGAATCATTTTTTCAACTGTTTCAAAATCAGCGATAACACCGTCTTTCATCGGGCGAATGGCGACGATATCTCCGGGAGTACGTCCAAGCATTCGTTTCGCTTCATGCCCCACCGCAAGAACTTTTCCAGTACTTGTCTGCACAGCTACTACCGATGGCTCACTTAACACGATACCCTGCCCTTTTACATGAACAAGGGTATTTGCCGTACCCAGGTCAATCCCCATATCATTTGAGAACATACCAAAAAGTGAATCAAATATCATTGCAAGTTTCCTCTTAATCTTTTATATATAGTCGCCAGGGCGATTCATTCTTCACTGAAGACAGAACATACGATTTTTTCTTCCATCTATTGGCCAAATTTGTCAAGCGAATATCTCACTTTATCAATTCTCATCAATAAAATTACACTGATAGAAACAAATACCAGGCAGGTGAAACAATTGAACCCGGGGGAAGATTCAGAAATTACATATGCTTCAAAAGCTTCTGAGCTTCCTTGTTCTCTGAATCCGTAACGAGGACTTCGCTTAAAATTGATCTCGCCCTGTTAACATTTCCCATGGCTGAATAATTTTTACCTATCCAGATTTTACATTGTGAATCCTGTGTATCAATATCAAGAGCATTTTGAAAATGCTCAAGGGATTCATTATATAACGACCTGGCAAAATAGATTTTCCCCAGGGCCACATGAATATCCTTTATAGTATTACTGTCTTTTGAGTTATCCAGAATCTTCTTGTATTCCATTATAGCATTGGTATATTTATCAGCATGGGTGTACGCAGAAGCAAGAAACAAACGACCATCACTGCTGTCAAAAATATTACCACAGGCTTTTAGCAGTTCAATCCCTTCTTCGATGTTATTACTTTTAATAGCTATAATTGAGTAAAACCGTATATCCATGAATGAAAGTGTTCTATGGGGAGTCATAATTTTAAAGGCACACTGGTAAATATCTTCAATGGAATAAAAACGGTTATAGTAAAGCGACTTCACCAGCACCATACGCTGAGGATCACTTATTGCTGTTTTACCCCCCAGTGCGATTCCCTTGTTCATATATTTAATTGAATTATCAAAAGCCTGCCTGGATGCCTCGGTCATGTTCTCCCTTATGGCCTCCCTGTCGAACAGCCTAACCATGGGCATGTTAACCAGGGCAGCTCCGTAATTGTAATAACATGAACCAAGAAGAAAATGAGCATCGGGGGATAGCGGGTGCTCCTGCGCATACCTGGATGCCGCCTCGCATAGTTTCTTTATGTTTTTTGCGCGTAGTTCGGCCTTCTGGATATTGCCCGCTTCTTCTAATCGCTCTACAAGCTTACCATAGCTGAATTTCCAGAAAAAAACATATTGCCGGTTTGTATACCCCAGGTATCCCATGGAGGTAAGTATCAACAGCCATATAATGGCAATATAAATTCTTCGGTTGCTTTTTTTGGATTTATAACGATAATACATGTTTTAAATACCTGTATTTATTAAACTGTCAAGTTGTGAAATTACATGGTCTGGCACACCGTTTGAATCCCTGAACAGTATTACACGGGCGGCATCCACGCTTTTCAAGGTCAATACTATATAATTTTTCCCAACATACACCCTGTCAATCTTATTAAAATCAAACCTGTATAATCGCTTACCCGCGTGTAAATTGATACCATCTTGAAATAATTCTATTGTTCCATCCCCTACCCTGGTAAAACGAGACACGTCCTCCACGTTAATATCCGTTTCTTGTCCTACACCCTCTACAGATATCCGCTCGGGGTCTTCATACAATATCACGTTGTTTACCGGGTGTTCTGTAACTGTATCGGCACTTTTATCATCATTTTCAACATGGATATCTTCAGCTTCATCCAGGTCTACAGAAAGTAAGTCCTCATCACCAAGCAAGTCTTCGTGGTCAATCATGGTGAAATCATCAAACTCATCTTCCAGCTCCCGGGAAATAGCACCTGCATAAGAATCAGCATCATGTCCTGTACTTTTAACTTCATCCATTGGTGGGACATATCTGTCTGAGGGAGGACGGGACCTGGTTATCTCGTTCTCAAAAAAGAGTGAATACAGCAACAGCACCACTCCGGAAACTACCAGCGCCATACTAGCATACAGCATACGCGTATTAACCTTTATATTCAGATATTACAACACTTTCAGGACACAGCACGGAAAGAAATTTTCAAACATGAGGTTTGTAAAGTCAAGGATATTTCTTTTTCGAATCATCTTTAAGGATGCCAGAGTCCCACCTTCAGGTATGGCCGATCTTTCCATGGAAAATCATCAGACTCGTTGGCAATAAAAAGCAGCTCCCAGCTGCCCGGGTGAAATGATCGGTACTCCTCTTCACTGACCGCAGCACTATTGACTGAAGTCAGTATATATCCATCTTCACATAGCTTTGCAAGATGTGGAACAGTTCTACCAAAATCCTGTTGCACACTGAATGTTTTTTTCTTGTTCCTGGCAAATGTAGGAGGATCAAATACAATGAAAGAAAACTTTTTCCGGTTTTTTGAAAAAATCTTCATCCACTCTATGGCATCACCATATACAAAATCCCTGTCATCAACCGGCAGATCGTTCAACCTGTAATTATCCCTGGCACGCCGGAGCACTGTTCTGGACAAATCAACATTTACCGCGCTGTCCATTCCATTTTTCAACGCATGCACGGAGAACTGCCCCGTGTAACTGAAAAAATTACACATGGAACCGCCATGGGAATATATGTCCTTCAGCCTGTCCCGCACCTCTCTCATGTCGAGAAAAAGTCCGGTGTTCTGTCCCTTTAAAAGATCAACGTATACCTTCACACCATTTTGCATAACAGGATACCGGGCAGGTGGTAAAGAACCCATAACCAGTTCGCTCTCTCTTATACTGGCGATATTTTCCGGATCTTTCACCCTTGTGCGGTTCTTCAGCAATATTCCGTCAACAGGGAGACGTGATTTATCCACGGCCCCGCTTACCGCCGCGTTGATGGTTGCCTTTTCCCTGTACAGGTGATCATCAAAGAACTGTATGAGAAGAAACCTGTCATATATATCAATTGTAATCCCGTCAACCCCGTCACCCTGACCATTGCACAGGCGAAAGGCGGAATTAGTTTCGTCATTTAAAATATGCTCGCGGCGTTGAAACGCTTCCATTAATTTTGATGTTAAATCCATATGGCAGGTATACTATCGGCTTACAATCTCTACAATTTGTTTTATTCTCGCGGACAACTCATGGTATTGCCCGTTGTTCACAAGGGCACGATCTACCACGTAGGATGAACCACAGGCAACTACCCGGGGAATATCCAGGTATTCCCGGATATTATTCTCATCAATACCCCCGGTTGGGATAATAGAAAAATCATTCATGGCAAAAGGGGCCAGTATGGCACGCATATATGAAGGTCCTCCCAGCTGAGATGCCGGGAATATCTTTATCAGCCTGTTTCCGGAATTCAACGCGGCATGAAGCTCCGTTGGGGTTGCCACACCGGGTACGTATACAATTTTCTTATCCTTCGCGTATTCAACAAGTGTTATGTCCAGTGAAGGAGAAACGATAAAACGGGCACCTGAATCCACTGACCGTTTAAAATCGTCGGTATTCAATACACTGCCGGTTCCCGTCATCATTTCCGGGAACCTGGCAGATACCGCCTTCAGGCAATCAAGGGCGGCTGCTGACCTGAGGGTAATTTCGATTGTTGATATACCATGTTCAAGAAGCAGCTCCGCTACTTTCAGAATACGGTCTTCGTTATCAAATACTCCAACTGGCAAAACCCGTGATGTAAAAATATCCGAAACATTAAGCTGCTGCATTTTCATCAACCGGAAATGCCATTACAGCGCAAGTCGTGGATAACTGAGTTCAATCTGGTTCCCATCGGGGTCTAAAAACACTACAGATTGCCCCTTACGCTGGGTGTCAGGACCGAATACTATGGGAATATCGCGTTCATGTATTTCTTCAACAGCATCATCAAAATCTTCTTCATCAACATAAAAGCTGATGTGATTCCTGGTATTATCCTGGTTCGCGTAATCCTCCAGCTCATACAGGCCAACAACTATATCGCCAACCTTAATAAAAGCCTGTGAAGAGTTGCTCATCCTTTCGACAACTTCAAAATCAAAAAGTTCTTTATAGAATTCTATTGCCTTGTCAAGATTTGACACGGTAATGCCAATGTGGTTGAGATCTTCAATAACTATCATTGCTGCGTCTCCTTCGTCTTTATCAATCTAATATTGTATTGTCTAATCGTTTTCATCTTCTTATGTATTTTATTAACCGGAACAAGCCTGGCAATTATTGGTATAATATCCTGCAACTAAATTATGTCAATTATTATCCGTCCGGCTGTATGTAAAAAAATTATTCGACGGTGACACTTTTCGCAAGATTCCTGGGCTGATCAACATGACATCCCCGCAATACCGCAATATGGTAGGCCAGCAGCTGCAATGGAATCACCGTTAGAAGGGGTGATACAAGTTTTCGTACTTCAGGAATGTAAATAACATGGTCAGCATAATTTTCAATCTCCTGGTCACCCTCTGTGGCAATGGCAATGATCTTTCCATTTCTTGCCTTTACCTCCTGCATGTTGCTGACAACCTTCTGGTACACTTCATCACGGGTGGCTATAAACACCACCGGCATATTCTCATCGATGAGAGCAATAGGACCATGTTTCATTTCGGCAGCGGGATACCCCTCCGCGTGAATGTATGATATTTCTTTCAGCTTTAATGCTCCTTCAAGTGCCACAGGAAACTGTATACCCCTGCCAAGATAAAGAAAATTTCTGTGATTCTTGTAGGTTTCCGCGATTTTTTTTATCAAATCACTGGATTCCAGTATCTTATTCACCTGGGAAGGTATAGCAAGCAGGGTTTCCATGTAAATTCGACCTTCCTCCGAGGTCATATATTTACGGCGTGCCAGAAGCATGGTCAACAGGATTATAACAGTAATTTGAGATGTAAACGCCTTGGTAGATGCCACCCCGATTTCCGGTCCCGCGTGTATATAGACACCGCCATCACTTTCCCTTGCGATGGTGCTGCCAACCACGTTAGTAATACCCAGCACCTTAATACCCCGTGAACTGGCTTCTCTCAATGCTGCCAGTGTATCAGCCGTTTCTCCCGACTGGCTGACCACGATCACCAGGTCGCCTTCATCCAGGATGGGACTCCGGTATCTGAACTCGGAAGCATATTCAACTTCAACAGGAATTCTCGCGTATTCTTCGATGAGATATTCACCGATAAGCCCCGCGTGCCATGAGGTTCCACAGGCAATAAATATGATCCGTTTTATTTTCTGTATTTCTTCATCAGAAAGCCGCAGGCCGTCAAGCCTGGCATGACCTGTACCGGTAAGCACCCTTCCCCTGAGGGCATTTGTTATGGTTTCAGGCTGCTCAAATATTTCTTTGAGCATAAAATGATCAAACCCCTGCTTTTCTATAGACTCGATATCCCAGTCGATCTCTTCAAGTCTCTTGTCAACTATCTGGTTATCCAGGTCGTACGTTTGAAATCCATCACTGGTGATCTCAAGCAGTTCCCCGTCCTCAATATAAATAACCTGCCTGGTGTGCTCTATGACGGCACTGGCGTCAGAGGCAAGTACCATCTCACCTTCACCAACACCCAGTATGAGGGGACTTCCATTTCTCGCGGCAACTATCTTTCCTGGTTCTTTGCTGGAAATCACCGCTATTCCATATGTACCCTCCACTTTAAGCAGTGTTCTTCGAAGGGCCTCAACCAGTGGAAGCTCCTCGTGGTAATATTCAAGCAGGTGAACAATTACTTCGGTATCGGTATCACTTACTATGGTATGTCCACGTTCGGCGAGCATCCGTTTGATAATAGAGAAATTTTCGATAATACCATTATGAACGAGGGCAATTGTTCCGTGACAATCTGTATGGGGATGAGAGTTAATATCTGAAGGCTCGCCGTGGGTAGCCCAACGGGTATGCCCGATTCCAAGTGTATGTTGTTCATAATCAGGAAAATTCAGGGTTTTCACCAGGTCAGCGATCTTGCCCTTTTTCTTCTTTATAACAAGGTTACCATCAAGAAGCGCGATTCCTGCTGAATCATATCCCCTGTACTCAAGACGCTTTAATCCCGTTGTAAGGACTTCAGCAGCATTTTTATCTCCTATGTAACCGATTATTCCGCACATACGCTACTCCATAATTTCACAAAAGAATCAATCAAATGAATTTCTCACCATATGTCAAATGTATTGTTATTTCAATTCAATTTTTAAAGATAAAAAAGAAGGGGGACGTGACCGGTACACCTTTAAGCCAGGTGTAAAAGGCCCGCCAGGTTGTGGCGGGCCTTACGATGACTACACTTCAATAATTGCCTCTACGGGGCATACATCAACGCATGAACCACATTCAGTACATGCATCCTGATCGATAAAGTATTTGTCATCACCTTCGTGGATTGCTTCTGCCGGACATTCGGCTTCGCATGTTCCACAAGAGGTACACTCATCTGTTATTTTATAAGCCATGGTCTCCTCCATGATTTGATAATGCGTTTACAGGACATACATTCCAGTAAATCATTAATTATGTACTTTTTTAGCACTAATATCTTTTTTACTCAATTTATATTTGCAAATACTCATATTCGACCTGACAAAGCAAGCCTTTTTTGTTGACTTATCGGAAATATGTCTCATCTCAATGAGAATGTGACTTTTCGTCAAATTTTTATACCCATTTGATTCAATAGATTTTCCATTTTTTTTCACCAACTGGACGGTTTTACTTGACATCCGGCACACCCCTGATGCATATTATCTTTGTAATACATTATGTTGTTTTTTACGAGTGATCGTTCACTCGTAAATAAAGGGTAAATCACATTATACATAGTAAAGGGGGGTAATAAATGAAAAGCATTACGAGAATTATTGTTGTGCTCATGATACTCATGTTCAGCACCGCACTATTCGCCGGTCAGTGGGTATACAAACCCATGAACGTGAACGCGCAGAAAGGGGATGTGATCCTATCCACGGGTGAAGGGTTTATAATGGATCTTCTTTCAATTCTCG
>CAZAOK010000007.1:0-31398 GCA_964486725.1 uncultured Leptospiraceae bacterium
TTCATAATGAAAAGGAATTTGAGCATCTCCCCCCGCCGAAGGCGGGGGGAGATGCGGGATTATTATTCATTTTAGAATAATTTTGATTATTCAGCATGGCAAAAGAGAATCCCGGCTGGCTTGATCTGTTTGACGGGTTGCTGTAACAGAATGGATTCCCGCCTTCACGGGAATGACAGAGAGATGATGCGGGGATGATCAGTTCACTTCTCACGGCTCACTAATCACTAATCACTAATCATCCGTATGATATTATAAACTTTTTTGGATTGTAAATAATGATTTATAGACATAAAATAAATTATGATGGTTTTATCAAAAATTCCGGAATGAGCCAGATAATAAGCTGAAATAATTTAAGGGACAGAAATGACCTGGTTGTCTCTTTTAAGGGGAAATGTTATAATGAATACTGTTCCGTAAATATTATCCTCGCTGGAATTAACAATCACAGTGGCATTATGTTCGCGAAGAATTTTATTGCAGATAGATAGACCAATTCCAAGACTGTTTGTTTTTCTTTTGGTCGAGAAGAAGGGAGACCAGATATTTTTAATTACTTCACGGGGTATTCCCGGTCCATTGTCCTCAATAATAAGAGTGTTTGATTCTTCATTTGATGTAGTAGTTATTATTATTTTACCCTGGTAATTCTCATCCTGGAAATTTTTATGTTCGAGTATAGCATCCCTTGCATTAATTACAATATTTAAAATGAGTTGTTCAAGGCTTATGGGATCGCCGTATATCTTTTTTATATCTTCATCAAGTGAAAGTATTATATCTATATCATTTCGCCTGAGTTGAATGCGGATGAGATCAATTGCGTCAAGAATAACCCTGTTGAGATCAGTGTATTTCATGTTAAAAGAACTTCTCTTGGAAAAATTCCTGATGTGTTCAATAATCGTTGTCGCCTTGTCAACCATGGAACAAATTTTAAGAAGTTCGGATACTGCCTGCATATTATCAAATTCCTCGTAATTAATATCGTCCATCATGTTCTGGGCGATACCTTTAATGCCGGTTAGAGGCTGGGCTATTTCGTGTGCTATGCCTGCAGTCAGTTCAGCAAGGCTGGCATGGCGGGATGTTTGTAATAATTCCATGTCCTTATCGTGAATAATTTGTCTGAATTGGTCATTTTTCTGCTTGAGCAGGGTAATGGTATGAATAAGTTTACTGTTAATATTACGTATTGAACGAATTTTCCACATGGTATAACTTGAACGTTTCGCGAAATTATAAATGACCGTTGTGAAGGTAATGAGATTTAAAATAACAATGGTGTGATAGGTGAAAGTTACCTCACCGGTATAAAGAGGTACGATATTTAACAATATTGTTATCAGGATAGATATATACAGCATGCTAAAACCGAATTTCAGACTTGTAATACTGGATAGTTGATACATGATATACATTAAAAAGCCAATGCAGAATAGAACGGTGATTACCATGCTGTATTGCGGGGTCACGTAAAGGCTTGTTGCCAGCAGAACTGAAAGTATTAAGTAAATAACGAGGTAGCGGTGTTTTCGTGGTTTTATGTTGAAATGTATAAATATGCCATACGAAACTGGGAAAAGACTTACACCTGCTTTTAGAATTTCAGGACTAACGTGGATGGATACAGGAAGCTTCATGCTAATCCATGGGAGCAGTATTAAAAATGAAGTTACTCCCAGAAGAAGGGAAGAGTATCCAAAGGGGTATTGAATCGTGCCAAATGAGATTATACATTGCAACAATACAATACAGAATAAAAAAATTATTATCAGGTCATACATTACATTCTATTCATTTAGTTGTAGTAATAGCTTATTGACATAAATGTGGAAGAGGTTTAGATATGTCAACATAATATCGTGATTTCTTGATTGCACATGGAGATATAGATGGCTTTTCAATACGGGATTGTTGGATTGCCCAATGTGGGTAAATCCACAATATTTAATGCCCTTACCGGTGCGGGAGCGCAAATGGCTAATTATCCATTTTGTACTATCGATCCCAACAGGGGTATTGTTGCTGTTCCTGATGACAGATTGTACCAAATTGCCGAACTTTTGAATAAAAACGAACCTGTTCCTGCAAGAATAGAATTTATTGATATAGCCGGGCTTGTAAAAGGAGCCTCGAAAGGTGAAGGACTGGGTAACCGGTTTTTGAGCCATATCAGGGAGGTGGAAGCGGTTGTACACGTGGTGCGTTGCTTCAGTGATGACGATGTGGCACATGTAACCGGTGAGGTTGACCCGGTGCGTGATGTGGAAATAATAAATACTGAATTGTTGCTTGCGGATATGGAGACGCTTGAGCGGGCTCTTGAAAAAATGGAAAAGAGAACAAGATCCGGAGAAAAAGAAGCACAGGATAATTGTGAACGGCTCAGGAGAATGATCGATCATCTGAACCAGGGGAAATTTATCCGTAGTATGGAGTTGAGCAACGAAGAAGGCCAGCTTATATCTGAATATGGGTTACTTACCGCAAAACCGGTATTATATGTAGCCAATATTGATGAAAATGATGCTGGAAAAGAATCATTATTAAAATTAAGAAAGCTGGCAGCAGAAGAAAATGCCATGGTAGTTGAAATAACCGGCAGCATCGAAGAAGAAATAGCCGAACTTCCCGAGGATGAGAAGCAGGAATATCTTGAAGCCATGGGATTGGAAGAGTCCGGCCTGTGTCGGCTTATCTCGGCATCATACACCCTGCTTGGTCTTATTACATTTTATACTGTTACAACTACCCTTCAGGCATGGACGGTAAAAGAAGGCACACGCGCACCCCGGGCTGCCGGTTTGATACATACCGATTTTGAAAAAGGCTTTATACGGGCGGAAGTGTTTCATTATAATGAACTGATACAGGCTGGATCTGAGCAAAGGGTGAAAGAGCTGGGACATCTCAGGTCGGAAGGTAAAGAGTATATTATCAAAGATGGCGATATAGTTCATTTTCTCTTTAATGTTCAGGGTTGAAAAATCATGGTAGAAGACAAAGCCAGCAGGTTTTCTATGTACATGTCATTATTTGGATTGCGGGGGAGATTTACAAGCGAAGAACTACGACATGCCTACCGTACACTTGCAAAGCTGAATCACCCCGATGTGAACAAGCAGGATACGAGTTCAAAAATGCGTATGATTATAATAAACGAGGGCTACAGGTTCATCAGTGAAATCTTAGAGAATGGTGAATTAGATAAGTTCATAACGGAGAGAAACGACACAGAAAAAAACGATGATGTTGACAGGGCATATAGCCAATACCGACGGGGATTCAGTATCTTGACAGAGGCTTTTGATCGATATTACGGTGATCAGAAAACTCCAGATGAAGGTGATATACACGTATTGCGGGAAAAACTTTCCCTTGCAAAAAACGAATTTGCCAGGATCGTAACCGATTTTCCATATAACCAGTGGGTGGATGATGCTATTGATCGTATTAACAGTATCAACAAATGGTTAGGAAATTACCAGTGCTGAAAGAGATTTTCTTTCTTTTGATGGCTGTTCGGCAGGGTGTCCCACAGCGATAATTGCTGCGAGTTCAACATCCTGGTTCTTACCCAGTACCTGCTGTACTTCTTCTTTTCTGTTCAGTATTTCACCAAGCCAGACTGCTCCAAGGCCAATGGAGTGAATGGCAAGCAACATGTTTTGTATCGCCGCACCAAGTCCCATCATGTCCTTATCCCTGTTGTAGCCTGAGGGGAGATGATAAAAAACGGCTATACATACCGGTGAATCCTTTATGATTTGTGAATAATGAGTTTTCTGGCTAATCTCATCCAGAATATTTTTATTTCGCAACACTTGAAAACGCCATGGCTGATTATTCAGCCCGGATGGCGCCCATCTGCCGGCTTCAAGGATTAAATTTATGCTATCGTCATTAACGTCTGCCTGATCATATTTCCGAATGGATCGTCTCTGTACAATAGCGTTAAGAACGGGGTTTTTTTGCATGATATCATCCATCGTTATTCTGCACCTTTTTCCTGCATGTATTTGTTGAGTTTGTTCTTTTTTTTGTTAAGCCTGGTCAGGTGATCGTCAATAATATTTTCAAAATTCAGTTCTCCGTGAATAATGCTGTAGCGTTCAGATTCCATTTTACCAAGATCCGTGGTTATTTTAACAGTGCTGGCGGTGTTGGCGTGCTTTTTCGCGATGTTCCAGTAGGGTATAGCCTTCCTGTATAGAGATTCTGCGATATCAAGGCTCTCGCTGATCTCCTTCGCGTAGTCCCGGTTGTAAAAATATATCTTTTGCTTGTCATACCGGGATGCCAGTCGCATGTAATTTCTCATGATGAGCAGGTTTATATGCATGTACATAAGGTTTCGATATTTATAATATTCTTGTGATGTTTCAACTTTGGTAAGAGCTTGTGAAGGATGTCTGAATTTGCTGTTAAGGGCAGCTTTCATCCTCGCTATATTCATGCGAAGGGAGTTTACATTATAGTATTGTTTCATGCCATATAGCTGGTAATAGTCTTCAAGATAATGGGGAACGGTTTTATAGTGTTTCCGTACCCTTGGTATATAGTCTGAGAATGGAACGTATTTTTCTTTCTCCCCGTCCTTTTGAAAATACTGGTACTGGTAATCCTCTGCTGACAACATGGTAACAGGCAACACCAGTAGAACAAGGGTGAAAATAAAAGCGAATATTTTTTGTAAAATCGAATTACTCATAAGTTGTTATACCAGGAATATGATAGTTGTTTGTTGAAACCTGCAATACTCTTATTGTATCGGAAGAAAAATGGGTGAAATCAAGAATCTTTCATCCCAGGTGCTGGATAAGTATCTTTATACCTATCGAGATTAGAATAATACCACCAGGAATTTCAAAGAGTTTCCCCGGCTTGTTGCCAACCCGGCGTCCAATGGCAACCCCTGCAATGGAGAAAACAGCACAGACTATACCGATGATAATGCTGGGATAGATGATGGGTTTGTTGAGAACCCCAAGACTTAATCCCACGGCAAGGGCGTCGATGCTTGTGGCTATTGACAATACTATCAGGGTGAGGCCCCTCGATGGATCATTTTGGAACCCCCTTTCTCCATGAAGCATTAATCATCTTCAAAAAAGAGTTCTATGTATTTTTTTAGATATTGGGCATGCTCAAGCTTTATGGATGTTTCGACTGCCCAGCTTGACCTGGGAAACGAGCGTAATGCGTTTTTTAAGTAGTCAATTGCACGCAATATCTGTACCTGGGCGAACTCTTTTTTGAACCAGCCACGGTTATGCCTGTCATAAAAAACTTCTCTTTGTGCTTCGTGTAAAGATTCGTCTCCTTTCTTGTACAGGCGAAATGCCTGCACATCGGTGTTGCTTGTATATGAATCGATAATATTGAGGCATTCAGAAGATTTATAAAATGAAAAAAGGACATGTCTGTAAGTGTCAAAATGTTCCAGGAATTCTTCATCAGCAGTATGCTGTGATAATTTTGTCAGTGCGTGGTAAGATGTCTGTAAAATCTTTACCAGCCTGTTGAATGTTGATTTGTTGGCCGGTTGCTCTCTGCGGGGAATATTGTACAGCCCGTACTGGAAATACGTGTAGAGCACTTCTTTTGATTTTTCCCTTATTTCGATAAAGGCAGCGGTCAGTACATTGTCCCGGTATTCTGAATCAAGTCCTTCTTCATCTGCCGGGTGATATGTTTCTTCTTCTGTTCCTCCTACAGTGCCCTCTTCGAATCGGTGAGTCATTATTGTAGTATAAGCTGTATTCAATTCTGACATAATTTTGTTGGCCCATTCCGATCGATGGGGATTTCTGTCGGGATGATACTTGAAAGCCAGCTGTCTGAAAGAACGTGAGATCTCATCATCGGTGGCATTCTCGGTTAGTTCCAGTATTGTGTAGCATTTTTCCAGTTCCATTAACATCAGGCTCCATGAATATGATATATGAGATGTAACCCATGCATGCGTAAAATTTCAAGTTAATAATGATGAATGTGAAAGAATTGACAGAAGAAAGGTTATATATAATCTATAGTTTGAGCAGGAAGAATGGTTTTTTTCTTGACACTATACGCAAGTATGCTTATACTTTGTTAAGTTTTGCGCTCGTATTCCGATAATTAGTATATTATATATTGAATTCCTCACTGGAGATTAAAATGGTCAAGAAACTTACTAACAAGCAGGAACTTATATTTGATTATATAAAAAATTCCATCAGGGATTCGGGGTTTCCTCCAACAGTCAGGGAAATAGGCGAGTGTTTCGAGATTACTGTTAAAGGGGCATATGACCACCTGAAGGCTATTGAAAAAAAAGGATATATACGATGTGGCCAGAACAAATCGAGAGCCATTGAAATCCTTATTCATCATGATGATGAACAAAATTACGATACTATTGCTATTCCCATCGTTGGCGGCATAGCTGCCGGGACGCCCATCGTGGCAGAAGAAAACATTGAAGAGTATATGAGTTTTCCGAAAAATGCTTTTTCAACAGGAGTTCATTTTGGTCTTCGGGTTCGTGGTGACTCAATGGTGGATGCGGGCATATTTGATGGGGATCTTGCCGTAATCCATCAGCAGCCGGTTGCCAACAATGGAGATATTGTAGCTGCCCTGGTAGAAGATGAAGCCACACTGAAGATATTCAGAAAAGAAGCAGATCATGTTGCTTTAATACCTGCCAACAACATGTATCAACCGATTATAGTGGATTCAGTAGATATACTGGGAAAACTTGCTGCCGTATTCAGGAAGTACTGATATCACTTAATTTCTTCTTTACTTTTCCATCTCCCTGTATATAAGTAAAAAAATATATTTGCAGGGAGAAAGATCATGAAAATTACATCCATAGAATTGTATCATGTATCTGTCCCGCTTGAACATACTTTTTGGCCCACCTGGATACCAGGTTATCCGCAAACTCATAATAATTTTACATTGATCAAAATCGGCACTGACGAAGGGATAGAAGGATATTCTGCGGGTACCGCTATGGGCAGGGAGCGGGAAGGACTGGGTGATCTTCTGGGGGGATACCTGCTTGGCAGTGACCCCACTGATATTGACAGAATACAGAGCCTGTTGAAACAGGCAGGATATCTTGGCTGGAGAAATTTCTGGATTGAACCGGCCTGCTGGGACATCCTTGGAAAAAAAGAAGGGAAACCTGTTTATGAATTACTTGGTGGGAGGGCTCGACCAGTAGAGGTATACTGTTCAACCGGCGAGATGCATACACCTGAAAAACGCGCGGAAGAATTGAAACAGATGCAGGAAAAGGGGTTTAGAACTGCCAAGTTACGGGTAAAGAACGCTACTTTAAAAGAAGATATCAGGCAGATACGTGAAACCAGGAAACGGGTTGGCAAAGACCTGGTAATTGGGGTGGACGCGAACCAGGGATGGCTTGTAAGTATAATTGACAGGGTGCCCGCCTGGGATTTGAAAAGGGCGACCGATTTTGCAAAAGCCTGTTATGATAATAAAATTGAATGGATCGAGGAGCCGCTGGACTCGCGTGATTATGATGGGAACGCGAAGCTTAAAAAAGCATCAAAAGTAAAGATCTCCGGGGCAGAATTAAATTATGGCTGGGACGAGATAAAGATTATGTTTGAAAAGGACTGCTTTGATGTGTATCAACCAGATGCCACATTTGCTGGAGGCATAGCACAGGTGAAACAGGTTATTGATACATGTAAGAAGAAGAAACGGTTTTTTTCACCACATACATGGACAAACGGCATCGGGTTTTATATAAACTGGAATATGGTACTGGCTGATTCAAATAATACGCTGCCACTTGAATATCCTTACGAGCCGCCCTCATGGGTGCCACAATACCGGGAAGGCATTATTGAGCCGATAATTCCTGATGAAAATGCAGTCATACATCCTTTCACGCGCCCGGGGCTGGGTTTCGAAATTGATAAAAAGCTGTTACGGAAATATGGAAAAAGGTTTTTCAAAATGACTGAACTTGGACTGAAATTCAAGGTGATCAGGGAGAAGGGTATCAAGGAAGCCCTTGAATTAAAGAAGAGAAAAGAATCGAATTGATTTACACTTGACAACCCGTTATCCAGTAAAGATAGAGATATACATACATATATTTGCATTATTTATCCATAAGAGGAGGACGGGCTAATGATCCATGAAAATGTAATTACTGACTTTTCGCGGGAAGAGTGTCAGCCGCAGATAGATGATACGGCATATATACACCCACTTGCCGCGGTGATAGGAAACGCGATAATCGGCAAACGGGTAATGGTTTCGCCATTCGCTTCCGTGCGTGGTGACGAAGGGCAGCCACTGTGTGTATCAGACGAGGCGAACGTGCAGGACGGGGTTATTATACACGCACTTGAAACTGAACAGGATGGAAAACCGATAGAAAAAAACATGGTTGAAGTTGATGGCAAAAAATACGCGGTATACGTTGGCAAACGGGTATCACTGGCCCACCAGGTGCAGATTCACGGCCCTTCTTTAGTTGGTGATGATACTTTTGTTGGTATGCAGTCGCTGGTGTTTAAGTCAAGTGTTGGCCGCGGTTGTGTGATTGAACCCGGTTGTATCGTTATGGGTGTGCGTGTTGCTGATGGGAGATACGTGCCGGCAGGTACGGTGCTTAAATCCCAAAAGGATGCTGATAGTCTGCCTGAAATTACACCGGATTATGCGTTTAAGGATCTAAATAAAGGGGTTGTGCATGTCAATACCCATCTTGCTGACGGGTATAATAAAAAGGGAATTAAGGAATAATGTTAAAAGCAAGGGGCTTCTACCCCTTGTTTTTTAACCACCGTAGCATTATATTCCTCATTATTTCAAAATATGTATATCAAGCATTTATTATTCTTGACATAAATTACTATTTGGTATATTTAAATTTATAAAATACAGTTATTTCATATATAAATATATCAGGTGGTGACTGTCGAAGGTATTGGTCAGCGGTAATACTCGTTATAATAATCAACCTCTTTGAATCTATTCCTCAACGAGTATAGTACAGCATTATTGAGACATAAGGTTTAAGGCTTCTTGTGGTATGAATTGAAATTCATGTTGATAGTTCTTTGCTGAGTGTTTGCATGTTGATTAAGATATGCAACATTTAAAAAATAACTAGTAATCTTCGTATTATTATAAATTTGCAGTTGGTGTTGCATATATGAGTATCTTTTGGGTGGGGATTTGCTATTGATTTTTAAAATTATTAAGTCTTTTGTTGGATTATTTTTTGTGATTTTTATTTTGACGGGTTGTATCAACCAATCAACAGAAAATAAGAAACCCTTTAGTTGTAAGAATATGAATAAGTCAATATATGATTTGGTTAGGTATTATAAAGATTTAGGATATAAAGTTAGTTTTAGTGAAAATAGTTATAGTTATATTGGTGCTATTCATGGAGGTTGGTTGAAATTAAATGATCAAGTATTAGAAATTTATAAATTTGATTGTAATAATAAAAAATCTTTCAAAACCTTAAAAAATTCATATAACAGTGGGGAAATCTGGTTTTTAATAGATTGGCCTTGTACTGTGAATGGTTCTTTTGTGTTAACAGATTATGGAGAAATAAATAATATAGACCAAATTATAGATGAATTTAAAAACTTTAAATAGGATAGTCTGTAAGATTAATGATACATGTAATATGTAGATTTTTAAGTAATCAAATAATTCTTAAAAATTTAGGGAGTTTGATGATTCGGGGCCAGAACAATTGGATTTTTTTTATCTTTTTAAAATAATAAATTGGAGGATTTTATGAAATCGACAGGAATAGCATATTTGCTTTGGCTTTTAGGCATATTTGGGTGGCTTGGGTTTCACCGGTTTTATATTGGGAAAATCGGTACAGGTCTTATCTGGATGTTTACTGGTGGATTATTTGGTTTGGGTGCATTGATAGATTTATTTATACTAGGTGGGCAAGTTGAACAATATAATACGAATGTACAGTTGAAGACAATTCGCACTTCAACTGAATCGACTACTAAACTAGGTGAATCAAAAATGAAAGCAGAAGGCGGAGGGTTCAATTTTGCACAATTTATTGATGATTCCCAAAACACTTTAACAAACCCAAAGGAATTCTTTGCGTCAATGGCAAAAGAAGGTGGTTTTGGTGAACCAATTATCAAAGCTTTAATTTACGGTCTTGTTGCAGGTTTAATCACGTTTATCTGGGGAATCATAGGTCTTTCCGCAGTTGGTGGATTTGGTGCAATGTTCGGTGGCGCTGTTGGCATCATGGCAATTGTTGGTGGACTGATCTTTGCACTTATTGGTCTTTTCATTGGCGGACTTATCATGCTGATAATATCTGCAATCTGCGGTGGAAATACCAGTTACGAAGCAAACGTTCGTGTAACTGCGGCACTGATGGTAATGTCTCCAGTACAGGCTCTTCTTGGTTTTACCGGTGGCATTAACTTTTATCTTGGCGCAATCGTTGGCCTGGCAGTATCTTTGTACGGACTCTGGCTGCTGTATAACGCATTAACAGCATCCCTCCAGGCTAAAGAAGGTGCATCAAAAGTTGTTACAATTATACTTGCGGTTCTTGTTGTTCTTATGACCATTACCTCTTTCACCACTTACAAGGCAGCATCATCTTTTGGTGACAAGTACCAGAAAGACGCTGAAAAGCTGATACAGGATGCCATGAAGGATAATCCGGAAGGAATGAAAGCACTTGAGCAGTTCAAAAAAGCTGCTGAAGAAGAGATGGAAAAGCAGGAACAGTAATTGTAATATTACACCAGAACAAGGTGTTTAAGCGGTGTTTAAGCCCCTTGTTCTGGTGTAAGGAAGCCCCCTTTTTATCCTGTACTATTGTTTGCATTTTATTGCATGTTTTTTCAAGTTTTCATCTTTGTCGTTTCAGTGAAAATAATTTTCTTCCTTCCTTAAGAATGAAAGTGAATTAATTTTCGGGTAAAATGTACTATTATTATCAGATGGACCGTTATACATCGTCCGCAAAACTGAGAAGGAGAATGTATAATGGCTATGTCAGGTGAAAAGAAAAATAAATATACCAATGAATCTATGGAGGCATCTGACTATCTGAATCAGCCTGTGCAAATTCGTGAGGCGGCATGATTACCCGAAATATAAATCACTCCCTTAAGAATCAAAAATTTTATACATGTATTTATCTTGACAAAGAAATTGATGATCTTTATATTCTTTGAGTAAAATATAAACAAAATACCAATATAAATAAATCAGGTAGTTCCTGTCTCAGGGAAAAATAGCGGAAGTTAAGAACAATAAATAGCAGCAATGTATATGACATACACTTTTGTTATAGCTTATCATGGTTCAGGTACGATGCTTCTTGTTGTATAGGGTTATACGTTTATGTATTTGTTGGCTATAATCATTTTAAATATTTTTTGAAAAACTAATAAATATTTCGTAGTTCTTATTTTTTCATACATGAAATATATAACAGAATAACAGAATAACAGAATAACAGACTGTTAAATAACGGGATGTCTTATTTTTAAAATAATAATTTGGAGGAGTTTATGAAATCAACAGGAATCGCATATTTGCTTTGGCTTTTAGGCATATTTGGCTGGCTCGGGTTTCACCGGTTTTATATTGGGAAAATCGGAACAGGTCTTATCTGGATGTTTACAGGTGGTTTATTTGGTTTTGGTGCATTGATAGATTTATTTATACTCGGTGGACAAGTTGAACAATATAATACGAATGTACAGTTAAAAACAATTCGAACTTCAACTGAATCGACTACTAAACTAGGTGAATCAAAAATGAGAGCTGAAGCAGCACAATAACTAGTCAACCGGTTATTCGATTTAAAATGAATAACCGGTTTTTAAATCATATAATATTATATATTTCAAGATAATATATTTAGATTTTTTATGCGCCACATTTATGTTAATGATTTATGCTGCATTCATTTAATAAATTTATTTGTATATGGCAATATGATTATAAGGTATTGGTAATGAAAATCAAAGTAATAATATGTACTCTATTGGTTACAATTTTCTTATGTATCCCTAATTTGTACTCTTCGGAAAAAGCAAAGAAAAAAATATATATCAAACCATTTAGCATTTCTGATGATATAACTGATGTAACTATCAAGGAAGAAATACGTGATTATATGTCTGAAGCCCTTGTAGGTGAATTCTCTATAATCAGCGATGATGAGGTCAAAGAGTACATTAAAAATACTGAAATTAAGCAGGCATTAGGCGGTCAAGTTCATCCTGAAAAACTTATATTAAGCATTAAAACTGATTTTTTGATATATGGGAAAATATTCAAGGAAAATGGGAATTTAGTGATAGAAGCAAATTTACTTGCTATGGAAGAAGGTGAGATATCTATCAAAAATAGTGGGAAAATTGAATATGCCAATCGAAATTATACAGACAGAGCTTCTCGTGCGCTTGGTAAATATTTAACCATGGACAGGCAAGACATTGGAGTTTTATTTGGAAAAAATGACCCACGGGAAGAATTTAAAGATGAAGTTAGTGAAGTCGAGTCTCAATTAAGTAGAATAGAGTCCGATTATAAAAATGAATCAAGTAGTATAAAAAAAGCAGCTGCTTGGCGTGATAAATCATTAATCAGATCTCCACGTTTTCGAATAGGTTATAGCGGTTTTGGAGCGTTCAGTACGTGGGACGCATATATCAACGAATTGTATGTACCACAACACCTGGTTATGTTTGATTTATTTCTATACCGTTATAAAGACCCTGTAGGGGATGGGATTGATCTGTACGCAAGAGGAACTTATAGACAATTTAAGGCTGTTGAAGATTTTGAGAAAAAGGTTCGTGTTGATAACAATAGTTCATCATATATAGGTGTTTTTGAACAGATGCCTGTTGTTGAACCTGGATTAGATGTGGTTAGCGGGGATTTAGGAATTCGTTTTGTTGGGTCAGTGTGTTTTTTCAGGTCGGCATTATCTTTTTATATGAATTTTGCCGGTCGATATAACTATTCTATGGAAAAAGTGGAATATACTGAAGAATCCAAAATAAAAACGTTACAGCAATGGGGAGTCGTGGGCGGGGCTGGAATTGAGATCTCCATAGTGCCTTACGTCGGTGTATTCGCAGAATTTAATTCAGGGTATGTGCCCATGGGAAGAAAAGATGTAAATCTTGAAGGACCACAGTTTCTTCTCGGTGTTACTGTGCGCACACAACACTGGGATTTATAAGGTAGATATTAAATGAAACTAAAAATTATCATTATCTCTGTAATTATAGTATGTCTTTATGGAACAATGCTGCTTGCTGGGGAGAGAGTATTTATTAAAGAATTTGCTGTTGAGAATATCCACGAAAACAAGTCAGAAAGGGCACAAAGATTTTTTACAAATGTGTTTCTGGATGAAGGTTACACAATTAATACAATGGAATCCTTAAGTGTGAGCCTTGATTTGGAAGAAATTAAGCAGGCAATTGAAACTGATGATGAAAAGATTATAAAAGATCTTCTGGCAATAAGTGATGTGGACTATATAGTATATGGTTTTATTCGATTGAAAGGTGGTTATGTTTATATAACAGCAAAAATGCTGGATAAGTCAGATAATAATGTTGAATTGAAAAATGTAAAAACTCTGCGCATTAAAAATGAGATAAACGAAACCTATTTTGATGAGGCCTGTATCGTCCTTGCAAGATTTTTGGTTAGTAATGACCCGGACCAGGTTCAGGAATTTCAAGATAAACTTTTCGCAGCAGAAAAGAAATATGAAATTGACCTGCGGAATCAGGCGTTGCGATCTGAGGTGGCTGCAGATGAAGAAGAGTTTAGAAGAAAGGTTAATGATTATAAGAAGAAAAGGAAAAAAGATGTTGCAGGGAATTATGCAATTTTAAGAACCGGTTACAACTTCTTTGGTGCAAGAACAAAGAATGATGATTTCAATGAGCACTTTGAGCGCGGAACGCAATTATTTGTAGAGTTAGCATTACCTCTTCATTATATAACTTCTCCAAATGAGAACCCCTTGTCGGGTTTCGATTTGTTGATAAGGTATACTTATTTCTATTATCCATATGACAGGTCACAAGGTCCTCCCGAAAGTGAAGTATACCAGGAATACTGGGAAGATAAAAAAATAAGATTCCATGGATTAGATTTCGGTCTCCGGTATCGTCTTGGATTGTATTTTTTAATGACCAAGTTTGATCTATACGTGATGGCTTCTGCCAGAGGTCATTTCTGGCCTGAGAAATACGAGAAAGAAGAAACAGAATATCCGGATGAAGAGGAAGAAGAAGTTGATTCTTCATCGCTTGGCGGAGTTATTGGCGGTGGGGTCGAAATCGCCTTTTTCCCTTATTTGGGGTTTTTCGTTGAATATAATTATGGTACTTCTGATATTGGCAAAGATTCATTAGATATAGAATCTCATCAAACGTTAATCGGATTTACATTTAGGCTGTGATTATTAAATTAATTATTATTTCTAGATCTATAAAGATAATTTCATGAGGTTTTGATATGAAAAAAATTGTTTCAATAATAATTTTGATAGGCATAATCAACGTTGTGTATTCTCAGGAAAATATTTCAAAAGAGGAAGACTTTTTTTCTACAACTAAAATTGGTGCGCATAATGTAGTGTTATTGCCCTGTACGAGCAGGGATACTTTATTAGATCATGGTGATGGAGAATATGAAGCTTCACGCAAGAGTATAAACGTATTCCTTGAGGCTTTTTATAATAATATAATGTGGGAATGGGATGAAAGTGGTTTTGGTGGAAAGTACTTTTGCTATACAACAAATAAAGGAACAGAAAATTACAATGAGTTCAGAAAAAGAAAAATGATTAAGATATATGAAAAAATATTGGCTAAGTATGAGAAATATTTGTATTGCATAAGCAGCGGAGAAGATGACTGGGATGGGTCCCCATTTATTGATACAGTATACGATTTTAATAAAAAAGCATATACAGTCAGCTCAATAAATTTTAGTTGGATGGGCAGTTATACAATGTTGAAGTTAAGTCCAAAAGAAGAGAAAAACGGAGATTTGTTTTTTAAAAATGCATGGATCATAAAAATGGACGAAGATAAGGCGGAAAAAGCGAAAAAAGGTGCCCAATGGAAGTTGATATTTAAGATTGATGATGTGAAGGTCGTTAAAACGAAGAGTAATAAAATTCTTGAAAAGAAAATATACATCACTCCTGTTGCATGGAGAATTTATGGTTATGGTGATAACGAAAAAATTATATATTCCCAGCATA
Source organism: uncultured Leptospiraceae bacterium (assembly GCA_964486725.1). Classification (GTDB taxonomy): domain Bacteria; phylum Spirochaetota; class UBA4802; order UBA4802; family UB4802; genus M55B154. The sequence continues at coordinate 15,308 of CAZAOK010000007.1, forward strand.
ACTGGAATAATTGATATCATAAATGATCTATTAACAATTGCAATTTTATACTAGCGGAATATATAGTCTATAAAATTTTTGTAAAGACTTATTGTCAAAGGGATAAAGTATATGAAAAAAAAATGCATCATACTTGTAATTTCAATATTATTATTTTCAACAGGTTGTTTCGATATGATAATGAGCCTAAAGGTTTACCCGAATGGGAATACCCTGGCAAAAATGCACTATCGTTTTAAGAATTATGGTGAATATAATATTGGATACCTGTTGGCACCTGAAATCAAAAGTGATATGATTGAAGACGGATTTCGCAATGTGAAGAATTGGTATGGTGGCAATGCGTATCATATTACAGGTGAAAAGTATGGTACTATTGATATGCTTATGAAAAGTGGTGGTTTAACGAAAAAAGTATCAGTCGATAAAAATCTAGGTATAACAAAGCAGAGTTACGTTTTTAATATGGAAATTAACAATTCAGAAGTGGATAAATCTGATAACAACAACTATTTCGCGGGAATCATGAGAAATCATATTATGATTGTAGCAGTAGAATTACCAGGAATAGTTGAGAAAACTAATGGGAAAAGGATTGGTAAAAATAAGATAAAATTTACGGAAAATATGTATAATGTTTTATATGGAAGCAAGGATCTTAAATATTATGTTAAAAGCAGTGTATCCATGAAAGATCAGATATTTAATGCTACAGTGCGTGCTGAAAACAGATTGTCGAAATTAGATGGGGAAATAAACAATGTTACAATTAAAATTGAGGAGATGAGCAATAGACTTGAAGAACTAAAAGAGTTCAACAATAATGCATCTGCCATTATTAAGAAACAGGATAAAGACACTCTGCTTATATGGAACAGGCTTGTAAGAATATACAGAAAGCAATTTAACATAAAGCCGCAAACAAAAAGCGAAATAGTCGACTTCTTTGAGAGAAAAGGGGTTGATGAAGATTATTTGCCCAGACCGATAAGTGGTACCCTTGTGTTTGATAAGGAGAAAAATATTTTTAAAATTAAGTATATGGAGGAAGCAAATTGAAGAAATATATTAGAAGAAATGTAATTATAATATGTAATTTATTTTTAATATTTGCCTTGCTGCTTTTCAATGGTTGTGGAGGCGTTGATCCAGAAATAGAGAAAAAAATCGATAGAAAGGAAGTCGAACTTGAAAAACATAAAAAAAAATTAAATATGATTGAAGATAATTATGAGGAATTGGATGAAGCTAATCGTGACAAGAGAGAAGATATTGCTGAAAATTATTCTCGAATTTTAACCAGCAAGTTGCAATTGAAAAAAATATCAAGCAATAAAAAATATCCAGGTGACATAAAAACATTGGTCAAAGTGTTGGGCAAAATACCTGACGATCCGGTATATTTTTCAAATATTGTAATAATAAAAGGAAAACATGGTGATTCTGAGGGTAAAGGTGGTTGGATTTATGACCCTGAGAATGGGGTATTTGAGCCAAATTTGTAAGAGGTATAAAGCTCATGCTTGGTATGAAAACTATTTTATACAGGTGCAAGTGTCTGATTTTCGATGCACCTGTATAAAAAAATCATTTTATGTTAATTTACTGGTTCTGCTTCTCCATCTCTTCAGCTGCTTTTTTTGCACTTTCTTGCATTTGCTTCATAAACTGGTCTGCATTTTCTTGGTTTTTTAAAGTATCTTTCATCATCTTGTCACCAAATGAAGATGTTGCCCTGTAAGCGGTAAAAGAGGTGATGGTCATAAGAACGATAAGTACCGCGAGTATAATTGTAACAACCTTGGAGGCTCCTTCTTTAGCCTGAAGGGATGCTGTTAAAGCATTGTACAGCAGCCAGAGCCCATACAGCGATACGGCCAGGCCAACTATAGCGCCAAGATAAAAGTTAATGCCACCGGTAAAACCAAGAAGAGCCTGTACTGGAGACATTACCATCAGTGCCGCAGTTACACGAACGTTTGCTTCGTAACTGGTATTTCCACCGCAGATTGCAGATATTATCAGCATGATAAGTCCGCCGATGAAAAGACCAATGAGGGCAAAGACCAGCCCTCCAACAATTGCCATCACGCCTACGGCGCCGCCGAACATCGCACCAAATCCACCTGCTGCTGAAAGACCTATGATACCCCAGATAAACGTGATTAGACCTGCGACCAGACCGTATAGTAATGCCTTGATAATTGGTTCACCAAATCCACCTTCTTTTGCCATGGACGCAAAATATTCCTTTGGGTTTGTAAGGGTGTTTTTGGAATCATCGATAAATTGTGCGAAATTGAAACCTCCGCCTTCAGCCATATACTTCCTCCTTTTAAAAAATAATTTGTAATGAATTCATACATATACGAAACGTATAAGTACATGTGAAGTATTTATTCTAAGATTATGGTAAGAAAGGTTTGTAAGATAATCAAGCAAAAATCGTAAATTAGTTGGAACAAAGTAGAATATTTTTCTTGATTCCTGTGGGATTATTCAGTAGTGATTGTGCATGAATAACAGTAAATCTATAATACTAATATCCGATCGTAACAAAGAAATGTCAGCCCACCTGTCCGGTTCTTATCTTGTTGAATGTGAAGTTGAAACGGGCCAGTGTTATTACCATAATGAAAAATTTAAAAATTCTGTAGCATCTGGTGATATTATACTTGTTGAAGGAGTATCGTCAGAAAATATTAATACTATAATGGGCCAATGGTCAAAAAGAACAAAGCCTGGACGGATTATTTACTGTGTTGATAAGGTTGATGCTGAAGATAAAAAAAATCTTATTTCGCAGGGGATGTCCGAAATATTAATACAGAAACCGGTTGAAGAGATAGTTAACTATATCAGGATGACATCTGAAAAACCGAAAGGATCATATGGTAATATTGTCCTCCTGGATTCAGATTCTATTCAGAATACCATCATTACCCAGATTGTATCGGTGTTTCATTTTAACATAATCAGGGCTGCCACCATTGACGAACTTATCCACCTTGTGCATCGTGAAAACGTTGAAATGGCTTTGATGAATATTGGCAGCAGAAATGTAAATATACAGGAATTTATACGGAAAACGTATTCCGATACGGTTTTCAAGGGTATTCCATTTATTCCCTACAAGGCAAATCTTGATGATGTGTTTATTCACGAAATTTTATCTGGTCTGCACAGGCTTTCAAAGGTAGTGCTTTCAGCAGAAGAGCTGTATTCATTTCTTGTAAGCACCCTGTTCCGAAAAGTATTTCTTACCCCATTATACAGGTTGAAAACCGTTACGTCAGCAACAGGCACCCCGCAGTTTGCCAGGGAATCTTTGCGGCAGTTGTATCATTCGATCGGGTATGACCTGTTTACAATGGATCATATTTGCGGTGAAGAACACTGTAAACAGTACAGGGGGTACGTGAGAGAACTGGAGTATGCCATGAATGTTATCGATGGATTTCAATGGCTGCTTCTTGAAAAAAGAGAGGGCCCTACCTGCGAACGGGATGTTTGAAAATAAAGTCGGCGATCAGCTGCAAAGGCAGTTTTTGACGTTGCTGCTCTTTGGGATCGTCAGGGTAACAGGGGCGATCATCATTGTGACAGTTGCGGCAGAGCTTTTCACGGTTTTTAATTCCATCATTACCAAGTATTGGGTACATGCCAAGTTTGACGGCTTTTCTATAAGCTGCTTCACGGTTGTTGAATGAGGCGTGATTGCTGAATTCGAAATACCGCCCACCTGGCCCGTGACAGGCTTCGCATCCCACCCCCTCTTTTGCGGTCTTTTCAACGCGCCCGCCACCTGTGGTATGGCACTTGAGGCATCGATTGTTTTTTGAGGGGTTGTCAACAGAATGCCCTGATGCGATGCTTAAAGCTTTTTCTGTGGAAAGAACCTGGTAGGCTTTGGCATGGGGAGAGCCGGCCCATACCTCGTATTGATTGCCAATGGCGTTTGATTCATGGCATTTTCTGCACACATCAATTCCAGTATACTCGGCAACCCGGGTAGCCTGTACAGTTGCAATGCCCGATGATATTATAATAATCAGAAACAGTATGTATACAAATGGTTTCATATATAAAGGTTTATTATACACCAGTTTTTTATACAGAATGTATAAAAGTAATCAAATGTCAATAGTTTTAAAGTTGACTTTCAAAAAGAAAGTGTTATTATTTATGACAATGATGGCAAGAAACAGTGTTATTCTTTTATGGAGAAAGATATATGGGAAATGGTTCTTCGGATAAGAAAGTTGGCGAATTCCTTGTAGATAACAGTATAATAACAGGATACCAGCTGCAGGACGCATTGGATATGCAAAAAGATAATCCCGAGCGACGTGTAGGAGAAATACTGGTTACACAGGGGGTGTTGACAAAGGAAGAGTTGATTATGGCATTGGAAATGTACCTGATGGCAACCGATACACAACCAATGTTCGTTGATGAATGGCTCGACCAGGAAGAAGTGGATATGCTGATGAGCAGGTTTAATGACAGTACATCGAAATAGTACTGGTTACTGAAAAATATACATATCTTGCAGGATGTAAAAAAGTCTTGACAAAAGAGGATACATTTTAAGAATATGCGCCATGATTGAATTTGAAGATAAAACATGTTTTGGCTGTGGAAAAGAAAATGAGCGTGGACTTCGTCTTGAACTCAGTTTTGACGAAGACACACGAACTGCGTTTGGTGAATTCGTAGCCGATCAGAGCCTTGAAGGTCCTCCAAATATTATACATGCTGGAATCATCTGTGCTATTCTGGATGAAACCATGATGACGGTCAATAAGTACATGGAAAATGTTGCCCTTACAGGCGAGTTGACCGTGCGGTATCTTCAGCCCGCCTTTATTGATGAGAACCTGTATATCCGTGGCTGGTATGTGAAGAAGAACAAACGAGTCATCGAAAACCGGGCCGAGATTGAAAATGAAATGGGTAAAATAGTGGCCCGAGCCAAAGGTAAATACATTGAAGTAGATGATTTACCCCAGCCCGAGTAAAAATAAAAGCCGAAGTGGTGGAACTGGTAGACGCAGCGGACTCAAAATCCGCCGGGGGAAACCCTGTGAGGGTTCGAGTCCCTCCTTCGGCACAATGCTGTAGTGATAATAAAAGCCTCTCAATAGTGAGAGGCTTTTATAGTATTATGAAAAGGGACAGATACGTAGTACACCACGGGGGTGGGTTTAAGGGGATATTGTGAAGGTTTCCGGATGGGAGTGTGACATGTCTGTCCCCTGTCAGGCTTTTGTTGCAGGTAACAAATCAGATATATCGCATAATCCGGATGTAGTGGAAGAAACTAGTTTGCCTTCAAACATGGTGATAACAAGTGAGAGAAGGTGTGAATCCTGATAGTATTCTTCCGGATCATGGACAGGTACTGATTTTCCTTTTTTACTATTCGAATATACATGTCTTTGCCCGGGATTCGTATAATGACGCATATGGTATTTTCCTTCATGTGGTATCATAATACTCCTTACTTTTTCTGGGCATAATTAACTAACGGGTATATAGTATATATATGTGTAGTATTTTCAAGTATTTTTTTCTTTTTTAGCGTGTTTTTTTATTTTGAGAGTGGCCACTCAGCTATGACTAAAATATTGATCATTTACTTCATATTATTCATTTTAGAATAATTTTGATTATTCTAAAATGACAGCTGGGTAATTACTTTTAAGAATACTATATAGAAGGATGAAATCAGCAGGGTAGTATTTTCCAATAGAGGGAATGTTATATGGATTGAAGACGCTGGATGCTTAAAGTACGTAACTTTCAGCTGGAACATATTTCATAATGGATAAGCTGAAAAGTGTTCGATTTTTATGATGACCATGTTGACGGCATGATATTAAATCAATACCTTGTAATTAATTATACCTACTGAGAAATGGAGTATCGAATGAGTAAACCATATTATGATCCTAGTAAAGATTTTGATGAACTGCTTAAAAATGAGTTCAAAGAAGGTGCACAGGCTGATGCGGAGCAAACCGGCGCGAAACCAGGTACCGATGGAGATAAAACTTCAGAGTTCAATTTTGATATAAAACCTGAGGAGCTTGAAAGCTACTTAAACAGGTATGTTATTGGCCAGGAAGAGGCCATAGAAGTGATAGCAACCAAGGTGTGCACCCACTTTAACCGGATGAATATTGAACATCAAATTCCTGAAGATGAAAAAATACTGGGGAACATCAAGAGTAACATGCTGTTGATTGGACCTACCGGTGTTGGGAAAACATATATTATCAAGCTGATTGCAAAAAGGATCGGTGTTCCCTTCGTTAAGGCTGATGCCACCAAGTTCAGCGAAACGGGATATGTGGGTGGTGACGTGGAGGACCTGGTCAGGGAGATGGTGCACGAGGCAGATGGTGATATTCACAGGGCCGAATACGGAATCATTTACCTTGACGAGATCGATAAGATCGCCGCAACTGGCAGTTCCAGCGGGCCCGATGTCTCAAGAAGCGGTGTGCAGAGAAACCTTCTCAAGTTGATGGAAGACGCCGAGGTCGATCTGAAAACCCCCCATGACCTGGCTTCACAGGTGGAAGCAGCCATGGAAGCGCAGAGAACAGGTAAAGTATCGCGTAAAAAGATCAATACGCGAAATATTCTTTTTATTGTTTCTGGTGCCTTTGGGGAGCTTGACAATATCATTAATAAAAGGATGAACAGGCAGCCTATAGGTTTTGGTAAAGACAAGGCGGTAAGCCTTGAAAAACAGGACACATTAAAGCAGGTGAGAACCGAAGATCTTATCGAATTTGGTTTTGAATCTGAATTTATCGGACGGCTTCCGGTAACAATCGTGTTGAATGACCTGAAAGAAGAAGGACTGTACAGGATTTTAAAAAGCAAGTACAGTACAGTGGTTCTTGGTAAGAAAATGGATTTCAGGGCATACGGGATTGACCTGGAATTCAAGGATGACGCGTTGCGTATTCTGGCAAACAGGGCATATCATGAAAAGACAGGGGCAAGGGGGCTGCTGAGTGTATTTGAGAAAACCCTTATCAAGTTTGAGAAAACCCTGCCCTCAACTGATGTGAAAAAACTGGTAGTAGATAAAGAGACGGTTGATGATCCATCTGAAGTGCTTAAAAAACTACTTCTCAATGATAATATTAAGGGATTTCAGAAAAACTTTCTTCTTGAACATGGAATATACCTGGATTTTGAAAAGGAAGCCCTGGAGCAGATACAGGAAAAAGCACGCAACGAGGGGAAGAGTATCCGCCAGGTATGCCAGGACCTGTTTCATGATTATCCTTACGCGCTGCAGTTGATGAACCAGGATCATTTTACCATTCCAGCCGAGGCGGTGGTGAAGTCGCAGGAATATATCGACGAATACGTGAGAAAGAATTACAAGTCGGATCAGTCTTAAGATCATAATAGGTTCTTTGATTGAGCAGGACTGAACACTCGGAATACGGGGAGAAGCCTTATATTGAAAATAAAGGCTTCTCCTGTTTTTGAACAAGATGTTGTTGGTAAAAAAATCTAATCAATCCGCTTGAAACTGTTGCGGTACTGGTCAGTAAGGTCAACGTACACCTGTTTGGCCAGATTCCACGTTTCTGTGTGCCTGTCCTGCACCTTTCCTATTTCTTTTGCGGGTGAACCCGCATAGATGGTTTCAGCGGGAACCTTCAGCCTGTTGACCACCAGTGCCTGCTCGGCGATTATGGCCCAGCGGCCGATTTCGGAGTAATCGCAGATCATCGCCTGCATGCCGATTACTGCCAGGTCGCCTATGGTGGCATTGTGAATCATGGCCATGTGACCTATGGTTACCCGTTCGCCGATTATGGTTTCACCCATCGGGCGGGCATGAATGGTTACACCTTCTTCCACCGCTGTTTCATCGCCGATGATGATAGTACCGTAATCACCCCGTAGTATCGCGCCAAATCCGATATAACAATTCTTTCCGATTCTAACATCACCGATAATCTCGGCGGAGGGTGCTATCCAGGTTCCTTTACCTACCTGTGGTTTGCGGGTGTTGATTTCATATAATGGCATGTATACCTCCCGTTATTATATATTGTAAAAATCCGCAAGTATCGCATTATGACTTTGTGGTAACGGGAGGTCAATTGATTTACTTCTGAAGGGCTTTCACCACAATGGCGCCGGCCCGGGTTGTCATGGTTTTGGAAAAAAACCTGGGCATAAATGACATTATCTTGTTGGAAAGACCTGCAACAACCTTTGGCTTTTTCCCAAGTGTATTTAATCCCAGGCGTGCAACTTTGTGGGGACTCATGCCGGCGTTTTTTGTGCCTGCTACTTCCTGGAATTCAGTTATGGTTGCACCGGGGCATAGGGCCAGTACGTCAACCCCCAGTGGTTTCAACTCGTGCCAGAGTGACATGGTGAAGTTGAGAACGTATACCTTTGACGCGGAGTAGTTGGCCCATCCCGGCATGGGAAGAAAAGATGTCAGTGATGAAACATTGATTATGCCTCCACTGCCACGGGCTGCTAGTTTATTGCCGAAAATATGGGACAACACAGCCACAGTTCGCACGTTCAGGTTTACCTGGCTGATCTCTTTCTCCAGATCGTTGTCAATGAAGGGGCCTGTTGTGGCGAAACCGGCGTTATTGACAAGAAGCCCCACATCAAGGCCTTCAATTTCCGGCAGCAGGGTGGCCATGAAGTTTTCATGGGAAAGGTCAACACTGATGGTTCGGGTATCGACGCCGTGCTGCTCACGGATCTGCCGGGCAAGGGCGTCCAGCCGTTCCTTTCGCCGGGCTGCCATAACGACGTGTAATCCCCTTTCTGCAAGCTGCAGCGCGAATTGTTCCCCTATGCCCGATGAGGCACCGGTTACCAGGGCCCATGGGCCGTATTTATCAATAAATGATTTCATGCAGTTCCTCCATGTTTTGGATAAGATAATAGCTGATCTGGATTCATCCATGTACTTGTTGGATGAATATATATGATACTATACATTCATTGATGGAACAAGAAGAATTACCGGGTTGCTAGAATTCAGCGGGTCGCGGGAAGATAATCATACAACCGTGCTCTCCTCCCTCGCGGGAACGAAAGGAGTTGCCGTTACTGTCAAGTAACAGGAATACCGTGCTGCGGTACATGAAAAGTCCTTCGGCAAATCCGTAGCCTCTGGCAGAGGTGTACAGGCTGCTGGTGACCCCTGCGAAAGACAGGGTGGCCAGTACATGTGAGGTTCGGGGATCGAGTTTTATTATGGTTCGTTTCTTTCGGTATACCAGGTACAGGGCTCCCTTTTCATAGTAGAGGTCAGAGATGTCACATTGGGGATCGTTGAGAAGGGTCTGCAGGTCAATATGTGATATTGTCTTCAGTGTGTTTTGATGTCTTGTGAGTACATATACCAGCGCCCTGTTGCGTTCGTTGGCGATATACCAGGTGTTTTTATCCTGGTCTACGGCGATGCCCTCAAACCCGGCATTGGATTCATCTGAGAAGGTGATTCCATGTTTCAGATTATACTTCCCGATGTCGTGGGTGAGGGGGGTAACAATGCCATCGTTATTTACAATGTAGATATTTCTGTTTCGTTCATCCACCAGGGCCACCCCGTCCCCCGCCAGGGACATGCCTTCGAGGTCGAGTTTGTGTGACATGGACCTGGTAAGGCTTTCAGGAAAATGCAGGGGGAGGGCTACCTTCGCGGTATAGGTGCGTCCCCCGGGGTGCAGGCTGTAAATGCGCTGCTGCGTTGGGTCATCGCTCACGAAATACACGGTGTTGTTCTTTACCAGCATTCCCGACGGTTCAAGTGAGGGGTCGCAATCGGCGCACCCTATGGGGTGAATGGTGCTGGTAAAGGGGGTGGCGCTGTATCGATCCGGGGTGCTGCCAGCGCGGGGGGGCTGCTCCGGTGTTTTGCAGGACAGGAGGGCAGCCAGCAGTAGCAGGGGAATGATATGGGTGAACACTCGTATCATGGCAGTGTTACCGGTACTGGTATGAATGTGAGTATGAAAATAATGACGCATGACCAGCCCATGACGCGCTCCCCCTTGGTGAGGGGGGTGGGATCGTCAACGGGTGGATGACCGATCATGAGAAACAAAAGTACCAGGATGATCCAGACTATCCAGCCAGGCCATATGAAGGAAAGAACAATCAGGGCGGCGAAGGCTGCCCAGCCGAAGTACAGCTGGTTGCGTCCTATCAGGGCGTAGAGGATATGGCTGCCGTCCAGTTGTCCCATGGGCATCAGGTTGAGGCTGGTGACCAGGAAGCCGATCCAGCCGGCCCAGGCGTATGATGAAAGGAAGACGTCCTGCCCCTGCGGTATTGTGCCCAGTATGATCTTTACCAGGAAGGCAAACAGCAGTGAATCGCCGAATATGGGGACAAATGCTCCCGGTTTCATCTCGGGGAGGGGGCGTATCTCTGACAGGTGGAGGCCGATTATCACGGCGGCGATGCTCAACGCGAATCCAACAAGGGGACCCATGGCGCCGATGTACAGGAGTGCCCGCCGGCTTCTGATGGGAGACTTGATCTTGATGACCGCCCCCATGGTTCCGATGATGGAGGGGAATGGGATAAAATATGGCAGCGTGGCTTTTACGCGGAAACGACGGGCAGCCAGGTAATGGCCCATCTCGTGGGACAATAGTATGGCCATGATGGTGAGTGAAAAGGGAAGCCCGCTTATTATAATCTCCACAATACTGTCCCCGCCGGATGTGCCGGCAAGGGTTGTGGTGATGAGGGTGATGATGAGAAGAAAGAGGTTCACTTTCCACCTGGTTGGTTCATGGGTTTCTTCTTCAAACACGGGTGACCGGGGGCGTATGAAGCGGGGGTTCATGTTCAGGGTGCTGAAGTATCGTTTGAAAAAGGCAGTGAGTTTTCGTCGCATCAGTTCCGGTCTCCTTCCATTGATCGTGCTGTTGGTCATTATGCATGGTTTCTGTTTTGAGGGCAATTATTATTATATAGTGCTGGTGGGAGGGTAGCAGGGTTAATAAATGGAATTAAGTGAAAGGTGAAAAGTTAGTAGTGACGAGTGATCAGTTCACTTCTCACGGCTCACTATTCACTAATCATTCATATGATATTATAAACTTTTTTGGATTGTTAATAATGATTTATAGACATAAAATAAATTATGATGGTTTTTCCCAAAATTCCGGAATGAGCCTGTAAATTTATTTTTTTCAAAAAAATACACACTACACATAAATGTAGCTAAACATAGATGTAGTTGTGACGATACTATTAGTAGAAGTTGTGCGCAGAATAATGAGTAAAGAGGTGATATGTATGAAGATATACCAGTTTAGTGGAACAACACCGAGAAATATTCCCCAATTTGATCAGCCTGACGGCAACAGGCGGTCACGCACCTTTTTAAGGAAGGCAAGCGGGGGAGAGGATATTGTGGAGATATCCAGTGAAGCCCGTCGTCTCTACCAGTTAAAATCAAACGTGGAATTAGACAGGGCCAGGATCTTGAAAATAGCAAGGGACTACGAACCTGTAATAAGGGAATTGCTGCAACGGGGAAATGAACAGCAGGGAACTCCCGAGAGGGCTTTGAAGCTTGCTGAATTACGTGACGCTGTTCATAACGGCAGGTATGATTTTAACCGGTCTGATGCCCTTTCTGACGCTGCTGAAGTTCTGCTTTCCCAGTTTTCAGGTTAGTTTGTTCATCACAGGGATGTGTAATCGATGGCACATGGATGTGCCTGTTCGTATATCCCCGCCACTTGATGTTTTTTCCCGTTTAAGAGGTACCCTCTTCCCGGAATTTTTGGAATGATAAATTATCGAGCGAAGCGGGCGGTTTCATGTATTTAAAGCTGTGTGATAGTATATACCACATATTTTTCTATATTGTATGTAATTAATCTTGAAAATTACAATGGCTGGCATACATTTGTCATTATCCATCCGGATAAAACCGGAGGGGAGATATTTTAGTGTCCCTGGTATTTTTTATTGACAAAAACAGGGGGCAACAGTAGTTTTGTTTTCCAATTCTTTTTGGATATAATTGTGAAATTATACGCACGTGTAATATAAAGAGGACGAGACGATGATAACGCGACAAAAAACATTCTCATTGAAAGAATCCCAGATCGAGAAGAAATGGTATATCGTTGATGCCAGCGGCAAGATTCTTGGCAGGCTTGCGACGGAAGTTGCACGGGTTCTCCGTGGAAAGCATAAGCCGACCTTTACCCCTCACCTTGATAATGGTGATAACGTAATTATAATAAACGCGGACAAGGTTGTGCTGACCGGTAAAAAGGAATTCCAGAAAGAATATTTCAAGCATACCCAGCATCCGGGTGGGAAGAAATTCATTAATATAGAGAAAATTAAAAGAGAAAATCCCACCTACATCGTGGAGCACGCGGTATGGGGAATGCTGCCGAAGAATAAGCTGGGGCGAAAAGTAATCAAAAACCTCAAGGTATATGCCGGTGAGGAACATCCGCATCAGCCGCAGAAACCCGAAGCGCTTGAACTGTAAACAGGAGAATTGTAAGAGGTACTTATAATGGCAGATAAAAAATTATACGCAACCGGAAGACGTAAGGCAGCTGTAGCGAGGGTATGGGTGAAACCGGGGAACGGAACTATCACCATAAACAAACAGCCGATATCTGAATATTTCAGACGACAGACCCTTGAACTGGTGGTACGGCAGCCGCTTGAAGAAATTGAGCAGATTAATAATTATGATGTGTTTGCCACTGTTATCGGTGGTGGATGGTCAGGCCAGGCCGGCGCGGTGAAACTTGGAATCGCACGATGCCTTTCTTCAATGGATGACAAGTATCACAAGATGATGCGTACTGCCGGATTTCTTACCAGGGATTCGCGAGTTGTTGAGCGTAAGAAATACGGACAGAAAAAAGCCAGGAAGAAATTTCAGTTCTCAAAACGATAAAAGAATATACATGTATCAAGAAAACAGGGGGATGCCGAAAAGGGCATCCCTTTTTGTGTATGGGAAAAGAAATTTAGATTAAGAACAATAGCCATTAATTTATGAATATATTTGCAGGTGAGTATATATTGTTGACAGGTATGTTCACTTCATGAAACAAAAGAAGAAAGAGTGCGCTTATGGTAACCATTTCTTCCATACAATACAGGGATGACTTTCTGCAGGTGTTGTGTGACACCGGTGAAGCTTTTCGTATACCATATGGCGTTTCCGGTATGTTTCAACTGGAGGCGGGAAAAGTAGTTGACCACCTTGAATACCAGCAACTAAAAGAAGAGTCAGACCGTTTTACCTGCAGGCGGAAGGCATATGATTACCTGGCGGTGCGCAACCGCTCGGCCAGGGAACTTGATATAGCACTTTCCCGCAAGGGTTTCTCAAGGGACATTATCAGGGAAGTGCTTATAGACCTTGAAGAAAGAGGGTATGTGAATGATTACCAGTATGCCATTCAGTTTATCAGGAATAAGCGAAGGGCAAAAACGGTGGGAGACAACCTGCTGCGGGCAGAGCTTCAGAAAAGAGGGGTTGATCGTAAACTGATAACTAAGGCAATACGCAAAAGCGAAAAAGAGCAGCCCAACCTGGATGATATTTATGCTATCGCGCTGAAGAAAGCATTACGGGTTAAGAGGAAAAAGAACCCCTATGGAAAGGTTGTACAATACCTTGGTCAACGGGGTTTTGAGTTCGATGAGATACAGAAGGTTATGCGCCGTCTGAAAGGTGACGGCTTGTTTGATAATGATTCACAGGATAGCTATTAAAGGGGAACAGATATGTTGACTGTCAGGGACTTGCGGGATTCGTTTTTAAATTATTTCGGGGAACGCGGGCACAGGGTTGTGCCGTCCAGTTCTCTTATTCCAAAGGATGACCCCACGCTTCTATTTACTACGGCAGGCATGGTGCAGTTCAAACCCATGTTCGCGGGAACTGTTGACATTGAGTATACACGGGCTACATCTGTGCAAAAATGCCTGCGTACCAGTGATCTTGAAGAGGTGGGACGGACAAAGCGTCATTGTACTTTCTTTGAGATGCTTGGTAATTTTTCTTTCGGTGATTACTTCAAGAAAGAGGCTATTGAGTGGTCATGGGATTACTCGGTAAATGTGATCGGTTTTGCGCCGGATACAATATGGATATCCATTTTCCAGGATGATGATGAAGCATTCGATATCTGGAATAAGGATATTGGCGTTCCCGCCGGGCGTATTGTGCGCCTTGGCAGGGAGGACAACTTCTGGGGGCCCGCAGGTGATACCGGCGCGTGCGGGCCCTGTTCTGAACTCTACCTCGACAGGGGTGAGGCATACGGCTGCGGGTCAGAAGACTGTAAGCCGGGATGTGACTGTGAGCGGTTTATGGAATACTGGAACCTGGTGTTCAACCAGTTTTTCCAGGATGAAAAGGGCGAGCTTACACCGCTGCCCAAAACCGGTATTGATACGGGGATGGGGCTGGAACGGCTTGCCACCCTTGTGCAGAATGTTGATTCAATATATGACACCGATGAACTGAAGTCACTGGTGGAGTTCGTATGCAGGGAGACGGACACTGTATACGAAGGTGATGATGCTACTGCCGTTAACGTTATAGTTGAACATGCCAGGGCCCTTACCTTCGCCATATCCGATGGGGGTTATCCTTCAAACGAAGGAAGGGGATACGTGCTTCGTAGAATTCTGCGACGGGCTCTTCGGTATGGAAGGCAGATAGGTGTTAATAAACCATTCGTATACAGGCTGGTTGATCCTATCGTGGATATAATGGGAGATTATTACCCTGAAATAAAAAAGGCTGCTTTCAACGTGAAGGAGCTGTTGAAAGGGGAAGAAGAACGTTTCCTGGAAACACTGGATAACGGTATGCAGAAGCTCGAAGATATTATAAGTGAGCTGGACAAAGGTGGACAAGACACAATATCCGGCAAGGACGCCTTTCTGCTCTATGATACCTTTGGATTTCCCCTTGAGATGACAGTGGAGATGGCAGAAGAAAAAAATCTTAAGGTTGATACCGGCGGATTTGAAGATGAAATGAAAAAGCAGCGGGAAAGAGGTAAACAGAGCTGGAAAAGTGCTGAATCAGAATACGAGAAGATATTCGAGGAGCTTGCGAAGAAAGCAGGTGCCACCTTTTTTGAGGGATATGAGAATGACAGTACCTCTTCAGAAATAATTGTAATGCATTCCATGAAAAAAATGACTGATACCCTTGATGAAGGTTCCAGGGGTATTCTTGTTACCGGGGCATCTACCTTTTATGCTGAATCCGGTGGACAGGTAGGGGACAGGGGTCGCATATACAGCGACGCGGGCGCTTTGTTTACTGTTGAGGATACCAGGAAATTTAACAATACCATATTCCACATTGGGGTGGTAACTAAGGGTGTATTTAAAGCGGGTAACGTGGTAACCCTTGAGATAGACACTGTGAGAAGAAACCTCACCCGGGCAAACCATACCGCAACACACCTGTTACAGGCATCCTTAAAAAGTATAATCGGGGATCATGTGCAGCAGTCGGGTTCACTTGTGGAGCCTGAACGGTTTCGTTTTGATTTCAGTCATTTTAAACAGATGAGTGATGACGAGATACGGTCTGTTGAAGAACTGGTGAACAGGAAAATATGGGAGAACGTGCCTGTCGAGACTGAAGAGCGGCAGCTTGATGAAGCCATCGCAATGGGAGCGGTTGCGGTATTCGATGAAAAATACGATGACAATGTGCGGGTGGTGAAAATTGACGATTTCAGCATGGAACTGTGTGGGGGCACCCACGTGGACAATACCGGGAAGATCGGTGTTTTCAAGATATTGCGTGAAGGCTCTCCCGGTGCTGGTATGCGGCGTATTGAGGGTGTAACCCTTCGCGGAATATACGAACGGTTTGTGGCCCAGCAGCAGATACTGGAGCAGCTGACAGAAAAACTGAACGTGGCAGAACAGGGGGTTCCGGGTAAAGTTCAGGATCTTCTTGAACAGAACCGGGCACTTGAAAAAGAGATGTCGAAGAAGAAGAAGTCAGGGCTGAAGGAATATGCTGACAGGTTGATACAGGA
>CAZAOK010000007.1:31498-67228 GCA_964486725.1 uncultured Leptospiraceae bacterium
AAATCCATAGAGAGTATCAAAAACAGGCTGAAATAGAAATTATTTGTTATACATGAACATATGAGATATATATTAATATAGTAATATTTGTATATATCATAATTGTGTATTGACATTCCATGACGTGATGTTTGATACGCTATGTGATTATAGCATATAAACCAGGGGGATACTATGTCTTTTGAATATGTAAAGACAATGTCGCAATATTTTTATGATACATGTGAGCAGTTTCCGGACAGCCTGGCACAAAAATTTAATGTTGCCCTGTTTCAGGGTGATAATAACGGGTCTTTCACATATGCCCAACTTCAGGATCGTGTAGAATCCATAGCGTGCGCGCTTATTGATCTTGGTCTAAAAAAAGGAGAACGGGCCGGGCTTATGGCACCCACCAGCCATATCTGGACACAGGTGGACATCGCCCTTGCCAGTTGCGGTGTTGCCAGCGTGACAATTTACCCCACCCTCTCTAACAACGAGGTCATTTATATTATGAATGACTCGGCAAGCAGGTTTCTCTTTCTTGGAAGTGCTTCGTTATTAAAGCAGGTTAAACCGGTTATGGATCAGATACCGGGGGTGGAAAAACTAATAATCATGGATCCAGCCTTTAGATCAGAGAGTGAATCCATACTGGGGTTATATGACCTCATAGAGAAAGGGACTGAACTAAAAAAAGATGCCGCGATGTTGAAATCATATGAAGAACTAAGGAAATCTCTTACCATAGATGACTGGTTTACCATTCTGTATACATCCGGTACAACGGGAATTGGTAAGGGTGTTGTTATCACCAACTGGTCAGCAGCATCACGCCTTGAAGGAACCCGGGATTACTTTCATCAATATGAAATGGATATAACCGAACAGGACGTGACCCTGTGCTACCTGCCGCTGTCCCACGTATTTGACAGGGGATCATGCCAGTGGCTCGGTTTACGTGAGGGGGCGTGCATTTGTTACGCGGACAAGCCAGCCACCCTTGTGGATGACATGCAGAAGTATAACCCTACCTGGATTAATTGTGTTCCACGGTTATATGAAAAAATATATGTTACCATAAAAGACCAGATGGCAGCAAGTGCGGTGAAGCAAAAACTTTTCAACTGGGCAATGAAGGTGGGATATGAGGCACTTGAATACAGGAAGGACGAAAATGACTGTTATGACATGCGTTCAAACCTGAAATTTACTTCCATGATGCCGCTTGGACTCAGGGTTAAGTTTAAAGTTGCCGATACAATTATCTTCAAAAAAGTACGCGGGCTGTTTGGCAAAAATTTCAGGCATTCCTTCTCGGCAAGTGCCAGTATTTCACCGGATCTTTTAAAATTCTATTACGCTGTTGGGATTGCAGTCGTGGAAGGATATGGTTCTACTGAAAGTTTCAACGCGGCATTGCTAAATCCCCTCACGGCCTGCAAACCTGGTTACATGGGTAAAAATGCCAATGGAAGTATCAGCAGGGTGGCCGAGGATGGAGAGTTGGAACTATCGGGCGCGGGAATCTTCAAAGAGTATCTGAACAAGCCAGAGGATACCGCGGCATCATTTACGCCGGATGGGTGGTTTATGACGGGTGACGTGGTTGAGCAGTCACCTGACGGGTATTATAAGTTTGTTGAGCGCAAGAAGGCTATTATCTGTACAGCGGTTGGCAAGAACATAGCCCCCGTGAAGCTGGAAAATCTTTTTTCTACCAGCAGCGTAGTGGAGCAGATTTTTTTCATCGGTGATGAACGGAATTTCATTTCAGCCCTGGTTGTGCCAAGTTTCGCCTATTTCATGGACCTGTATGACAGAGAGAATATTACTTATGACAGGGATGCCGTAGTCTATGGTGATATCGGTGGTATGCAGATTTGCGTGGAAGTTGGTGAAGATTTCGTGAACCAGGAAATAATGAAAGAGTTAATAGACAGGGAGATCCAGGAAGTTAACAAGAAACTGGAGCGCTTTGAGCAGGTAAGAAAATATACCATACTTCGACGCAGGTTTACCGAGGATAACGAGATGATGACCCCCACCCAGAAACCAAAGAAGAGGGTGATTATCGATGTGTATAAAGATGAAATAGAAAACATGTACAGGTAAATATTCATCTAATCGTGAGTACAGATAAAAAAAGCGGCCAGACAGGCCGCTTTTTTTTTGAATATATATTGAATGGTACCTTTACCATTCTCCGGTGCTGAGATAATTGTCCATGGCTGTTGCAGCTTTTCTGCCTGCACCCATGGCAAGTATTACGGTAGCTGCTCCTGATACAATATCACCCCCGGCGAATACACCTTCCCTGGAAGTTTTCATTGTTTCATCATCAGCCATGATGGTTCCCCACCTGGTGGTTTCCAAACCAGAGGTCGTTTTCTGTATTATTGGATTTGGGGCATTCCCAATAGCAATTATGGCAAGATCAACCGGAATCTCAAATTCAGAATTTTCTATGGGTACCGGTCTTCTTCGTCCTGATTCGTCAGGTGAACCCAGTTCCATTTTCAGACACTCAACACCTTCCAGGTGACCTTTTTCATTGCCGATAAATCTTGTGGGATTGGAGAGCAGTTTGAATATTATTCCCTCTTCTTCGGCGTGATGAACCTCTTCAACACGTGCCGGAAGTTCATTCATGGTTCGCCTGTATATAATATATACATTTTCTCCACCCAGCCGTTTGGCGGTTCGGGCGGCATCCATGGCTACATTACCTCCACCGAACACGGCAATATTCTTTCCCTTTATTATGGGGGTGCTGTATTCAGGGAACTTGTATGCCTTCATTAAGTTAGCCCTGGTAAGGTATTCGTTAGCGGTATAGACCCCTGTAAGATTTTCACCGGGAATATTTAAAAAGAGCGGCAAGCCTGCACCTGAACCCACAAAGACGGCGTCATATCCATTATTGAGCATGTCATCAATGGTTTCTGACATGCCGATTGCCCTGTTGAGTATCATGTTTACACCCATCCTGGACAGTGCGTCTATTTCATATTCAACCACCTTCTTTGGAAGTCTGAACTCAGGTATACCGTATACCAGCACACCCCCCGGGCTGTGGAGGGCTTCGAATATGGTTACCGGGTACCCCTTCTTGCGAAGGTCTCCCGCCACGGTAAGGCCTGCAGGCCCGGAACCAATAACCGCGACTTTCTTCTGTTTGCTGTCCTGTATCACAGGAATTTCAGTTTTTCCCGCTTCCCTTTCGTGATCAGCAACAAAACGCTCAAGAGCCCCGATAGCTACAGGTTCATATTTTTTTCCAAGCACGCAAAACATCTCACACTGAGACTCCTGTGGACAAACCCTGCCGCAAATGGCTGGAAGTGAATTCGTATCTTTCAATATTTGAAAAGAACGGCTGAAGTCGCCTTCCACTATGGCAGCGATGAAACCGGGAATGTCAACATTCACAGGGCATCCCTTGATACAGTGTGGTTTCTTACACTGTATACATCGTTCGGCTTCGGCAATGGCCGTTTTCTCTGAAAAACCTGTTGATACCTCGTTGAAATTCTTTATCCTCTGGCCGGGATTCTGTTCACCCGGCTTTTGCCTTGGTATATCTCTTCCCATGTTTTACTCCATTCCATGCATTTGGCATTCATGGTCGAAATGGTCCATGCACTGCTTTTCTTCTTCCTTGTATGTTCCCAGCCGAACCATGAGTTCGTCGAAATCAACCTGGTGGCCGTCAAATTCGGGGCCGTCTACGCAGGTGAATTTTTTTTCACCGCCTACGGTTACCCTGCAGCCGCCGCACATCCCGGTTCCATCGATCATGATGGTGTTGAGACTCACCATGGTCTTGATATTCAGTTCACCTGTCATGTTGCTGACTGCTTTCATCATGGGTACCGGGCCGACAGCCACTACCAGGTCAACCTTCTCAGCATCGATTACTTCGCGCAGTGCTTCTGTGACAAATGCCTTTTTCCCATAACTGCCGTCGTCGGTACATACTATGAAATCATCACCGATAGCTTTAAGTTCATCTTCAAGAATGAGGATGTCCTTGTTTCGGGCTCCGATAATGTTTATTACCCTGTTTCCGGCATCTTTCATGGCTGCGGATATGGGATACACTGGTGCTATGCCTATGCCCCCTCCTATGCACACAACGGTACCATAATTTTTGATGTCAGTTGGATGACCGAGAGGACCTGCTATATCCTGGATAAAATCACCTTCTTTTAACAATTGCATCTGCCGGGTCGTTTTACCCACAACCTGGTAATAAAGGGTGAGGGTGCCTTTTTCAGGATCAGCGTCGGCTATTGTAAGTGGAATTCTCTCTCCGTATTCATCAATTCGAAGAATGATGAATTGACCTGCCTTTCTGTGTTCAGCGACGTATGGAGCATCAACCACCATTTTACCAATACTTTCTGCTATTAAACTGTTTTCCTTTATTACATGCACGTCATCACCCCTTTTGTAAATATGTTGGTAAATGTTTTCACGTTACGGGAATTACACGATTCCGAATGCCAGCATTGCATTGGCAACTTTTGTAAAGCCGGCAATATTAGCTCCCATCATGTAATTTCCTTTCTGTCCATACGCTTCTGATGCTTCAAGACAGGAACTGTGGATGTTTCTCATTATAGTTTGTAGTTTATCATCAACTTCTTCACGTGACCATGAAAATCTGAGACTGTTCTGTGACATTTCAAGTCCTGAAGTGGCAACACCACCGGCGTTTGCTGCTTTACCCGGGCCATAGAGTACATCGTTGTCCATGTAAATCTTGATGGCTTCAGGGGTTGATGGCATGTTGGCACCTTCAGAAACACAGTAACAGCCGTTTTTAACAAGAGCTTCCGCGCATGGGCCGTCTATTTCATTCTGGGTTGCTGATGGGAATGCCATATCTAGCTTTATGCCCTGTTCTTTTACTACTTCCCATACTGTTTTATTTTCGAAGTAGGATACGTTGTACTTGTCAGCATATTCTTTTATGCGGCCCCGCCTGACATTTTTAAGATCCATGGCGAATTTGAGTTTTTCATCATCAATTCCTGCTTCGTCAATAATAGTTCCACTGGAGTCGCTGAGAGAAATAACTTTTCCGCCAAGTTCATTGACCTTTTCAGTTGTATACTGTGCGACGTTACCTGATCCACTGACAATGGCAACCTTGTCTATAAAATCTTTTTGCCGGGTTTTCATCATCTCCGCGGCAAAATATACCGCACCGTATCCTGTTGCTTCAGGTCTTATGAGACTTCCTCCGTAATCAAGACCTTTACCGGTTAATACACCTGTATGTTCATTTCTGAGCTTCTTGTAGTATCCATACATATAGCCGATTTCACGTCCCCCCACACCAATATCACCAGCGGGAACATCAGTTTCAGGACCGATATGCCTGTATAACTCTCTCATGAATGACTGGGTAAACCGCATAACTTCCATATCGGATTTTCCCTTGGGATCGAAGTCAGAACCCCCTTTACCGCCACCCATTGGGAGTGTGGTAAGGGCATTTTTGAAAATCTGTTCGAAACCCAGAAACTTGATAATTCCCAGATTAACTGATGGATGGAATCGAAGTCCACCCTTAAACGGGCCAATGGCATTGTTGAACTGCACCCTGAAGCCCCTGTTTACATGAACAGTGCCTTTGTCGTCAGCCCATGGTATACGAAAAATAATGGCTCGCTCAGGCTCAACAATACGTTCATAGATATTTGCTTTCACATATTCCGGATGCTTGTCAATAGTAGGTTCAAGAGATTGCATGACTTCTTCAACTGCCTGGATGAATTCTTTCTGCTCCGGGTCGATCTTTTTGACTTTTTCTACAATTTCATTAATGAGTGACATGTGAGTAGCTCCTTGTTTTGATTAGTTATACTTATAATGGAATATAGTAATACTAACAAAGAATATGGAGGATGAATGTCAATGGTTTTTGTCGGGTCGTTGTAAGTGAAATGTTACAGATATGTTAAATTACTCGAGATGTGAAGAATAGTCAAAGAAAGTTGCATGAATGTCAGGTCTTATCCATGAAAAAACTCACGACTTTTTGTGTTCTTATGTCAGACATGAGAAATAAAGAAGGAATATCATCATATACCTGGATTATAGAGGAATACCTGGCTCCATCGTCAAGGAAAGTTTCAAGTGGAACATAATATTTTTCAATTAATTCAAGATTGAATAGTACATCTTTTTTTTCCGGCAGAAGAGCGATATAAAATATTTCCGATTCAACGAGGTCCTGAAAAAAATGAGTGCCATAGGATAGTTCGGGGACGAAGTCGCCTCCCATGAGGGCCATTTCTACCAGGATGGAAGTGTTGTTGATCTCAGAAAATCTTACAGGAATACCAAGGGATGGTGTAGTCGTTCCCCACCTGCCGGGGCCTATCAACATTACAGATGTATCACTCCTGCCAGGTGTGAGACGGTTCAGCTTACCTATGTAACGGGCAATATCATATTTCTGAGTCTGATTCAGGGAGGAGTAATTACCGGGGTGTACATATATTACCCGTTTGACCGGCAGCACAACGTTTCCACCAAGGAAGTGACCGGGAGAAGAAATAAAATAATTATCCGGCTGCAGGATTTCAGGTATATCAACCGGGGCAGTTTCCCATTTTGTCTGCTGTGGCCTGCACTGGACAATATTGATGCGATAATTATTATCCTCGGTAAAATTTACGGTAAATTCGATATCCACGGGATAGTCATAGGCATCTTCAAGGGTTTGGAGTATACTTTTCATCTGTGAAGCAAATGATGTATTCTCAATAAAATTGTCAAAATCAATTATCCATGCCTGGTTGCCGGAATTTCCATGCCTGCGCATGTCGATTTCAAGTTCAGTATCACGGGTGGCGATCTGGTTAAGATTTTTAATATTATTCATGTTGATTAAATCATGAATGTGCCGGGTGCGTATACGGTTTTCTGGAATATCAAGTATGTCAATTTCATGCTGAGAGTAATTTCTTGCGTCCTCGGTGTTGCCATGAGGTTTTTGCATGGGTCTGTCAAGGGAGATGATCCTGGGGTAATCGTCCTCAACCCTGTTTACCGCCCGGGTGGCAAGGCCGGCTACCAGTCTTAACATGCCAGCGTCGGGGTTGATCTCATTGTCCCAGACGAATGTATTATAGGATAAACCAACCCCACCCATATCAGGATAGTAATATTCTCCGTGATATGATCCTGACACACGCTGCACAAGAAGACCCATTTGCTCGTCCTGTTTGTCCAGGCCGCGGCGATGCCTGTATTCAAGAGCTTCGACACCCATTGTGCTGGCGAATACTTTTCTTACCGTATCGGCAAATTCAGAAAAACGTTCTTCGGGGGACCCCTGGTTTACCAGGAAGTAACTTTCATACTTTCCCGCAAAAGCATTTCCGTAACTGTCTTCAAGAAGACTGCTTGAGCGTATGATAATAGGTGATTGTCCATAATATTCAATTATAGCTTGAAATTTCTGCTTTATTGATTCGGGGAATGTTCCCTGCAGCAACAGGTCGTGTAATTCTGCCGCGGCTGAAAAATATTCTTCATCACTCTTGTGCCGCATGAACAGGTGCCACCAGCCATTCTGTACCAGGTAGGTATAATACACATCTGAGCCTATATAAAAAGAATCGTGGGGTTCTATCCTGTTGCGGATCTCCCTGTCGCAATTGGCATTGATAATACTCCTGGCAAGCAGCATCCCTACAGTCTTTCCGCCGATATACCCTGTACCGGTAAGCCTGTCTTTCAGCAGTATGAAATCTTCAAGGGTGATGTACTTTTTGGCTAAATAAAGAATCCTTTCGTCCCGGCT
Organism: uncultured Leptospiraceae bacterium; assembly: GCA_964486725.1. GTDB lineage: Bacteria > Spirochaetota > UBA4802 > UBA4802 > UB4802 > M55B154. The sequence goes on from CAZAOK010000007.1 coordinate 39,306, forward strand.
TATAATGGCTTTCGAAATACTGTTGTGAAGATTCTCGATCTCCTCGTGAGAGGTCGGATGTGTAAGAGCCTCGTCCACTTTAAGGAATATCCTGTCCCAGTAATCAAGATTTCTCAGGGTGCTTTCTGATCCTTTATTCTGTATATGAGTACTAAGACGGGTTACATCAACACTGTCCGTTATTGGTTTCAGCACGTCACCTTTTAAAAGATGTGGAAAAAACATGGTGGTAGAAAAACGTTTCCAGACTTTGAGGGGATGCACATATAGATACCCTTCCGAATTATAGATATTTATAAGTAACTGTGTTGTCTCACGAATAGCGGCGATTGTATTAAATGAAATAGTATTGTGCATCAATGAGAAGTAGGCGATGGTTTCCAGGTCGAAGAGATAGGGGCAAATGACCATAAAGAAATTACCGATCATCAAATCATTAACCCACGCGGAATGAAGATCAGAGAGTGAGTCGAATACATAATATACTCCATTACCTTCATCCCTGATAATGGAGTATATGCTGCTGGTAAATGACTCAAAACCACTGTTGGCGTCAAGGGTGTAGTTGGTGCTGTACTGGCCAGGCTGCAGTATGGGTTCATGTTCGGCGAAGCGAATATATACAACCCGGTTGCCTTCTTGTAACGCGCTGTCTGCAAAGGGGACGGCAAACCTTTTATAGTCATCAACATGGTCTACCTGCCATACAACGTTATCACCAAGCCGAAGCCCATTGAACACATTATCCAGGTTTTCTATTCCCGTTGTTTTCTTCTCCAGTCGTTTCATGAGCTAACCCTTTAAGCCCTTACATGGTTGATCAATATTCAGCACCTTCCATCAGGATCTCATCTGCTTCTTCCCTGTAGGCATCCATTACATATGATATACCTGATACAGAGGCAGCTTCTTCTGTAAGTGCCATAAGATCTTCACGGCATATGGTGGCAGTTTTAAAATTTCTGCTGCCGGCCATAATCTGTTGAAGACCGACTTTAAGCTTCTGGGTGAAAGTATAAATGCCAATAGCTCCCAGAGGAAGTGTGTCAACTTCCTTCCCGTAGATATCACGAAGCTCCTCGTAGGTAACGAAAATTTCTTCTTTTGTGGTGCCATTAACAGCGATGTTTTTTGGAAGCTTGTCTTCTTTCAACCATTTTTCAATATTTTTGCCTACCATTCCGGGGATCATCAGGCCTCTTCCCATGCATACTGCTTTGAAGTATGGAGCACCCATGGCAAGAACCTTGAATATATGGTCTTCGGTGGAAAATCCGCCTGCCATGGCAAGGTCGGGAACCCACATGCCTTTTGAGGTGAGTTGTCTCATCATCTCGTATGCCATGCTCTGGAGATAAAATGTCGGTACCCCCCATTCTTCCATCATGCGCCATGGGCTCATTCCTGTGCCCCCGGGGGCGCCGTCAATGGTAAGCAGGTCTATACCGGCTTCTGAAGACCACCTGATTGCTGCTGCCAGTTCCCTGCGGCCATATGCACCTGTCTTGAGGGTAACCCTTTTTGCTCCAAGAGATCTCAGGCGTTCTACCTCTTGCAGGAAATCGTGCTTGTCAATGAAACCAAGTCTTGAATGTCTTTCGAATTCCTTGATGGAGCCGGACTTGAAGGCAGCCTGGTTTCCTTTTTTGGTCGGATCGGGGGTAACGATGTAGCCTCGATTTTTAAGCTCAACGGCCCTTTCAATGTTGTTTACCTTTATCTCGCCGCCAATGCATTTGGCACCCTGGCCCCATTTCAGTTCTACGGTCTCTACACCCAGTTCTCTTATCACGTATTCGGCTACACCAAGCATGGTGTCCTCAACGTTCAGCTGGACAATGATGTCTCCCATATCACTTTTGTACTTTCTGAAGGTTTCAACCCTTCGGGCCATTTCGGGTGATTTTTTAACTTTTCCGTTGGAGTCAAGTTCCAGTTTTGGGTCTACCCCGCATACATTTTCTCCGCAGACAAGGGCGATACCTGATATGGCCGCTCCAATTGCGAAATGCTCCCAGTTATTCATGGCAATATCTGTTGAACCAAGGGCCCCGGTAAATACCGGAATATCCAGTTTTATCCTGTTGCGATTGCCGATCCATGTCTCTGTGGATACATCCGGAAATCTTGCCGTCTCCGGCCCGGGGTCAAGTAAACCATGAGCACCGGTGGCATATCCCTGTATGTTCAGATGAGAGTAGTCGACGGGATAATCTTTATCGGCACCGGCGGTGACCTCACCGAATGGCCCGGGGTACAGTACATCACGTCCGCGCATTGTTGCCTGGAATATTTCGCAGTTTCCCACGCAGCCGTCCACGCATCGTGAACAAATACCCGATTGCGGGGTAACATGGCGTGACCTGTTGGTGGTTCTGGTGGCATCGTTGGCATTTGGTCTTTGTAAATTACCCATAATAGATCTCCTTTTATTAGTAATGCTAAAGTTAATTGTAAGTATAGCTATATATGTTTATTATTTATTATTACTTACAATATAATATATAAACATTTACTATTGCTATACATAATACAGTATATATGCATTATTTTACATGATCGTAACATTACCGGATTATAGTTCCATTCCTGATATGACATGGAAACGTACTCCCTTTATTTACTTGACTGTGATATAATTAATTGGAAAGTTTATAGAGGTGAACTGAGATTATACCGAAAGGTGGAAGATATGAGTAAAAGAATCCCAAGACAGAAGATGCCGGAACAGGATCCCGATGTCAGAAAGCGCAATTTCCAGGAAGTACCCCTTGGATATGACGAGGAGACCGCGGTTATTGAAGCTGAGCGATGCCTGCAATGCAAAAATCCTACCTGCATGGACGGATGTCCTGTTGCAATAAATATACCAGGTTTTATTCTGGAAATTACCAAAAGGAATTTTCTTGAAGCTGCCAGGATCATTAAGGAAACCAATGCCCTGCCGGCTGTTTGCGGACGGGTATGCCCGCAGGAAGACCAGTGTGAAATAAAATGTGTGCTGGCTAAAAAGTTTGAACCCGTGGCCATAGGCAGGCTGGAGCGATTTGTTGCCGACTATGAAAGGGAAAAGGAGCATCTACCCCCTGTGAAGATAGAGAAACCCAGGGATAAGCGGGTAGCCATCATAGGTTCAGGGCCGGCGGGTCTGACCGCGGCAGGAGAACTGGCTAAAAAGGGATACTCTGTTACCGTGTTTGAAGCACTGCACAAGGCAGGCGGGGTGCTTGTATATGGTATTCCAGAGTTCAGGCTTCCCAAGGAGATGGTGCAGTATGAAATCGATGCCCTGAAATCGCTTGGAGTAGAAATTGTTCTTAACAGGGTGATCGGTTCAGCTGAAACCATAAATGATCTTTTATCCCAGGGGTTTGATGCCGTATTTATCGGCACGGGGGCGGGACTTCCCATGTTTTTGAATATCCCGGGTGAAAACCTGCAGGGAATATATACTGCCAATGAATACCTTACCCGTGCGAACCTGATGAAAGCCTACAGGTTTCCGGAATATGATACCCCAATCGTAAAGGGGGACAGTATCGCCGTAGTAGGGGGCGGAAACGTTGCCATGGATTCGGCACGGACGGCACTTCGGCTGGGCAGTAAAAATGTCTATCTCATTTACCGCAGATCACGTGAAGAGATGCCCGCCCGTGACGAGGAGATTCATCACGCCGAAGAAGAGGGTATTAACTTTCAGCTTCTTACCAACCCCACGCGTTTTATCGGTGATGATAATGGCAGGGTTACTTCGGTGGAGTGCCTGCGCATGGAACTTGGAGAACCTGATGCATCCGGGCGGAGGCGTCCCCTGCCTGTTGATGGTTCGGAATTTACCATAGATATTGATGCGGCAATTATTGCCATCGGGAACAATCCAAACCCCCTTATACCAGCAACCACCCCCGGACTCGAGACAAGCAAATGGGGAAATATAAATGCTGATGAAGAATCCATGAAAACATCGAAAAAAGGAGTATTCGCCGGCGGAGATATTGTCACGGGAGCGGCAACAGTGATCGAGGCCATGGGGGCAGGCAGAAAAGCTGCCCTGTCTATTCATGAATATCTTGAAAGCGGAACATGGTAAAGGTTAGCGCGACGATTATAATTTTTCAAATGGATAATGTGGGTTATGAAAAGAACACGTATTGTTGAACTTATTGATGCCGACTCAAATGATTTTGATGTGCTGGCCAGGGGCTGGGTGCGAACCAGGCGCGAGTCGAAGGATTTCTATTTCATCGAAATAAATGACGGCTCATGCATGAGAAATCTGCAGGTTGTGGTGAGTGCCGGTATTGAGGGATATGAGGACATGGCCCGTATTGCCACGGGAGCCAGCATCGAGGTTTCGGGCCGGCTTGTGGCCTCACCGGGTGAGGGACAGAAAAACGAGGTGCAGGCACAGCGGATCAGTTTGATTGGAGAAGCAGACCCGGATACTTTTCCCCTGCAGAAGAAACGGCATTCTTTTGAATTTTTACGTGAAATTGCCCATCTTCGGCCAAGAACCAATACCTTCGGGGCGGTTTTCAGGGTTCGTAACGTGCTCTCTTATGCCATTCACACGTTCTTTCAGGAAAAAGGTTTCGTGTATGTGCATACCCCGATAATCACCGGAAGTGATTGCGAGGGAGCGGGGGAGATGTTCAGGGTGACTACCCTGGACATGAACAGGGTGCCCATGACTGAAGGTGGGGTTGATTACAGTCAGGATTTCTTCGGTACACAGTCAGGCCTGACGGTTAGCGGCCAGCTTGAGGGTGAGATGCTGTCGATGGCTCTTGGTGATGTGTATACATTTGGTCCAACTTTCAGGGCGGAAAATTCAAATACCACCAGGCACCTGTCGGAATTCTGGATGGTAGAACCGGAGATGGCCTTTGCCACCCTTGAAGACGACTATGCCCTTGCCGAGGAATTTTTGAAGTACATCTTTTCGTATACACTGCGGAACGCTGCAGAAGATATGGAGTTTTTTAATACCAGGATAAAAAAGGGGATAATTGACACCCTGCAGCACATCATGGAAAGCCCTTTCGAGGTGATGGAATATAGCGAGGCGGTGAAGCTTCTTTCTGCTTCCGGTGAAAAATTCGAATACCCTGTAGAGTGGGGCAGTGACCTGCAGACCGAGCATGAGCGCTGGCTGACTGAAAAAAAATGTAAAAAACCTGTGGTGGTTATCAATTATCCCAAGGACATAAAGGCATTCTACATGAAACGCAACGATGATGATAAAACGGTACGGGCAATGGATGTTCTGGTTCCCGGTGTTGGTGAAATCATCGGCGGCAGTGAGCGTGAAGACAGGCTCCGGTTCCTTGAAGACAGGATGAAAGAAATGGGGCTTAACCCGGCGGAGTACTGGTGGTATCTTGATCTTCGTCGGTATGGTTCGGCTCCTCATGCCGGTTTTGGCCTGGGATTTGAACGGACGGTTCAGTTCATTACCGGGATGCAGAATATTCGTGACGTGATACCTTTTCCAAGGACCCCGGGGAATGCGCGATTTTAAACGAATTACAGTTGAGTATTTTCTGTTGGCGGGTATTGTGGCGGGTCTTGTTTTTTTCGGGGGATGTGTTACCACGGGGAAGATGGACGCGCCACTGCCCCCGTCCTCCCAGAGAGAACTGGTTAAGACGATGCCCTGGCAGCTTACCCTGCAGCCGGGGAAAAATGTGCGGGTATACATAAACGGCAAGAAAACGACTTATACGTGGATATCACTTGACAAGTCAATGCGGACCATGCGGTTGCAGGTGCCTCTCTACAGGGACAGGCTTGGTTTTGATCTTGACGTGAAAAAGAAGGGTTACCGGGATTTTTCCGCCCGGGTAATGCTGCAGGGACGGGAATCCCGTTACCTTGATCAACCCTTTTTTGTGGCCCTTGACCCTGCCGGTAACCAGCACCGCTTTCTGCATTACTGGAAAACCGGGCGGCAGCCCAAGAGCGTACGGTTTATTGATAATCAGCGGGTTGCCGTTCCTCTGTTGAATGATACCGGCATTGATATTATTAATATTCAAACTGGAAAAACTACCCGGATTGCTCCCCCGGAAAAGTTTGCAGCTAAAGAGGGATTTGTGGAAAGCCTGGTGATAGGCAGCAAAAATGAACTCTGGATATCACAGATGAACACCGGGGCACTGCATGTGTTTGACAGCAAAAGCCTGGAATATAAAAAAACTGTACAGACAAAGGGAATTTGGGGAAAGGTGCTGCTGTATGATCAGGGCCGAAAGAGGGTTTATTTCTCTAACTGGGAAAGTAAGGATATATCAGTTATCGATGCAGACAAATACGAAGAGCTTATCAGGTTACCGGCAAAGGGTGTGCCCAGGGGGATGGTATTGTCAGAGGATGGCAGTTATCTCTACGTATGTCAATACGGAAGAGATAATGCCGTAGACTGCCGCGGGCGGATGGTGAAAATATCACTGGAAAATAATAAGATTGTATCCTTTTTTGGAACCACTGGTGCCAAACGTCACGCGGTACCCCTCTACAAAAAAGGTCTTCTTTTCGTTTCAGACATGTCACGGGATGAGGTTGTCCCCTACCGGTTTGATGATGAGCGTTTCCTCGGGGCTATCGGTGTATATTACCATCCCAATACCATTGTCCTTTCTCCGGACAGGAAAATGCTCTACGTGTCATGCAGGGGGAAGAATAATCCGAAGAGTTATCTTTTGAAAGGATACGACCTGGGCAGGATATACGTTATTGATACCGTGAAATTGAAGGTTGTTGAATACTGGAAAGGGGGTAACCAGCCAACCGGGCTTGACGTGTCACCTGATGGCAGGTTCGTGGTTTTTTCAGATTTTCTCGATGACGCGATCAGGGTATACCGGCGGCCCGGTGCATCTTCTCCTTGACATAAATGTATTTCTGCACTGTAATCAATTACGCAGGGGACGCGTTTTGCTGACAGGCGCCCTTTATGAGATATCGTTACACTGAGAGGGGTACATCTATGAAAATGGCCATCGGTTCTGATCATGCCGGGGTGGAACTTAAACGTTTCATACAGGAATCCATACCAGAAGTTGATTTTATTGACGTGGGAACAGATAGCGGGGAATCATGTGATTACCCTGATTATATTAAGCTGGTGGCTCAGAAGATACAGCGGGGAGAGGTCGATGCCGGGATCGCTATTTGCGGTACGGGTATCGGCGCGAGCCTGGTTGCCAATAAACATAAGGGAATACGGGCAGCATTGTGTACCAATGAATTCATGGCGGACATGTCCCGCAGGCACAATAACGCCAATGTTCTTGTGCTGGGCTCCCGGGTTGTGGGACTTGATCTTGCCCAGAGGATCGCGCAAACTTTCATAAAAAGCGGGTTTGAAGGGGGAAGACATCAAAGGAGACTGGATAAACTTGCCGATATAGAGAATAACCAGTAATTCAATAATAAGGATCGGCGGCATGAAGAATTTCATGAAAAATAGCATTACCACTGCCATACTCCTGGCAATTCCCCTTCTCATGTCCCTCTCTTATGAGGACATGAGAAGTATTACCTTTTCAGGTAAAGACCTTGACCTGTTCAATGTGCGCCAGGTTGAACTGCCCGGGGGCGATACCGGGTATACCCTTGGAGATATTGCCTATTCACGTACCACCGTGCCCCTGATATCTGATCTTTTGGTTACCTTCGATACACCGTCACACCAGATGGTACGTGATGATCTGCAGCACTACCGGGTGAATGATGCTGCCTTCCAGTTTTCTAAACAGAAAAAAGCCCTGGGTAAAGGGTGCGCAAAGTTCTACAAAAAAGATCATCGTATTGAGCTGCAGACCGACAAAAACCTCTGGCTCAGCAACTGTAATGACCTGGGATCCTTCTCCATAGAGTTTCGTGTGCTTATAAATAACCGTAATGATAACGGTATCCTGTTTTCCCGGGTGGGATACACCAGCGGAAGAAAAAATGGAATAGAGATAGTCTGCGAGGGAGATACCATCGTTGCACGCTTCAGCGGCGTGTTTAAAAACATGGATAATCGGCCTGTGGATGTTACCCTGCAGCGAACCCCAAAGCTCGATGAAGATCGATGGTATCATTTCGCGGTATCCTTTGATCGACTTTCAGGCAAGCTGTCATCATATATTGACGGTAAACAACATGAATCGGTTTTCGTTTCCGAAAGGGAGGAGCCGTTTATTAACGTGTACCGGCCTGCCTTCGTATGTGAAGACCTGCCCCCGGTCATAATTGGGGAAAATTTTTACGGGTGTATGGACGAATTGCGTGTGTCGTACCGGCATTATGAAGACCTGGAAAAGGAAACCGAGATAGCCGAATCGCAGTACCGGAAGTCAGGTATGACAGGGAGAATCCCGGTAAACAGGGAAGGGGTGATTACCAGTCCCGTGTATTCTTTCGATTCTACCGGAACCATGGTAAAACTTTTCAAATGGAAAGAAAAATTGCCCCCGCATACATTTGTATGGATGGAATTTCGAATCGCTGATAGCCTTTTTGAAAAATCTGACGAGAATCCACGCTGGTATCGGGTGGAAAATGAACAGCGAAATATATACCTGAAAAAGATAAACGGCGGGTATCTTCGTGGCAAATACTACCAGTGGCGGGCCCACCTTATCGGTTCTCCGGATGGGAACAGGGCGCCGGTTGTTACGGATATCTCCATGCGGTATCAGCTTGATGCCTCGCCGGGGGCACCGGTTTTTCTTGAAGCCGAAAGCAGGGATGATGAATCAGTAACACTCAGATGGAAAAAGAATGTTGAGCATGACCTCCTGGGGTATAAAATTTATTACGGGGTACGGTCGGGGAAATATGATGGTGTAATTTCAGTGGTTGACGGTAAGCCCATCACCAACGAAATGACAAAAGGGGAGAACTGGGTTACGGTACAGCTTAATAACGAGGTGATCGAAGAGAACAGGGCGCTTGACTCTTCTGGAATTCTTAAGTATCCAGTTTTAAAGAATGGTGTTCTTTACTTTTTCTCTGTTACGGCATACGATACGTATAAACCGGGAACGCCGCATAACCATGAATCAGAACATTCAAAGGAGATCTCAACACGGCCTTTCGCTGGATCAGAGATTACACGATAGAAAGGGCGGTATGGTAATGGAAAATAAACTGTATACACTTGGGCAGTTGCAAAACAGGTTATCAAGATTCCCATCTTTTCAGCACATGTCCCCCTCCACAATTCTTGAAGGAGTTGATTTCTTTTCTGACGTGGATAGTTCTGTCATCGATCAGGTTGCTGACGAGGCGGTTATTTTTGAATATACCGCGGGAAGTCTTATCTGCAGGCATGGAAAGTTCAATGAATGGTTTTACGTGATACTGAAAGGTGAAGTGCAGGCCATAATACCCACTGCCGACAACCCGCGCTATGAATTGTTTAAAATTGGCAGGGGTAATTTTTTTGGTGAAGACATACTGTTCAGCTCTGAACCCCGTGAAAGTTCGATATTCGTGGTGGACGATGCAACGGTTATTGCGTTGCCTGAAACAGCTATACGTGCAATCGCTTCTTCTTCTGACCGTGTTAAGGGCCTGCTTGACCAGGCTTACATTGACCGAAAACTCAGAAATGACTTGAGACGTGTGCCCATCTTTACAAGTCTTGATGATGATTTGTTTAACGCGGTACTGGAAAAAGTAGAGCTTGTCAGTCATGAGGCGGGCGAAGAGATTTTTCGCGAGGGCGCGGCGGGCGATGCTTTTTACCTTATCAGGGACGGTGAAGTAAAAGTATATAGAAATGTGAAGGAAAGCGAAACCCTGGTTTCCATTCTTGCCGAGGGACAGTTTTTCGGTGAGATGTCACTTCTGCTTGATGATACCCGCAATGCCACCGTGCGTTGCAGCAAAGATTGCGACCTTGTTAAGTTATCAAGCATGGATTTTCTTGATATAATTAAAGAAAATAAAATGATGCTGGAAGAGCTGCAACAGGTTGTGAAATACCGCAAGAAAAACAGGGAGGACGTGCTGAAAAATCCACAGCTTGCGGTTATTACCAGGAAACAGCTTGACCTCAACCGGGACATCAACCATCACCTTGACATCCTTTCCCAATGTACCATCGATACCGATAAGGGCAGCGCCCTTCTCGCAACACTGCCGGGATCAAGGTATCCTTACGTGTATCCACGGGACAGTGCCTGCGCGTCACGATTTTTATACAGGCTGGTTTCAAGTTCCATGAAGTCAGGGGATATTGCCTTCAGGCTGCTGTGTGAGATCGCGAGGTTTATACTGCATTGCCAGAGAAGCGACGGGTACTGGGGACAGCGGTATGGAATTGATAATTCGGACAAGGGGATATACCGGCAGGAAGATAACGTGGCCCACGGGGTTATTATTCTCAGCCGATACCTGCTGGCAGCACGGAAAAGGGGTGTGGATGTACAGAACGCGGAAGCCTTTATTGATGCCATAGACCGTGGCTCTGCCTTTGCCAGGAAAAATTATTATAGAAACGAGATCCATTTATTCTATTCTACAACCTCTATTCACGAATCAGCCATCGAGGAAGGGTATTCCATATGGGTGAATTATGCCTACCTGCTCATGCTCAGGCTTATCAGGGAGGTGGGTGAAGCCTATGGTGTGCTGAACCGGTTTGATGAAGAGATGGAACTTCAGAACGGGTTTGAGGCCATCATCGAGAATGTCTTTACCATGTCTGAGCGATTTGTACGGCGGCTCAAACCTGACGGGGTAACCGATCTGCGTCCTGATATAACGCTGATGAGTCCCTTTTTCTTCGGAACGGGTATGGAACAGCCTTATTTTCAAGATTCAGAGTTCTTTAGAAATACCATAAGGTTTATTGAGCAGACCCTGTGGGACCCCGATCTTGGAATGCTGCAGCGATATCTTCCTTTCATTGAGGACCCGCATACACATATTCACGCGGGTAATGGCCCCTGGATTCAGTACACCTCTATGCTGGCACAGTATTATTATTTTACGGGAAATATTGAAAAAGGCGATAGAATACTTAATATAATCGACGGGTACGCTTCCCGTGAAGGGTATTTATGTGAGCACCTGACAACCGCCGAGCGTTTTTATGAATTTAAACGTCTTGAATGGCTGCCGGGAAATGATTTTGATAAAGAGTTTGCCCTTGACATAATGGTTCCCGGTATTACCTATGATCTAATTGTTGAGGAGCTCAACCACATGAAGAACGCGTATGATGAGATTGACAGGACAATCCTTTCCCAGTCCGAAAATAAATACCTCACCTTCGCGCTGCCCCTTATGTGGTCGCATGCTGAATACGCGATGGCACGCATGATGCGGCTGGAAAGTGAACTGGCGACGCTTCAGAATACGTAATTATAAAATAATCAGAAGTTACATTATGAATGTTGTGAAAAAAGAACTGGGTATTAAAAGCCCGTTACGGGAAGAGATACGTACCATACACCGTGTTTTACGTGAAGAAGGGTATGAATGCTACCTGGTGGGAGGGTCTGTGCGTGACCTGCTGCTGGGGTTTGACGTATATGATTTTGATTTTGCTACCAATGCCAGGCCGGAGGTGGTGAGCCGTCTTTTCCGAAGGGTGATACCCACAGGGATAAAGCACGGGACGGTAACTGTGCTGATGAAACATGGCACCTACGAGATAACCACTTACAGGTCAGAGGGGAACTACACAGACGGCAGAAGGCCGGAACATGTTACATTTTCAGACACACTGCAGGAGGACGTACTCAGAAGGGACTTTACCATCAATGGTCTTGCCTATGACCTTGCCGCCATGGAAATAGTTGATTACGTGAGTGGACTTGAAGACCTGTCGGAGAAACTGATACGTACTATTGGTAACCCCCTTGAACGGTTTTCTGAAGATGGCCTGAGAACCTACAGGGCATGCAGGTTTGCCGCACGGCTGAAATTCAGGCTGGATGATGATACTTTCAATGCTATTTCAGAAACCCTGCACGTGGCAGAAAAAGTATCTGTTGAACGAATACGGGATGAGATTATGAAGATGCTTGAAGCTGAGATTCCATCCATTGGATTGGAATATATGCGCACCTCCGGTCTTATGGCACAGTGTATGCCTGAACTTGCCGCGTGTTATGGAGTGGAGCAGAACAAGTACCATATGTTTGATGTGTATTATCACAGCCTTTATTCCTGTGATTCAGCACCGGCAGACAAGCCCCTTGTCCGGCTTGCCGCCCTGCTTCACGATATCGGCAAGGTGCCCACAAGACGGGTGGGGGATGACGGTGACTATACATTTTATAATCATGAAGTTATCGGAACCAGGATGGTTCGCAAAATGATGCGCCGTTTGAAATTTTCAAATGATGATGTGGCGCGGGTGACTAACCTGGTATCCAATCATATGTTTCACTATACGCCTGAGTGGACAGACGGGGCGGTTCGGCGCTTCATGCGGAAAGCCGGACTGGAAAACCTGGAAGACCTGTTTGACCTTCGGCTTGCGGACAGGGCGGGTAACGGTATGCGTGAGGGGATGCCCGAGCCTATTAAAAAGCTGCAGAAACGTATTGGCAAGATCATCGAAGCTGAGAATGCCTTCACCGTGCGCGACCTGGATATCGACGGTAAAGTACTTATGGATGAATTCAGCCTGAAGCCTGGACCGGTAATAGGGAAAGTGTTAAACGAGTTGCTCGAGAAGGTGCTTGACCATCCCGAGCTGAACCGCCGTGATACCCTCGTGGAGATGGCAGGGGAAGTGCTTAAAGACATTGACCACGAGGTAACCACCTGAGGGGATTAGTTCCCGGCTATTTTTCCCTGTATATCTATCACGTCCACCGAGTACTTGTCGGGTACGGTTTGCCCGATAAGCTTGTAAACCCCCAGTGAATATTCCTTTGACTTTCTGCAGTCCCTGATAGCCTGCACCGGGTTTTTCTGGTTCATGGAGTCGCTGGCGCTTTTTAAATTTCTGTAAGCCAGTTTGAAATACTTGTCAACATTTGGCTTGTCGATATGATCAACCAGATCTTCGGACACCTCGTCATTCACAGCCCGGGTGCGGTTGATGTATTTTTTTGCCAGGTCAACATACAGGTTATGTTGCATTTTCAGGTACTGGTTGTACTTGTCGATGGCATCCTTGAATTGTGACTGGGTGATCTTTAACTTGCCCATTTTCACAAGCCGCTGTGCCTTGTTAAACCGCTCTTTTTCTGAGTCGTCACCGAAATTTTTAACACATACTTCAAGCCGCTGAATCTCTTTTTCGCTTTTTTCGCGAAGCATCTTCGCGTCTGACATATCACTGGAATATAGCGGTAGGGCTATGGCCATAAGAAAAAGTACACTTAGAAAAATACTGCATACAGATAATGAATAGCGCTTAGTCATGGTGCCATCCTCCTGGACTCTTGTCTTTAGTTTTATGTATCAGACTATACCTGTATGTATATGTTAAGTCAATCAGAATGTGCGGGTTTTGGAGTATCATGATGGAATTGAAATGTAAAAAATCAAGTTACTACTAAGCTATTATCAGAATATAGATCATTTTCTATATAATGAACAGATCTAGACATGGTTCCCCCCGCCTTCGGCGGGGGGAACCATCATATTTTTATTCATTTCACGGTAATTAAATCTTTTAATCATGACAGCTGAGTAGTTACAAAATCAATATTATACTTGACCTGAAGTTAAAACAAATATCAAATTCGGATAATTTTCAATACATATCATTGATGATTGGTGCACCTGGCAAATGGAAACATTCAAAGAAGTATTAGGCATACAATCCAACATAGAAGCCGTGTACTGGTTGATCGCCCTTGCCGGTACATTTCTTTTTTTCGTCAAAATTATCCTCTCGTTTTCCGGTAGTGATGCGGATGATGTGGATTTTTCTGATGGAATTGATGGCGGTGACGGTGTTGACCATGTGATATCTGTTGAGACCATAATCGCATTTTTAAAAGGGGCGGGATGGATAGGTGTTCTTTGCTACAGGATTACAAGTTTCTCCAGTGAATTAATTATTCCGCTGACCCTTCTCACTGGATTTATAACCTTCGGCGCGGTGTATTACCTGCTGGTTGGTCTGCAGAAACTTGAATCATCCGGTACTATAGATTTTAACAGTGCAATAGGAAATGTCGGGCAGGTATACCTGGGTATTCCCGAAAGCGGTTTTGGCCTGGGGCAAATCCAGGTTGCCATACAGGGCCGTCTTGCCACGGTGAACGCAAAAAGTGACAAGGGTGCCATTAAAACAGGCGAAAAAGTTCTCGTTTGTTATATAGACAAAAAGGATGGAGTTCTTGTTGTTGCACCTTTTCCCTACGAGGAAAAAATATAACGTAATAAATAACCAGTTACTTTGGAGGAAACAATGAATGATGTGTTAAACATTTTATCAAGCCTGATCGGGTTGATTGTTTTTATCTCAATTGCTTTTATCGGACTTGCCATTACCAGGTACAAACGGTGCCCTTCTAACCAGATACTGGTTGTGTATGGTCGAGTTGGAAAAGGAAAAAGTGCCAAGTGTATTCATGGAGGGGGTGCGTTTATTATCCCGTTGATCCAGGATTACAAGTATTTGAGTTTGCAGCCAATGACAATCGATATTCCACTTTCAGGAGCCCTTTCAAAACAGAACATCCGAATTAATACTCCAAGTACCTTTACTGTTGCTATCTCAACTGAACCAGAAATAATGCTCAACGGGGCGGAAAGACTTTTGGGTATGTCATACAATGAAATTGAAAAGCTGGCTGAAGACCTGATACTTGGGCAGCTCAGGCTGGTTATCGCCACACTTGATATTGAAGAAATCAACCAGGACAGGGAGAAATTTCTTAAAAATATAAATGAGAATGTAACTTCAGAGTTAACTAAGATCGGGCTGCAGTTGATAAATGTTAATATCAAGGACCTCACAGATGAATCAGGATACATTATCGCTATCGGGAAAAAATCAGCAGCCGAGGCGATTAACAAGGCAAAAGTTGAAGTAGCAATACAGGAGCGAAACGGTTCAATTGGTGAGTCTAAGGCAAACCGGGAAAAGGAAGTTCAGGTTGCCTACGAGATGTCTGAAACTGAAAAAGGTAGAAAGGAAGCCGAGAAAAACCAGCGAATTGCCATAGCCCACCTGGAGGCAGAAGGGATATCTGAAGAAGCAAAAGCCCGCAGAGAACAGGAAGTCAGCATCGCAAGGGAAAATGCCGAAGCCGATAAAGGAAAAAAATCTGCTGATTCAGAGAAGCGTATTACAATAGCGGATATGGAGGCTTCTGCGGTTGAGGGAGAAAACGTTTCAAAGGCAAGGGTGGCTGAATATAATGCCACACTCGCCGAAAAAGAATCAATTGCCAAGGAAAGAAGCCGTATCGCTGATGCAAAGGCGGAAAAAGCTATTCTTGATTCGGAAAGAAGCGTTGAACTTTCAAGGTTAGAGAAAGAAGAAATAGTAAAAATTGAAATTGAAAAGAAAAAAATTGAACTTGAAGCTGAAGCGCAGGCTGAGAGAAGCAGAAGAATTGCCAGAGGTGACGCGGATGCTATAATTATGAAATACCAGGCGGATGCTGATGGCGCAAAAAAACTGCTGGAAGCGAAAGCTGCCGGATACAAAAACATCATAGCCGCATGTCAAAACGATCCAAAAATGGCTTCAACATTGTTACTTATAGAAAAAATGGAATCCCTCGTGGAGAAACAGGTTGACGCTATAAAAAATCTTAAAATAGATAAAATCACCGTATGGGATTCGGGTAATAACGGGGGAACCACTTCAAATTTTGTTCGAAACTTTGTATCGTCAATTCCCCCCTTACAGGAGATAGTTGGACAGGTGGGGATAGAGCTACCATCTTTTCTTGGTTCAATTAAAGAAGAGAAAGATGATAATGAAACCACTAGTGAAGAAAAGACATCAAAGAGCAGCAAGGAAAAAAGTAAAGGCTGATTTGTGACCGGTGATATCTGAAGAAGGGGGCGGACATGGATATGGATGAAACCTACACACTTGAACTATCCATGCAGGATTTGAATGAAGAGGAAAAAGCGAAATTCAATGATATTTATAACAATTTCAACATTGAAGACAATAAAAGTATAATTGAATTCGGCACTGAAGCCCAGCGGGATATTGCACTTTTTTCTGATACTATTCTTGATTCAATTAGGGCAAAAGATAGCGGATATGTTGGCGATATACTTTCGGATCTAATGTTAAAACTGGATGACCTGAAAGTTAAAAATATCTCATCATCGGGAGGTTATTTTGAAAAAATCCCCTTTCTGAAAAACTTTGCAACAAGTATTAAAAAGTTTATGAACAGGTATGAACGTCTCAGTTCTGAACTTGATAAAATAATACAGCAGCTGGATGAGAGCAGGGTGCAGTTATTAAAGGATGTCACAATGCTGGATAATCTTTATGAAAAGAATCTTGATTACATGAAGGCATTGAATGTGTATATCATGGCCGGGCAAAAGAAAGTCGAAGAATTGAAGGAACACGAACTTCCAGTGCTGATGCAAAAGGCAGCAGAGTCACCTGACCCCGCATTATCACAAAAAGCTAAAGACCTGTCACAACAGATAAATCGTTTTGAAAAAAAGTTGCATGACTTGAAATTAAGCAGGATGATATCACTGCAAACTGCTCCACAGATACGGCTGATTCAAAGTAATGACCAGGTATTAGTTGAGAAGATACAGACGTCAATTTTAAATACTATTCCCCTGTGGAAAAACCAGGTTGTTATCGCCATAAGCCTGTTTCGGCAAAAAAATGCGTACCAGATGCAGCGTTCCGTTACGGAAACTACTAATGATTTGTTAAAAACAAATGCTGAATTGCTCAAGGAGAATTCCCGGGAAGTGGCGCTGGAGTCTGAGCGGGGTATTGTTGAACTTGAAACATTGAAGTCTGTACATGAAAATCTTATGTCCACCATATCTGAAACCCTTAATATCCAAAGAGAGGGCAGGGCAAAAAGGCAGCATGTGGAAAACCAGTTGCTGAAGCTGGAAAATGATCTTAAAAAAAGACTTCTTGATGTTGAATAATCCCCGGGTTGAAGATAACCCGGGGCCAAAATGTGGTTAAAAATAATCAGGTAAAATGGTCTTTAACTTTTTCTTCTGTTCAGGATCCTGCTTTTCCGGTGCGGTGATAACCGCGAATTTCGATGCCTCGGCGCAGCCGCAGTCTCTTTTACCCCCAAGTTCCGGAAGTATTGCCTTAAGCAGTGCTTTGGCGTTATCGGCGTTCCTGGTGAGGTTTGCCACAACCATGTCCACGGTAACGTGATCCCCGTCATCTTTCCAGCAGTCGTAATCAGTGCTCATGCAGATAACGGTATAGCACATCTCGGCTTCACGGGCCAGCTTGGCCTCGGGTAATGTGCTCATGTTTATCACACCGGCATTCCATGAACGATACAGGTGGCTCTCAGCCCTGCTGGAGAAGGCGGGACCCTCCATGCAGATCAGGGTTTCTCCGGTGTGCATCACGATGCCCAGTTTTTCGGCGGTTTTGGGTATGATCTTTTGCATTCTTTCACAGAAGGGGTCGGCAAAAGCCACGTGCCCCACTACGCCATTCCCGTAGAAGGTAGAAGCACGGCTTTTTGTGCGGTCAATTACCTGTTGAGGCAGTACAAAATCAAGGGGACGTATCTCTTCTTTCAGGCTTCCTACGGCAGAAAAGGCAATGATTTCTTCAACACCGGTCATTTTCAAGGCCGCGATATTTGCCCTGAAATTAATTTCATGCGGCATCACGTAATGACCTCTCCCGTGTCTTGGAAGAAACGCGGCCCTTACACCGTTTACGTCGGCAATTGTGATTGAATCTGACGGGGATCCCCAGGGGGTATCAATGTTTACTTCTTCAATGATATCAACCCCCTCAATTTCGTATAAACCTGATCCGCCAATTATCCCGATGGATGCTTTTTTCACGATATGCTCCTTGTTTGAATAGTAGTATACAGTAACTACTCAGCTGTCATGATTAAAAGTTTCAATTATCGTAAAATGAATAATAATATTATGCTCCCCTCGCCGAAGGCGGGGGGAGATGATCAATATTTTAGTAATAGCTGAGTAGTCACGTATAACAGTACAACTGTAGTGTTTCAGAAGGTTGTAGTGCAAGTAAATTTTACTTACCTGGAATCGTCACAGGATACAAAACGGCATAACATCTGACTTATTTCGGATATATCAAATGGCTTTTTCACGTAACCGAAAGCCCCTTCCCTGTCAACTATGTCCTTTATGTGATCTTCCTGGAATATACCGGTGATGAAGATTATTTTCTGACCGGGTTTCTTCTTATGAATTTCCCTGAAGGCATCTATGCCGGAAAGGGCCGGCATGGAAACGTCCATGAAAACAAGATGGTAATCTTTTCCCAGGCAGATATCCCGGGCTTCAGCACCGTTTGTGGCAAAATCAACTGTTCCTACCTTCAATGATCGTAACAGGGTCGCAAAGAGTTCACGTATTGCATCATCATCATCGGCAACAAGTATGGTGAGATCCTGCAAATCTGGTGAAATGCCAGTATGCGGCATATTATTCTCAGAAAAATACGTGGTTGAGTGTTTAGGAAGTTCCAATATGAATTCCGTTTCTTTCCCGGGTGTGCTTGAAAAATATAACTTGCCCCTGTGCTGTTCAATAATGTTTCTGGAAATGGATAAACCCATTCCCGTGCCGATAATGTTGAGCCTGCCACCCTGCTTGGTGGTGAAGAATGGATTAAATATGTCATCTGCAATTGAAGGGTCAATTCCTGTTCCCGTATCATGGAAACGGATGACGGCTTTCCCGTCTGTCTCTTCAACGGTGATGGTTATGGTGCCACTTCCCTTGAGCTTTATGGCGTGGACAGCATTCAGTATGAGGTTCAGGAATACCTGCTGAAGTAATGCCCTGTCTACCATAACCTGGGGAGTATCTTTGAATTTACGTATCAGCACGATATCATCTTTCAGGAGGATCTTCTCCTGGATTTTCAGTATCTCATCAATTAATTCTGTGACATCACAACGTTGCTTGTTTTTTATTTCATTCTGGCTGAGCATTGAAAGATTACGGAGTATGGTTCCCCCCTGCTCGGTCATCTTTTCAATAACACCCATTGCTTTCCTGGTGGAGGGTATGTCATCAAGATTGTTGACAGTATACTGCACGTATCCACGGATGCTGGTTAGTATGTTGTTAAACTCGTGGGTGATTCCCGATGCCAGTTCACCTATGGCGGAGAGGCGCTCAGAAAGCAACAGTTTGTCCCAGAGCTTTTTATGATCAGTGATGTTTCTCCAGAGTACCTGGTGAAATCGCTGGTCATTGATGAGAAGAGGGGTGATGCTTATTTCAAAAATCAGGTCGTGTCCGCGGTATGAGGCGCCCCTTAGTTCCAGTGTCGCATGTTTCTCATCATTACGCATCGTTGCCAGGAGTTTTTCATAGTCTTCTTCTATGAGTAGATCGCTGAAATGGATATCAGAGACGAATACATAAGGAGGATATTCAAATATATCCAGAAATGACTGGTTCATGTAGACTACCTGGTCTTCAGATGAAAGGGTAACACCATCCGGGAGATTATCTACAAGGGTTCTGTATTTATGTTCTGTTTTTATCAGCATCCCCTCGGTTTTTTTCTGCCGGGTAATATTGATTCCGATAAGCAGATTTGCTTCGATACTGTTATGCAACGTGATCTGTTCGCCGGTTATCAGAAGGTCGTGCTGTTGTCCTTCAAAGTTAAATTCTATCTCGATCTCCCGCTGGTCATCCTGGTTCTCAATGGCAGTGAACAGCGTGTCCAGCTTTTCCGGGGTTCCTGTCATATCGTGAATTTTTCTGCCATATAGCATTTTTTTGACGTTCTGAAACTGTGTAAAGTATTGCCTGTGCAGGGTAAAATATATGATATTACCCTGCCTGGTGGTAGCGCATATTACCGTCGGGTGCAGTTTCATCAGCGCGTTGAACATAATGTTTTTTGAAAGGGCACGATGAATAGTACGGGAAAGAAAACTTTCTGCCGTGTAAATAAGGGCATTTAATGGTGCCGAAGGATATGTACGCACTGTGCCTGTGTGTTCATCAAAGGGGATAAAACGGGGTATGGTGGCACATTCAATTACACCAGGCAGTCCGGCTTCAACGAAACGTTTTCTGAATCGTGAGGACACTACAAAATCAGTGGCAAATAATATGTGAGGAGGCATTGGATCCATGGTAGAAATGTGCTGCAGCATCTCCATGGATTCGGTGATGGTGTATATGCTGATGGGAATAATAACACAGCAGGACGGTTTATTGGGAATCGCATCCTTGCTGGTAATAATGCTGTAAGGTACCTTGTTCTTGCCAAGAAACTGCTCAAGCGTACGATGCAGGGTGCTTTCTGTTTTTAGAAATATCACCTTTTCTATGGCATGGTTATGCAGAAAATCACTTATCATGTCCCCTGATGATGCCGTATGGTTTAGATTGACAGTATATGCTTCTCCATTCTATCCAGTTTTCTTTTCAGTTCAATGCATTTTTTACAAAATATGTAACTACTCAGCTATGACTAAAATATTGATCATTTGCTTCATAATGGAAAGGAATTGTATCATCTCCCCCCGCCTTCGGCGGGGGGAGATGATGAATTATTATTCATTTTATAATAATTTTGATTATTCAGTATGACAACTATTCCCGGTCATTGTTTGCCAGGACAATGAGTGCGTCAACGGCTACAGGCCTGCTCCCTTCTATGATGATGGGATTGCAGTCTATCTCGGATATTTCCGGATGCAGCACCGGTATAAAACTTAATTGCTGAATCAAGCGCGCAAGGGCATCCAGGTTTACCGGGGGCATGTTGCGGAATTCACCAAGCAAACGGCGGCCCCTGATGTCCTCAAACATCTCACCCGCTTCATCTAATGAAAGGGGGGCAACCCGGAAGGCAGTATCACGCAGTCCCTCGGTGAAGATGCCACCCAGGCCAAAAAGCACTGCAGGGCCAAAACCCTGCTGCCGAACGGTTCCGGCCATGAATTCTCTTGAGCCTTCCACCATGTGATAGATGAGCACGGGAACATCCATTCCGGCCCTTTTCTGAAGAAGCCTGTAGGTTTGGCGTACTTCTTCACCTGTAGAAATATTTAATCCGATAAGTCCTTTTTCTGTCTTGTGCAGTATATCATGATGCAGTGCCTTCATTACGACTGGAAATCCGGCACTTTCTGCGCTGTGGATTGCTTCATCTTCAGAGTTGGCGATATATTCATCAGGTACGGGTATACCGTAGAGTTTTAACAGTTTTTTAGCGTCATGCTCATCCAGCGAGTTTCTTTTTTCTTTCAAAGCTTTTTGCAGAATGGCTGAAGCTTCAGGATCTGCTGCGGGCAGTTCCGGTTGTGTATATGGCTGACGAAGTGTTACCCGGTGATACTGCAGCATGGAAACCATGGCCCGTGCTGTTTTTTCAGGGGCGTCAAAATGGGGAACGTCGTTTTCATGGTACATCCGGGTAAAGTCATCGTCAGAATCAAAAAATGATGATACTGTCACAGGTATGCCGTAGGTATGGGGCAGTTTTCCGGGACTTTCAAAATCAGAAGGCATCATGGAAAGTATATCTTCGATAGGGGCGTTATTGACAAGTTCTCTGATATGAGGATATATGGCCTCAATAAAGCCATACCTGAACGCCCCGTGAAGAACGATGGCATCAACCTCTCCGCTTTCCATTACGAGCCGCGGAATCTCTGTGGCCAGCACATCAAGGTTGAGATTAAAGGTGATGTCAACCGGGTTGCCGGATGGCGCGTGGGGTGGTATCAGGGGTTTAATTTTCTCTTGCAGGGATGGTGAAAACGGCGGTACATCGAATCCTCCCATCTCGCAGGTGTTCGCCATTGCGGTGCCGGGTCCGCCGGAATTTGTGAGTACCCCCAGCCTGTTCCCTTTCAGCATGGGTTGTGTGGCAAGTGTCCAGCCGTGACCGTAGAGATCTTCAACGGAATGCATCTGCAATATGCCCGCCTGGCGAAAGAGTCCCTCGTACAGGTGATCTGGTCCTGCCATGGCTCCGGTATGACTGAGGCCTTTTCGTGCACCTGCCTTTGAGCCGCCAACGTAATGCGCCATGACAGGCTTGTGGGGGGTGATGCGACGGGCAACCTCGAGAAAACGCGGGATGTTTCGTATTCCTTCAATGTAGAGTGCGATGGCACGGGTTTGACTGTCTTCACCCAGGTATTCGAGGGCGTCAATGATATTCATATTGGCTTCGTTGCCCACGCTGATCGCCTTGCTGAATCGTATACCATGCTTGCGAAGATAGGGGAGGGACTGGGTGACATAGGTGCCGCTTTGAGAGATGAACCCGAGATATCCGGGTTTCTCTGTGAGTGCGGCCACGGTGGTGTTCAATGAAATTTCGGTATTGATGATCCCCATGCAGTTGGGTCCTATGAATCGAATCTGGTATTTCTCGGCTATACTGTTTATTTTGTCCTCGAGGTCACGGCCGTCATCACCAACTTCCCTGAATCCCGCGGTTATTATAATGGCGCGGCGTGTTCCTTTCTTCCCGAAATCTTCAAGCAGGCCGGGTACTGCTGCAGCGGGTATTACGAAAATAGCAAGGTCTGGTGTTTCCGGGATATCTTCAACATTTTGATATGCCGGCAGGCCCAGTGTAACTTTTTCTGTGGGATGTACAGGGAATAGTTTCCCATCGAACCCATCCTTCAGGATGCTCAGCGCGTGCATTGTTCCCATCTTCATGGGATTATTTGAAGCCCCAACTATGGCTATAGACCGGGGGTTCATCAGGCTTTTGAAAGGGTTGTCCATCGGTTACTCCATGTCAATTTTTCAGTTGGATTTTGTTGTGTGATCGTATTATAACAAATAGCCGGTAAATGCAATAATAAAATTAAAATGATATTAAGAAGGGTGCCGTTTGAATTTTCGTCCGGGTATAGTGAATGTTTTTTGATTTGACGTACCGTCAGTCAATATGTGAAATAGGGCATGGAATAATAGCAAATATACGGGTAAACCGGAGGAACGACGCCATGAGTACAATCAGCTTTGATCTCAGCGGGAAAACGGCACTGGTCACGGGGGCAAGCAGGGGAATAGGTGAATCCATTGCCAAAACACTGGCAGCCCACGGGGCAGAGGTTATTCTTACCAGCAGAAAAAGAGAATCCCTTGAAAAAGTTGAACAGGATATTAAAGAGGCGGGAGGAAAGGCTCAGTCAATTCCCTGTCACACGGGAAAGATGGAAGAAATTGATCAGCTTTTCACCCAGATAGAGAAAGAACACAAGAAACTTGACATACTAATCAACAATGCGGCCACGAATCCATATTTTGGTGACGTTCTTAATGCAACCGAAGAAGCGTGGGACAAAACCATGAACGTGAACATGAAGGGGTATTTTTTTCTAAGCCAGAAGGCCGGGAAAATGATGGTGGAAAATGGAAGCGGCAGTATTGTAAATGTTGCCTCAATCAACGGTGTACGTCCCGCCATTATGCAGGGTATATATTCAATGACGAAGGCGGGAGTTATTGCCATGACAAAATCTTTTGCCAAGGAGCTTGCGGGTTTCAACGTGCGGGTTAACGCGCTGCTGCCGGGATTGACAGAAACGAAGTTCTCTTCAGTAATGACACAGAACGAGGACGTGATGAACATTATTCTCCCTACTATACCTCTCCGGAGGGCGGCTGAACCCGACGAGATGGCAGGAGCGGTGCTGTACCTTGTGTCAGACGCTGCCAGTTTTACAACCGGGGCCTGCCTGGTAGTTGATGGTGGTGCCCTGGCCTGATTCCTGGTATAAAAAATACTCTTTACCTTGTTCGTCGAATTGTCGATGATTGTAATGAGACATAAGAAGGAGTATATTTCATGAATACGGTGATCGAGAACAATCTTATTGAGTTTGACAGGATGAAAACACAGGTAGAATCTTCGGTGGTGACTTTCGCCGAGAGTCTCTCTATGCGTCAGAATATACCGATTCCAAGGATATCCTTTGAGAAGGGAGCTACCCACGTGATGTTCCCATTGCCCGAACTGAACGAGGGGATTTTGTCCGTTTTCGTAACGATTATTAAAGATCACCTGGACCATGTGCGAATTCATTCTTACGGTGATGGGTATTATGCCTTCCAGGCCCTGCACAAGAGTCTCTTTAAGACTGAGAACATACTGGATAACTTTAAAATCGAGTTTTTCGGCCTCACCACCAATTTCAAGGCTGAAATGACAAAGAAAGGCAACCTCTCACAGGAGGAAGTTAATTGCGTGCTTGAAATATTTCAGGCTGCCTATCGATCAATGAAGATAGACCCGGTACAGAGGCTGAAGCAGTACGGGGCAACAGTATATATTGAGAAGGGTACACTTGACTGGAGCTATATCGCGGGGTATGAAGATGTAAAACGTAAAATTCGTGAGTCCATTATCATGCCCCTTCAAAACCCCGAGGTATATGATTCAATTGCGAAGATGACCAGGAAAGTGCATGAGAGCAACAGGCCAAGTGCTATTCTGTTTGACGGGATGCCGGGGGTTGGCAAGACAACCGTGGCACGGATCATTGCCGGCGAGGTGATGATCCCGCTGGTGTACGTGCCAATCGAATCCATAATGTCAAAATGGTACGGGCAGTCATCGCAAAACCTGGCGGAAATATTTGACGCGTGTGAAGACCTTGAAGGGTGTATTCTGTTTCTTGATGAGATTGACTCACTTGCCGGCTCACGTGACCAGAACATGTTCGAGGCAACCCGGCGAATCCTGTCGGTATTACTCAGAAAGCTTGATGGCATTGATTCAATAACCAATACTATCGCTATTGGCGCCACTAACAGGAAAAAAGATCTGGATCACGCACTGATAAGCAGGTTTGACCAGTGTATACACTTCCCGCTGCCAAACGAACAGGAACGTGCGTCAATATTCGCGAATTACGCCAGGCATCTTTCACCTGAAGAACTGAAGGCTGTCGCTGCTGCAGGAGAAGGCCTTTCAGGCCGAAACATAAAGGATATCTGTGAGCAGGCAGAAAGAAGATGGGCCCGCAAGCTTCTCATAAAAAAAATGGAAGCATCAGCTCCCCCCTACGAGTATTACCGCCACACCGCCAAATCATGGAAAGAAGAACAGAACAGGCTGTAATTCACCACAGAGGTTTCTAAAAAGATCAACCGCAAAGGCGCAAAGGGCGCAGAGAAGGGCAACTAGGAAATAATTATTTTTTAAAATATATTATCTTTTCTTTTACTTTGCGCTCTTCGCGTACTTCGCGCCTTTGCGGTAAAAAAATACTAATCTTTTCGCTGAGTATATTTCCCAATGATGTCAGTGAATAATGGGTATTCTTCTTTTCTGGATTCGGCGAAGTGGGTGTCGGGGTCATGGCGGGATATCTGGTCTGAGAGATGTTCGGCTGCGTGTATGTAATCATGCAGACGGTTCATGGCAAAGTCGGGGGTATGGCCGTTGGCGATCATGAATACCCAGTCTGATGACTGGGCAAGGCAGATCTCCCGTAACAGCTGTTCCCTGATAATGGCGGGAATGTTTTCCGTTCCCGATTTGAGGTTGTAATATATATCGTGAATTTTTGGATACAACCAGCCCAGTTGCGGTGGATACCAGGTGGAAAACAGGCCTCCTCCCCCCCATGAAGATTCTGCCGGGGTAAATGAGAGCAGGTTGTCTTCATGGGCAAGTTTCCCGGGTGGTTGCATGCGGGCTGAAGCTGATGTGCTGATCTGGCGGCATAGTTCTTCGATGAAAATCGGTCCTTCAAACCACCAGTGGCCAAAAAGCTCCATGTCAAATGGTAGTATGAATACGGGGTGATTTACCCTGTCTTTCATTTCAGAGGTTCTCTGGTTTATCTTCTCCATGTAATCTTTCGCGTGCACCCTGGCCTGCCGGCGGGCTGCTTCCGGATCATACCAGTTTTTTTCCATGGTTTCGCCGGTGATGGCATACAGTTTCAGGCCTGCAGGTATTCTGTCTATTCCTTCAGATTCGAGAATATCATCAGGAAGGGTATACATGTAATCATGATGAAATTCCCTGTAGCGGTAATCACCGGGATAACCCTGCTGTGCCGACCACACTGCCATTGATAGCAGCGGGTCTCTTGGAAAAAACACAAGTGACGCGGGAGAGATGGATGGGGCGAAATGTCCCGATGCGGGTGGATTCCCATTAAGGTAGACGGCCCTAGTGTCGCAAAAGGTATACCTGATTCCATTTTCCACAAGAATGTTGTCAAGACCAGTGTAGTAAGCCATCTCGGGCATCCAGAAGCCTTCAGGAGATGCGTCAAAATGCTTTTTGAACACCTCCATTCCAATTGACACCTGGGTGTTTACCAGTTCAGCCTGTGATCGATACGCGGGAAGAAGGGCATGGGTGGCGGCCGTGGTAATGAGTGTCAGGTTTTTCGAATCAGCATGAAATTTAAAACAATCGAGCAGATCCCTCTTATTCATCTCGAAATAATCGAGTGTGTCATTTAGAAAATTCCGGTAAAATGTACGGCTTTTTTCCTGTTCTGCTGTTTCATTTTTCGGTATATGTTCAAGAAGCCGCATCATTGTTTTCACCCAGCTTCGATACCTGTCCTGGTAATACCGGTCTGACAGCATCTGTATGAGGGTGGGGCTCAGTGATATGGTAAGATGGAAAGAGACCTGTTCATTATCAAGCCTGTCAAAAACCTGAAGAAGGGGAATGTAGCATTCGCTCATTGTCTGGTACAGCCATAATTCTTCAAGTGGAAACCAGTGATGAGGAATCCGGATATATGGAAGGTGCGCGTGCAGCACAAGTACTATTGAAGTATTTTCTTTTGACGAAGTCATGATCAGGATGATATCCGGTAATCTGACGCGTCCCTGTCTGTGGATTCTATTCCTGCTGATTCAAGCATATCACCGGCAGCCGATCCGCTGAGCATGGAAGCTGTTTTTTCAGGGGAATAGGGGATGTGTACGGGCGCAGATGTGAAAATGTGCACGCGCTCACCATGACTCTCTTCACGGGCAAATAGTTCAAATTCAATTTTAGAGCCTTCCAGTGACTCGTCAAGAGAAAGGGTCCAGTTGTTTTTCTGGCCAAATACGTCATGTTCCTGTAAGGGGGTTTTGCCTTCGTTCTGTATTGAATACAGGGTGATAAACAGTTTGGGTTCACCGTAACTGTCACATATACACTGTTCAGCCAGTGATTCCCATCTTTTGTCTGTCAGGTGCCAGTGCAGGTGCACGAATCCTGTTTCGGGCATGTGCAGTGAAAAAAACCCGTTATCATTTTGTGTTTCCATCATTTAATCCTCTTTTTTTAATTACCACCTGGCAAAATGTTCTTCTGCCCATCCGATAATACCTTTTATGTCAACAGGTTTGCCCCTGTCGGGTATTACCATTCCTGTGTATTCTCCGAACATCTGGTGAACTTCACTGCGGATTAACAACAGGTTCGTTTTTGCCTCTCTCTCGAAAAACGGGGTAAAGGTGAGTTCCAGCTTGCCGTCGTTTGATCCGAAATACCATGGTTTCATGTAATCGGATGGGTCATAGTTAAATTCGACCTGGTCAAGCTTGGTCATGGTACCATTGATAAAAAAACAGTTCTCTGTAGCATAACTGAGATCTCCAAAACCCTTACCGAGATTGCACCCGAAAGTGGTTTTACTGTCAAGATGCCCCGACGCGCTTGCCCAGTTCCAGAAACTGTTATAGTCCCAGACACCCCGTCCCCAGTCAAGGGTGGCAAGGGCATCGAGTTTTTTCATGTTATACTTGGTTTTACCGAATTGCAGGGTTCCCTGTACCGGCATGGCATTGATTTTCTG